>JBGAWA010000043.1:0-33597 GCA_044227805.1 Chitinophagales bacterium | reverse complement strand
ACAGTTCTATTGCCGTGGGTGCCGTATTGTATAAAAATACACCGGCTTATGGCGTTAATCCTCCTACCATTGCTTCCTTCTCTTCCAGAGGAGGAACATTGGTAAACAATCAAAACAGGATGAAGCCGGATATTGCCGCTCCTAATGGTGTAAATACAACGGTGGACTTTGGAGTGGAATTCAATATTGACAGTCCTCCCGACTTACTCCCCAATTTCTACGGCACTTCCGCTGCCGCTCCGCATGCTGCTGCTGTCGCGGCACTGCTGATTGAAGCAAAAAAGAAATATTACAACGAACAGTCCTTCAGCCTGCAACAAATGAAATCGCTCTTGCAATCCACAGCCATTGATATGGATGTAACCGGTTACGATGAGAGCTCAGGCTATGGATTGATCCAGGCGGATAAGGCTTTGCAGACATTTTCCAATTCATTCCCGCTGATAGATAACGTTTACCTGACGGATTCCACAAAAGTGCCCGGCGACGAACCCGTCACCGTAGTGCTCAACGGTGAGTACATTGCTGAGAATGCATCGGTAATTTTTCAGTATGATACGATCCCTGTTGTGGTGACGAATGGTGCACAGGTGGTTGCTGAGATACCGGCATTCCTCGGTAACCCTCCCTTGGAGATTTACAACCCACCGATGTCACCAAGCGGGCTGGATGGAGGTGCCAGCGAACCCGTCTATCTCAAGAGTGCACCGCCACAAAATGTGGTGGTAACGGTAACAGATGCAGTTAAGAAATACGGGGAACGGATTCCTGACTATGCCGTTGCGGTAACGATCAATGATGTGCCGTTATGGGAAACCGGAAAGACACTGGAGGAGTTAGGACTTACCGATATAACGTATTCATCATCGGCCACGAGTTCCAGCAACATCGGCTTGTATTACCGGAGAGCAGCTTCAGCCGTAACTGATTTGTCGAACCCGCAATCTCTGGCACTGTCAGAATTTTATAACTACAGATTTGTTGATGGAGTTTTATCGATAGAGCGCCTGCCGCTTACTGTAACTCCAAGGGATACTACCATTACCTACGGATCGGCCATTAACGGTAAAGCATTGAAGTTTACTTACGAGTATGATGCCACCAATATTGATCTTGCGGAGCAGGCAGGATTTCTTGATTCCCTGGAATTCACACACCAGTCCAATATTTCCAGTGCAGTAGTTTTTGTGGATGGTAAAGCAGCCGTGAATGGCCAGCCTATATCGGCAGAGGATTTTCTGAATGTGAGTTTTATGGCAAGCGGAAAGGCAGCAGTGAATGGTAAAGCGGCGGTGAATGGCAAAGCGGCTGTGAACGGCATCGTGTATGACACGACTTTATATATTCCCGTTGCGCCTGAATCCATATTCGAATATCTCGAAGATTCTGCTAATGCTACGTTGCACAACGGCAAAGCTGCGGTGAATGGTAAAGCCGCTGTAAACGGTAAAGCTGCTGTGAATGGAAAGCCAATGGTCAATGGTAAAGCAGCGGTAAATGGCAAAGCCGCCGTCAACAGCAGTTCTTTCAATGACGAAACCAATGAAAATGTTATGCTGATTGTCGATTCGCTCGATGTGTATGGTGATCCGGGTGATTCATTGACCGATTATCATTCCATGAACATGATCAGTGGCATCACGGTGGGTACCTGGTTGATTGCACCGGGCGTTTTGATATCAGAGAATTTTGATATTAACTACGGACTCGGACACCTCACCATTTTACCGGAAGTACTGACGGTGAAAGCAAATGACGCAGTGGCTGGTTGTGGCGGTTCACAACCTGTCTACTCCACAACCAATTCCATCTACCAATTTCAGGATGCAGACAGCACCGTAATAGAGAGCGGTCCGGTGTTTACTATACTTGATGAATTCGGACAGGATGCCGGAACCGGAAATCTTAATCCGGGTACTTATCAGATCATGCCATCTGGAATCGTGCAAAAGCAAGATCCGGCAAACTACATCATCAACTATGAAAGCGGTATGCTCACGGTTGGTCCGGTAACGGCATCTTCCTTCGAAGCTGCGGCATGTGACAGCTATGTGCTGCCATGGGGCGAAACAGCCAGTGTCACCGGCCAGTATAGCCATACTTATAATAATGTAGCAGGATGTGACAGCGTTGTAACCGGTCATATTACCATCAATTACAGTCCGGGTGCAAGTGTTACGCCTGCAGGATCAGTCATTGAATGCCAGGGTATTCCTGTGCCACTTACCGCTAATAACGGATCTGGATTTACCTACCAATGGTATAAAGGACCCACTGCGATTATTGGCGCAACGAACAGCACCTACATCGTAAATAATTCTAAAAATTATAGTGTGGTTGTAACGGGCGATGGTGGATGCAGCAGTGCTTCGAACGTGGTTACCGTCAGTCGTCTTGCCACACCAAATGCGAATATTCTTATCGTGAATCCGGATAACAACCCGGATTTATGTGTCAACAACAAAGTGAAATTGAGAGGCAATGGCGCTTCCGGTATTCCGCTGGGTTATCAATGGCATTTTAATGGTGCTGAAATCGATGGTGCAACAAGCAGGGATTATATTGCATTGGAAGAAGGAAGTTACCGTCTTACAGTTACTAACCTGACTACCGGTTGCACTAAACTTTCGCTACCGGTTGCTGTGATCAATAGCTGCAAAGAGGAACAGTTCACTGGTAATGTGTCACCTGTTTTCACTATGTACCCGAATCCTACAGACGGTGACTTTGTATTGCTGCTGAATTTTAATGATGAGTCAGTGGGAGATGCAACACTGCAGGTGTACAACGCAATGGGTCAGTTGATAATGAATGAAAATGTTCCTGTAGCAGAAGGTCGCCTGCAGAAGGAAATCCGGCTGCAGGAAGGCAATGCAAGAGGGTTGTACTTTGTAAGAGTATTGTTTGAGGGACAGTCTTATCAAGGTCAGATTGTGTATCAGCAATAACTTCCTGTTTTCAGGAATAAGTAAAGAAACTCTTCCGGTTATGGAGGAGTTTCTTTTTTTAGGAAAAGCTGAATGGCCGTGCCTTCTTTTCAGTAGAAACAGTTTCTGAAAGGAAGCTCTGTACATCTTTTGAACAGATTTTTTTTGTTACAGACGATTTTCCGGGCAGCAGTAGTGCAGCGGTTGTTTAAAACTACTCACCAGTATGTTGAAATAAACCCGCATTTTGCAGTTCAGATCAGAAACGGGTTATCGCGCTGCAGAAAAGCAAATCATTTGCGAAACATTTTCCTTTTTGAAAAAATGAGCTCTCCGTCAGCAGATGGGGAGCATGGCGCAGCGGGATTTTCTGGTAAATAAATCAGGGATAAAAATTAATTTTCTGCCATGATTTGGAAATCAACCGCGCATTTTGAATGATGCGGATTCGTTTTCACCCAGCAAAAGTACCAGGTCATACAATGCTAAAATTTGCCGGCCGGCTTCAACTGCTTTTTATTTTACTGACGGTGTCAGTATTTTCTCCTGCCCAGGCTGATGTATCAGACAGTTTGCTGAACCTCATCCATACGGCTGCTGATGACACAAACAAGGTGAAACTGCTCAATGCCCTCAGTAAAAGCCTTTTTGATGCTGATCCCGATAGCTCAGTGGCTGTGGCCGGAATTTCAAAAGTGCTTGCAGAGCAACTTGAATATCGGCCGGGATTGGCACTCGCTTTAAAAAATATGGGTATCGGATATTACCTGCAGGGAAAATATGTGGAGGCGATAAATTCATGGCAACAGGCACTGGAAGTATATGAGCTCACCGGCGATAAAACGGGTATTGCCAATATGTTAAGTAACCAGGGTGCCGTTTTCTTTAACCAGGGTGATGATGCCAAAGCACTGGAGTTGCACCTGAAATCTTTGAAATTGGCCGAAGAAATTGGGGATACCTTACGGATACTCACTTCACTCACCAATATTGGTGTTGTCTATCTGAACAAACCGGCAACTTATAACAAAGCGCTCGAGTATTTTCTCCGGTCCTATCAATTAAGCCTTGCCATTAAAGATGAATATTCCATTGGCACTTCAACAGCCAACCTGGGAGAACTTTATTACAAACTGGGTGACGACTCTACGGCGCTCGTGTACCTCGAGCAATCTGTAACTGCCTATGCCGGCACGGAGGATTTGCCATATTCTCTTAACTACATCGGTCGTGTCTATACAAGAGAGAAGGATTTCAACAAGGCCTTAGAACATCATAAGGAGGCCTTTGAAATTTCAAAAAAACTGGATACCCGACTCGACATGACGCAATCGCTGGTAGGTATAGCACAAACGTATTACGCGATGGGAGCTACCCAACAGGCCATTGATGCCTATAAACAAGCACTGGATGTAGGCATTCCTTTAAATGCTGTGGCAGAGATAAAGGATGCATACGAGGGATTATCGCTGGCGTATGCAAAAGAATCAGATTATGCCAACGCTTTTCATTATCAAAACCTGTTGCTGGCTATAAAGGATACCATTTATAATATCAATACAGATAAGAAGTTGGGCACCCTGCAATTCACCTTTGATCTGGAAAAGAAGGAATCGCAGATTAAAATTCAGGACCAGGAAATAAAAACGCAGAAGGTGGTGCGCAATGGATTTATTGGCGGCTTTGCTGTAGTGCTGTTGTTTGCCGGCGTATTTTTTACACAGCGTAACCGGATTTCAAAAGAGAAAAAACGCAGCGATGAATTATTGCTGAATATTCTTCCTGAAGAAACCGCGGAAGAATTGAAGGCAACCGGTTCGGCCAAAGCAAAGAGTTTTGATTCGGTTTCGGTGCTGTTTACCGACTTCAAAAATTTCACTTTGGCCAGTGAGAAACTGACACCGGAAGAACTGGTGGCGGAAATCAACTATTGCTATAGCGAATTCGACAGGATTATATCCAAGTATGGAATTGAGAAGATTAAAACGATTGGTGACTCGTACATGTGCGCAGGCGGACTTCCGGTACCCAACTCAACCCATCGGTTGATATAGTCTCCGCTGCTTTGGAGATGGTGAAGTTTATTGAGAAATAAAAAAGGAACGCAGAAGAAGGAGAATGTTTTTTGAACTGAGACTCGGTGTGCATACAGGACCGGTAGTGGCGGGTATCGTGGAGGCATTGGGGTTCACAGCGCATCTGGGGTGATAGGTAAATACCGCTTCAAGAATGGAAAGCAGTGGCGGAATCGGAGAAAGTGAATATCAGTATTCAATTCTATGAACTGGTGAAAGATAAATTCACCTGTGTTCACCGCGGAAAAATTGAAGCTAAGAATAAGGGGATGATTGATATGTATTTTGTGGAAGGACAAAAAGATCTATAGGCAGCCTGTCCCGATATCCAACCACAAAGCGCTTTCAACGGGCAATACAACTGTTTTGATGTTTCCAGGATGGAGTATAGGTTCCCGATTGGCAAACTGAATGATTAAGTTGAGTGGATTATCAATAAACTTTTTCGCCATTAATATAGGTGGACAGCACTTTAATGGTAAACAATTCCTCATCCGGAATTTTCAGAATGTCCTTATCCAATACAACAAAGTCCGCCAACTTTCCGGGTTCAAGACTTCCTTTCTCTTCTTCTTCAAAATTAGCCGCCGCCGCCCAGATGGTCATAGCGTTTAAAGCTGCTGAACGGCTTAGTGCATTCTTCATTTGAAATCCATCAGCTGGAAATCCTTGCTGATCTTTTCGCACCACAGCGGCATAAAATCCAAATAGCGGGTTGATATCTTCAATCGGGAAATCACTGCCGCTGGCGAGCCAGCCATTTTCCATCAGCAGGTCATGATAGGCATAGGCGCCGCGTATCCTGTAAACGCCTAAACGATCCGGTGCCCAGTACATATCACTGGTAGCATGTGTTGGCTGCACCGATGGAATGATGGTATACCGCTGAAACAATGCGAAATCATCCGGGCTACTACCTGGCAATGTTCCATACGCCAGCGTTTGTCATTCGCGCCCAGTACCTTTACCATAAACTTGCAGCATCATACGGTTGGCGGAATCGCCGATCGCATGCGTGCACATCTGAAAGCCATGTTGCATGCATAACCTGGCCTGCTCTTCAAAATAGGAAGCCGGATTCAGTTGTATGCCAATGGTATGCGAAGCATCTGTATAAGGTTTCAGCAGCAATGCCCCTCTTGACCCCAATGCACCATCGGCATAAAACTTAAAGGATCGCACATTCAGCCGGTCGGTCTTGTAGGGACCAGTCCTGAAAAAATAACTTTTGTTCTCCTCATTGTCAGTAAGCATGGCATATACGCGCATTTTTAATTCACCTCGCTGCTGCATGCTGTCAATAATCTCCACGATATTTTTTGAAAGGCCGGCATCGGCTACTGTGGTCAGGCCGACTTTAAAACAGTTAGTCTGTGCCTGCAGTAAGGCCGCTTCAATGGATTCCATGGAAGGAGCAGGTATGAGTTTCGCAACCGAATCCATCGCATTGTCAAGCAGTACACCTGTGGGCTTGCCGGCAGATAAGATGATCTCTCCGCCTTTAATAATAGTGGTTGCATCAATGTGCGCAAGATCAAGAGCTTGCTGATTTACGATGCAGGCATGGCCATCGATGCGCTGTAGAAAAACCGGTTGATCAGGAAACATTTCATCCAGTTTTTCTTTTGAAGGAAATGTTTTTTGTTGCCAGTCATTCTGATCCCAGCCACGTCCGACGATCCAACCTGCTTTACCGGGTACTGCGTAGGCACGCACGATTTCAATCACTTCCTGCCAAGATCCGGTGCCGGCAAGTTGTGCCTCCGTAAGGTTTGCACCATAACCGTAAAAGTGACAGTGGGCGTCAATAAAGCCAGGATAAACCGGCTTTCCTTGCAGGTCAATATTGACTTTTGCGTTGTAGATTTTTTGCAACTCTTCCCGCTTTCCGGTCTCTAAAATTTTTCCGTCTTTGATTACCATTGACTCGGCGATAAGGCTGTCTTTGCCAAGCGTATAAATTGTTGCGTTATAGAACAGCGCATCACAGTTTTTTTCACTGTTTGGGAAATAAGCAGCAATGCCATCATCAAAATTGTCAACTGGTTTTTCATAATTAATTGCGGAGGTATTTAATCTTGCAAGAAGGTAAAGTTGCGCTATATCGCATTAATCACAGTAATGGGTCAAGTGTTGATGCGATGAGAAATAAAACTGCCCGATTGGCGGCTTCAGTGGCAGCATTCACACAATGATTTTATTAATTTGTGTAAGGGAAGCGTGCAGCCATTCCATCCTGGCAATTACTTAAACTGTAACAGTGAGGTAAGCATACAAGGCTACTCTTGCGATCAATTGGCCGGATTTGTCACTTTGTTTGTTATGGGCGGCAGTTGCATGAGGTAAGCATAAATTGCTTTTGCTTCCCTTTCTGTCAGTTGTGGCAATGGTATCATCGGCAAACTCAATCGAGTACCGTCCGGTTTCTGTCCGTACCGCAGGCACTTTACAAATTGCTCTTCCGTCCAGTTGCCGATGCCGGTCTCTTTATCAGGCGTGAGGTTCGCTGATCGCATATTTTTGCCGTCGGCGTTGATGCCTACCAGGTTACCACCACCCATAAATCCTTTACTCAATTCAGGGTTAGCGACATTCATGGTTTTAAAATCCGCCGAATGGCAAGGATAACAATCCAGCATTCCGGTTACAATGTATTGGCCAAGCGCAACGGGATTGGTCGTGTCTGGTCCTGCAATCGGTTGTGCTGGAAATGGAAGGGGTTCAAAAGCAACAAAACACAGGAACTTGGTAAGAAAAGAAGGAGAAGGTTGTGTGTCGGGTACAGCTTCCGCTGTTACCCACGGATCTTGCGATTTTAAAAAAGCAATAATACTATTCAGATCGTAATCACTCATATGGGGCAACGTAGGCATGTAGGGAGGTGAATGGCGTCCGGTGCGTAGAATACCAGTACGCAGCAACCAGGTAATTTGACCATCTGTCCAGTTACCGATACCATATTCTTTATCCTGTGTTATGTTTTGTGAATAGATGGTCCCGAATTGTTCTGTCGCCGGATCTGTAATATTTCTTCCCGTAAACTTATCCGTCGCCGGGTTATAGTGACAGTCTTTACAAACGCCGGCCGATGCAAGACGCTTACCGTTAGCTTCCATGGCAGAATCTCGTGTGATGGTGATGCCCGGGTCTTTTGCTTCAAAATGTGGAATACCACGAAAATGGATAAACAGTGCAAATGCAAGAATAACAATCAAAGCAAAGCCGAGAATGATTCCGGTGATCTTTAGGATTTTCATGGTGCAATTTTTTTAGTGAATCAGCGAAGGTTTAATCTCGAAATATAAATAATTCGCTATAAGAATTCTTAATAAATTTCTCCACTTCCTGACTGAATGTGTTGACATTTTACCACAGGCAGTTACTTTATGCTGATAGGGAGACAGGCTATTATGTCAGTTAAAGACCTTGTTATAAGTCCTGAATCATCCTTTACTGTGACAAGGTTGCCGGAAGAAGGATCTGAGCCAAGTTGGTTTGATTTTATCTGCACCGCGAATGCTGAAAAAAGTAATTGCCGTATTTTCCAGGCGCCTCAAAAAAATAAAATGGAAAACATAACTGAAAAGGATGCGGAGAAAAAGAGGATCATCGTCAGTTTCCTGATACCGGTTTATTTTGTAAGCATCTTGTGGCTGGTATTTTTTGCGGAATATGCTACCGGACTCGATTTTTCGTGGCTCGGAATTCTGCCGCGTACCATTGTCGGCTTGCGAGGTATCCTGTTTACACCCTTTCTGCATGGAAGCATCGGGCACCTGATGTCGAACTCCGTTCCTCTGTTGTTATTGGGCGGAGGACTCATCTATTTTTACCGCAATATCGCATACAGTGTCTTCGCCTGGATTTGGATTATTGACGGAATAGGAGTTTGGCTGCTTGGGCGTGAATCTTATCATATTGGTGCAAGTGGTCTTGTATATGGCATGGCGGCTTTTCTTATCTTCAGCGGCATACTACGAAAAAACAGGCAGTTGCTGGCCTTGTCGTTGGTTGTTGTTTTTGTGTATGGTAGTTTGATTTGGGGCATGTTTCCTTTTATACCCGATGTATCATGGGAAGCGCATTTGTTTGGTTTTCTTGCAGGTGTTTATTTCTCTGTTCACTTTTTAAAGGAGGGTCCACTGAATGACCCCATTCCTGAATGGATGACGCAGGAGGAGGAAGATGACGCAGGTCTTGTTAACGATGATTTGAAATCAGAACTTGTTAATAATGCACCATTGCCCGGCAGTAAGGATTCATCAGCTGCAGATCATACACTGAGAATTCACTATAGCTACCGCGACAAAGAAGATGATAAGGAAGTGGGCGACTAACCTGCTGAAGTTTCATTGTTTCATCTGTCAGTCTCTTTTTGAATCGATCAGGTAAAGAAATTTATTTTTATTAGAGTCCGTATTTCAGGTGAATCCTTTATTATATAAGGTTACACCGTTCAGATGACGGTCTTTACAACGCTGTGAATTCCCTCCATTTGCTTTTCCTGAAGAAAAAAGAATCTTACTTTTGGGCGCCCTGCCAGAATAGTGCAGGTTAACTGAAATTCAATCCATCAACTGACTCCATGACTTCCTTTGCCTGGCTGATTCCTTTTCTTCCGCTGTTGGGCTTTCTCATTAACGGATTGGGATTTGGCCGGGTACCGAATAAGGTAGCCGCTGCTATTGGTTGCGGAACGGTGCTGGCTTCATTCCTGATTGTCTGCTCACTCTTTATTCACTCCTTATCAATTTCTGTCAATGAGCGAATCGATCTTTATTCCTGGTTTGTGACGGGCAATATTGCCGTATCCTTTTCATTACTGATAGATCCGCTATCCATCATCATGATGATGATTGTTACCGGTGTCGGATTTCTTATCCATATCTATTCTGTCGGCTATATGAAAGATGACAATGGATTCGGTAAATTCTTTGCCTATCTCAACTTGTTTATTTTTTTTATGCTCCTGCTTGTGATGGGAGCAAATTATGTGATGATGTTTATTGGTTGGGAAGGAGTGGGGCTTTGTTCTTATCTGCTCATAGGATTCTGGTGGAAAAACGAGAGCTATTCGGCGGCAGCCAACAAAGCATTTATTATGAACCGCATCGGTGATCTTGGTTTTATTCTCGGCATATTTCTACTCTTCGTCACCTTCGGCAGCAGCGATTTTGATAAAATATTCAGCGCAGCGTCTTCTTATGAAACTAATAATCAGGTAATTGTTGCCATCACATTGTTGCTCTTTATCGGGGCCATCGGCAAGAGTGCCCAGATTCCGTTGTTTACCTGGTTGCCTGATGCGATGGCAGGTCCTACACCGGTGAGTGCCCTTATCCATGCCGCCACCATGGTAACTGCCGGTATTTATATGGTGGTCAGATCTAATATTCTTTATTCCATTGCGCCTTATTCATTGGCTGTTGTCGCCGTTACCGGAACAGTCACCGCATTGCTCGCAGCATTAATTGCACTGACACAGAATGACATTAAAAAAGTACTTGCTTATTCTACCGTTAGCCAGTTAGGTTATATGTTCGCCGCTTTGGGTTGTTCCGCTTTTGATACGGGCATCTTTCATGTGATGACACATGCATTTTTCAAAGCGTTGTTATTCCTTGGGGCAGGCAGCGTTATTCATGCTATGGGAGGTGAACAAAATATACGTCGAATGGGAGGGTTGAGAAAAGCATTACCGGTTACTTCCACTGCATTTCTTGCAGGAACGCTTGCTATCTCCGGCATTCCGCCGTTCGCAGGCTTTTTTTCCAAGGATGCAATCCTGACAGCTTCCTATGCGTATGCTACACCGTTATTTATTATTCTTTCTGTCACCTCTGTGCTTACAGCGGCTTACATGTTCAGATTATATTTTATGGTTTTTTGGGGCGATTTCCGCGGCACGCATCATCAGCAGGAGCATTTGCATGAATCACCCCGTTCCATCACCATACCGTTGATATTGCTTGCCTTGTTGTCAACTTTTGCCGGTTTTTTGGGAATGCCTGAAATAATCAGCGAGCATAACTGGATCAGCCAATACCTTTCGCCCGTATTCAGTCAGAATACCCGTCTCCTCGAACATGCTGATGTCGCAGCAATTGAATGGCTGCTATTCATATTCTCTGTTCTCATCCTCCTGGCTGTCTTGTGGGTGGCCTTTCAGCGTTACGCTGTGAGGAAGATGAGCAGTGCCTTCAAGGAGGATCAACTTCCGTTTTTTTATAAAATGTCCTATAATAAATTTTACGTTGATGAAATTTATCATAAAGTGATCGTAAAACCTCTCGCCGCACTGGGCGACTTCCTGAGCAGTACCATGGAAAAGAAGATGATTGACGGAACAGTTAACAACTTGGGAAATTTCACCGTGTATCTCGGCATGCAGCTTAGAAAAATACAAACCGGTAATATCGGAT
Organism: Chitinophagales bacterium; assembly: GCA_044227805.1. Classification (GTDB taxonomy): domain Bacteria; phylum Bacteroidota; class Bacteroidia; order Chitinophagales; family UBA10324; genus JACCZZ01. The sequence continues at coordinate 22,173 of JBGAWA010000043.1, read as the reverse complement.
TTTATGTCTTTGTCATGGTGGCGGGAATTATTCTGTTATTGGTTTTTGGTTTGGCTCAACTCAATGTATTCAGATGATAGCAGCCGGACTTCTACTACTGCCTTTTTTATTTACGATCATCCTATTGATGATGCCTTCTGCTCAAAGCAGGAGAATTGCGCTGATGGGTGCTTTATGCAGTTTGGCCCTTGCCTTCTATGGCTGGAGACAGTTTGACAGCGGGGCAACAGCCGAACTCTTTTTTAACCGTTCGTGGATACCTTCCCTTGGCATTCAATTCCAGCTTGGCATAGATGGCATTTCAATGATACTCGTATTGCTGACCGGTTTTCTTTATCCTTTCATTATTGCATCAACCACACATGCTGAAATAAAAAATCCCAAATCATTTTATGCATTAATGCTCACGATGCAAATGGGATTGATGGGCGTATTCATGGCTGGAGATGCATTCCTCTTTTATGTATTTTATGAGCTTACGCTGATTCCCGTCTATTTCATCTGTGCTATCTGGGGTGGAGAAAGAAGCATTCCTATTACCTTAAAGTTCTTCATCTATACACTGGCCGGAAGCCTGTTTATGCTGATTGCCCTCATCTATTTATATTTCAAAACGCCGGGTAACCATTCTTTCAATATAGAGTCATTTTATCACTTGTCTCTTTCTGCCACTGAACAAAACTGGATTTTCTGGGCATTCTTCGTGGCCTTTGCAATCAAGATTCCCATTTTTCCCTTTCATACATGGCAGCCTGATACCTATACAGTTGCTCCGGCAGCCGGTAGTATGCTGCTGGCCGGCATCCTGCTGAAAATGGGGATTTACGGATTGATAAGACTGCTGTTACCCATTGTGCCTGCAGCCGTTGCTGCCTGGGGAGATACTGTTTTGATACTCTGTATTATCGGAATCGTATATGCTTCACTCATAGCCTGGCGGCAGCAAGACCTCAAACGACTGATTGCGTATTCTTCCATGGCGCATGTTGGACTTATTGCAGCCGGTGTTTTTGCTTTGAATATTTCCGGCCTGCAGGGCGCATTGATTCAGATGTTTAATCACGGCGTGAATGTGGTGGCAATGTTCTTCCTGGTCGATATCATTGAAAAGAGATATGGCACTCGATGGATAGATGAATTGGGTGGCATAGCCGGACAAATGAAACGGTTAGGGGTTATCTTCATGCTGGTAATGCTTGGCAGTATCGGTCTTCCGCTCACCAATGGATTCATCGGAGAGTTTTTATTGCTGATGGGACTCTTCTCACATAATGCGTGGATGGCTGCTTTTGCCGGACTTACCCTCATACTGGGAGCAGTATATATGTTCCGTTTGTACCGCGATGTTTTTTTAGGAGAATCGAAGGAACATAAGGCTTCCCTTGTTGATACCATGGCCTGGGAAAATTATTTATTGATACCATTGTGTTGCATGGTCATCCTAATGGGTGTATTTCCTTCTCTTTTGTTGAACATCTCTGCACCGGCAATTCAGCATTTGCTGGATATTTTTTATGATGCAAATACGATGGTGAGCGGCTTATGAATCTATTGATCACACTTTCAGCAGCAGGAATTCTGGCGATGCTTGGCAGCGTATTGAAAAGCCGTTCATGGGTGCTTCCATTAACGGTTTCAGCATTGCTTGTTGCTGTCTGGCTCGCTGTAGCCGGATGGAATCAGAATATTGTTTCTTTCGGCGCAATGCGGATGGATAATTTTGCCATTGCTTTTTCTGTTGTTTGTATCATGGCAGCCATGGTAGTGCTGGTTTTTGAACACCAGTTGAACTATGCAAAGAATGAACATCATGCAGAAGTGCATGCCATTGTTCTTTTCTCACTCATCGGTGCAGTGGTGATGGTGTCGTTCACTAGTTTACTGATGCTCTTTCTGGGTGTCGAAATATTATCCCTGAGTTTATATGTCCTGGCAGGATTGCATAAAAGGGATTTGCTTTCCAATGAAGCAGCGCTGAAATATTTTTTGATGGGGAGTTTCTCCACCGGATTTTTATTGTTTGGAATGGCCATGCTTTATGGTGCAACCGGGTCTTTCATGATTAGTGATATTGCTTATTATCTTGGCTTCCACCAGGCAGCGCCTGAACCGTTTGTTGTTGCCGGTATCATTTTGCTTATGATTGGCCTCTTGTTTAAAGTGGCTGTTGCACCATTTCATTTCTGGACACCCGACGTTTACCAGGGCGCTCCGACCATGGTAACAGGTTATATGGCAACTGTTGGAAAAGTTGCTGCATTTGCTGCCTTGCTAAGACTGTTTCAGTTTGGGCTTTCACCGGCAGCGCAATCCTACCTGTCAATCATAGCAGCCGTAGCGGTGCTGACCATGTTCATCGGAAATATTACAGCGCTCTATCAGAAGAGTATAAAAAGAATGCTCGCTTATTCCAGCATAGCGCATGCAGGTTACCTTTTGCTAGCCTTGCTTACATCACATGAAATGACGAATGGTGCGGTCTTATTCTATGTCATCGCTTATTCACTGGCATCATTAACAGCCTTCACCGTAGTAGCCATCCTGCAAGAGCATCGCGCACCGGATGACTTAAGTGCCTTTAATGGATTGCTCAGGAAAAATCCATTGCTGGCCATCTCTTTTGCAACGGCGGTATTTTCTTTAGCCGGCATTCCACCGACCGCAGGTTTCTTCGCAAAATTTTACATTTTTTCCGCAGTTGTACACGACGGCTGGATCTGGGTAGTGGCAGTGGCAGTAATTAATTCCTTCATCAGCGTGTATTATTATTTCCGGCCAATGCTGTCCGCTTTTGTGAAGAAAGGGGGTGATGAGTCATTCATCATCAGTGCCGTTACAAAGTTCCTGCTCATTTTATTGACAGTGCTGACGATTGCCAGCAGGAATACTTCCGGGCATGTTGGCAGCATTACTCTGAAACATTTGATTTAAATGAAGGCCGTTTCCCAACGGATGAAATTCACTGTGTTTTATTTTGCTACTCGAGGAGAGATTTTGAAGAATATCCCTTTTTCAAACTGATGCTGATCCCATTTGATTTTTCAACCCACATTTTGCAGTTCAAAGCGGCAACGGGTTTAACCCCGACGTAGAGCTGCTTAGGGTTTGTGAAACATTTTCTTTTCTTGACAAATTGAGCAAACCCTTAGCAGCTCTAAGTCGCAGCGAAGCGGGTTTTTTCCACTGAAAAATCCGGGTTCAATGGATGTAGCGGTGTTGAACAGTTGCAGCCGTCATCAGCCTGACTGTTGAATAATTCTTTGATCTTAAAATAATTCCTATTTTGCCCTTTCACATAAGCGCTGCCGGATTTTAATTTTTGTGATTGCCCAATCGTCGGATTCGAAAAAGACATCATCAAGAGTTTTTTCCGGGTGGCATGGATGATGATCATCTTTTCCACTATCGCTTTCAAATCGTAGCACTCAAATGGCCAGTAAATTATTTGTCACCAAGTCAATCAGTAAACTACTTGAACAAGCCGATGGATCAACCAATAAGCTGCATCGGTCATTAGGCGTAAGTCACCTGGTATTGCTGGGAATCGGTGCTATTATCGGTGCAGGATTGTTTGTAAGAACAGCAGCTGCCGCTTCCGAACATGCCGGCCCAGCGGTAACTTTATCTTACATATTGGCCGCTGTAGGTTGTCTGTTTGCCGGACTGTGCTATGCAGAGTTTGCTTCCAGTATTCCCATCGCGGGGAGTGCCTACACTTATTCCTATGCAACATTAGGTGAGTTTATCGCCTGGATCATCGGTTGGGAATTGATACTTGAATATGGACTGGGTGCCGCCACCGTTGCCATTGCATGGTCGGAATACCTGAACAAACTACTGGCTCATTTCAATATGCAGATTCCTTTTGAATGGTGTCATTCACCGCTTGAAACGAGCCTGGATGGAACCATGCACGGCATCTTAAACCTGCCTGCGATTCTTATACTTGGTTTGCTGTCGATGTTGCTCATCAGGGGTACACAGCATTCCGCCGCCATCAATGCGATTATTGTCGTGATTAAAGTAGCGATCGTTTTGCTGTTTATCCTTTTTGGATGGTCATTTATTAATCCACAGAATCATATACCGTTTATTCCTCCTGCAGGAGCTTACATTGATAAAGCGGGAGCGTCACACAGCTTCGGAGGATTTATGGGCATACTGGCAGGGGCCGGCACTGTCTTTTTTGCCTTTATCGGTTTCGATGCTGTTTCCACGGCCGCGCAGGAAGCGAAAAACCCTAAGCGCGATATGCCAATAGGAATTCTGCTTTCTCTTGCCATTTGTACCATACTTTATATTCTGTTCTCCTATGTGCTGACTGGAGTGGCATCCTATGAAGAATTCAGGCTTGAAGGAAAGGAAGCATCCGTAACCTATGCCATACAAACGTATATGACCGGTTACGGTTGGTTGGCCACTTTTATTACTGTGGCTATACTTGCAGGTTTTTCATCAGTAATCCTCGTCATGCTGTTGGGACAATCTCGTGTATTTTATTCCATGTCCCGTGATGGACTGGTACCTAAAATATTTTCAGATATTCATTCAAAATTCCATACACCCTGGAAGTCCAATATTATCTTCTTCTTCTTTACCGGACTGTTTGCCGCTTTCCTGCCCGGTTCACTCACCGGAGATCTGACAAGTATAGGAACACTCTCTGCCTTTTTGCTGGTAAGCGCAGGCATTCTTGTGATTCGGAAAACACAGCCCGATCTGCCCCGTTCTTTCAGAACACCATTTGTGCCTTGGGTGCCGATTTTAGGTATCATTACCTGTGGTGCAATGATGTTTGGTCTTGACAGTTATACCTGGATGGGATTTCTCGGCTGGACTACCTTTGGGTTGATCGTATATTTTCTTTACAGCCGGCATCACAGCGTAGCACAGAAGGATGCATTGAAATCTTAATATGCTCCGTCACAGTAGCGTAAAGCAATGAGTAGAAACCAATTAATATTAATTTTAAGTTTGGTTCAGTAAAAGGAAAGTTTATTTTTGCAATCGCTCTTTTTAAACCTAAAAAACTTCTAACCTAAAAATCTCTTCCGATGAACAAAAAAGGTAGTTCTTCATCTCTGTTCCCCTTGTTGGTGATCGTCACCTGCCTGGCAATTGCAATTATTATTTTCCAGTTTATCTTAGGAAATCCCGCCAACTTTGTTGACGCAGAACGTGAAAGTCCGAAAGCCGGAAATATCCAGGGAATTATGTTCAAAGGTGGATTTTTGGTGCCGGTCATCCTTACCATGCTGCTAATGGTTATCGTTTTCACCATCGAAAGATTATTAACATTGAGAAAGGCAAACGGCTCTGGCAATCTTTCCAATTTTGTCAGGAAAGTGCAGTTTAATCTTGCCAATGATAACATCGCTGATGCTATGAAGGAATGTGATCGTCAGAAGGGATCGGTGGCGAATGTAATTAAGAGCGGCTTGAAGAAATACAGTGAAATGGCCTCCGATAAAGAGTTGAGCAAGGAACAGAAACTGTTGGCTATCCAGAAAGAAATAGAAGAAGCCACTTCACTGGAATTACCCATGCTGCAAAAGAATCTGCCCTTCATTGCTACGATTGCACCGCTGGGTACACTGGGCGGACTCATTGGAACTGTATTGGGTATGATCAGGGCTTTCGCTGCCATGGGTCAATCCGGCGCCGCGGATTCGGTTGCACTGTCAATTGGTATTTCCGAGGCACTGGTTAATACAGCGACCGGTATCATAACTTCAGCGCTGGCCATTATTGCTTATAACTACTTTTCAAACAGGATTGATTCATTGACCTACCTGATCGATGAAGCAGGCTACAGCATTACGAACACGTTTGCATCCCGTCACAACTAGACTCAACTAATACAGTCCGATGTCAAAAGTTAAAATGCCTAAAACCAGTGTCTCCATCGACATGACGCCGATGGTTGACATGGCTTTTCTGCTGGTAACCTTTTTCATTCTCACTACTAAGTTTCGTCCGGATGAACCTGTTGCGGTAAGTACTCCCACATCTACTTCCACCGCAACCATTCCTGAAAAGGGAGTGGTTACCATAACGGTGGCCAATGACGGACGCATCTTTTTTGATCTTGATAACCAGAACAGCCGTAAATCACTCATTCAAAAAATGGGAGAGACCTACGGCATTACATTTACTGTTGATCAGCAAAATGCTTTTTCAACCGGTTCCAGCATTGGAATTCCGATGGGCTCTATGCAAAACTTCCTGGATCTTTCTGCAGAAGACAGGAAGAAGGTGCAACAACCCGGGATACCCGTTGATTCAACCATGAACATGTCAAATGAATTAGGCGTATGGCTGATCAATGCCCGTATTGCCGGTGGCAATCCTGTGATACTTATCAAAGGAGACGGTCAAACGAATTACCCGGCAGTAGAGAGTGTGATAAAGACATTACAGAACAGAAAGGTATTGCGCTTCGGTTTAATCACATCAGATGAAGCAATGCCTGTAACCGCAGCACAACTAAAATAAAACCAGATGGCTGAATTAGGCGAAAGTGGCGACGTCCATAAAGGCAAAGGCAAAAAAAGAGGAGGCGTAAGAGCAAAGAAAATTTCTACACGCATCGATATGACTCCGATGGTGGATCTTGGTTTTTTGCTGGTCACGTTTTTTATTCTTACCACCACCATGCAGAAGCCTAAAGCAATGCAGGTGGTGATGCCGGATAAGGCAGATACCACAAAGAATGAAGAGCAATCTAAAATTCGCGAATCAGAGGCGATGACCTTGTTGCTCGGTGCAAATAACAATATCTTCTATTATTACGGTAATCAGGATCCTGTGGTGGAGGCAACAAACTTTAAAGGCATTCGCAAAGTTCTTATTGACAGATACCAGACCGTTTTGGGCTTGCAACGGCAGAATGGCTGGAAGCAAAACGGTGTTTATGTGCTGATCAAGCCCACTAAGGATTCTAAGTACACTAACCTGGTCGATATTCTCGATGAAATGAAAATTGCAGAGATAAAATCTTTTGCAATCGTTGACGTTACTCCGGAAGAAATGGATATGATTCCAAAGTAAGTTGTGGAAAGTTGAACTGTTTTGCATCTGATAGATGAAAACCCTAAAAACATGGATGCGCAAAAAATCTTAACAGCAGATCTTGATGATCTTGTTTTTGAAGGCAGAAACAAAAGCTATGGCGCTTACGAACTGCGGCAGAAGTATGGCAGGCATATAATACTTGCGTTACTTATCTCCACGGGACTTTACCTCGTTGCTTTTGTTACACCCTATCTCGTTACCTTGCTTACCCCTGAACCCAAGGTGGAACCCAAAAAGGAAATTAAGTATACTGAGCTATCAGAGCCGCCGCCAATCGACAAGAATACGCCTCCGCCTCCGCCACCTGATTTGCCACCGCCTCCGCCAAAAACCATAAAATTCACTCCCCCGGTAATCAAACCCGATGAAGAGGTTAAAGATGAAGATATTCCACCACCGATGGAAGAGATACAAAAGGCAGAAGTTTCCACCGTCACCGAAGTAGATCCTAATGCATCTTATGATTTCAGTGCGCAGGAAACGCAAGTAGTGGAAGAAAAGAAGCCGGAGATTTTCATGTATGTTGAACAAATGCCTGAATTCCCGGGAGGGCAGACAGAACTGATTAAATACCTGCAAAAAAATCTGCGTTATCCGGCAGCTGCACGGGAAAATGGTATCGAGGGCAAAGTGGTGTTGCAATTCGTGGTGGATGAATCAGGAAAAATCTCTGACTTGCAGGTTGTCCGCGATATTGGAGGCGGTTGCGCTGAAGAAGCAGAACGTGTGGTAAGGAATATGCCTCCCTGGAAACCTGGTAAGCAGAATGGAAACGCAGTAAAAGTGTACTTCAAGTTACCTGTAACCTTTAAGTTAGGTACAGAATAGAGATAAATCAGCTGCGCTTTTTTGAAACCGGTATTAATTGCCTTCCACCTTTTCATGATCATCTTCTATTTTGGGGTGGGAGGCAGTTTAATTTTCACCCATTATTTCCCTGAATTAGATGGCATGGCAAGAATCATGGTAGGAACCGTGCTGATTGCATTTGCAGTTTACCGATCCTTCTTTCTCTATAAAAAACTGACTGCATCAGGATGATAGCCTGCTTTTCAAAATGGAAATACATATTGCTTTTCATACTTCTGTCAGGAAATATTTCAATAATTACTTCTTGCAAAAACAAAGAAGCAAAACCACCGGCAGCGCTGGATACTCCTGTAGCAGGTCGTATCCGCATCGTGGCGGATGAGTCATTTGCACCTTTGCTCCGGCAGGAAATCATCACATTTACCGATATTTATAAAGACGCTGTCATTGATGCCCGTTACCTGCCCGAATTGAAAGTGACGCATGAATTTTTCAGTAGTGATGAGAACAGGTTGATGATTATTGCCCGCAGGCTCAATAATGATGAGAAGCCTTACTTTGTGCAACTCGGATTGACGCCCCGTGAAATTAAAATTGCCATTGATGCCGTTGCCTTGGTAATTAATGCTGCTAATCCTGATACGCAACTGCAATATGAGCAGGTGGCTGATATCATTAATGGTAAAATAACTTCCTGGAAGCAGATCAATCCCAAATCTGCATTGGGCGATATTTCACTGGTATTTGACAATCAGCAATCGAGTACCGTAAGGTTTCTTAGAGAGAAATTGCTTAATCAAAATCTAACGGGCAACGCTTTTGCCGTAGATTCAAATCCGGCAGTCATTGCTTATGTAAAAAAGAACCCGTCCGCTATCGGTGTTATAGGTTCCGGATGGATCAGTGATAAGGAGGATTCCCTCTCCGCGAAATTGCTCGAAGGAATACAGGTGGTTGCCGTTTCCAGGGAAGGTGTGCCGGACATTTTTTATTTACCTCAAAAACGATTTATTTATTCGATGCATTATCCTTTTCTTCGTGAATTGTTTATTGTCAGCCAGGAAAAGCATGCCGGGCTGGGCACAGGGTTTGCAACGTACGTCGCTTCTGATGAAGGTCAGCGTATTGTGCAGCGTTTTGGATTAATGCCGGTTGATAATGCAGTGCGTGTGATTGAATTGAGGGAACAGTTTTAGTTTTAAGGATTTAAATCTTTCAGAACCATGAAAATTATTGCATTGGCGATGCTCTTGTTGGTAAGTGTGATGGCCATTTCTGCGCAAACAACAGAGGATGGAATAAAAGCAATCGACTATGAAAATTACGGAACCGCGAAGCGGATATTCAACCAACTCATCCGGCAGAACCCGCTGGATGCCCGGAATTATTATTACCTGGGTCAGGCACATAATGCATTAGCCCAGTTTGATTCAGCCCGCATCGCTTTTACTGCCGGAACAACTGCAGACCCTAAAAACATTTACAACTATTTTGGCCTGGGTCGTTGCTTTCTGGATCAGAACAATACGCTGAAGGCGAAGGAAAGTTTTACCAAAGCACAAAGCCTCACTTCTGCAAAGGATATTTTGCAGTACGTGCTGCTTGCGGAAGCTTACACCAGTGGATTGCATCCTAATTACCTGGAAGCGGTTAACCAACTGAACAAGGCAATCACCTATAGCAACAAATCGGCTGATGTGTATTGGCAACTCGGATTGGCGTATGAAGGCATGGGTAAGGGCGGCGATGCTGTTTCAGCTTATGAAAGAGCGGCAGAATTAAATCCTGCCATGGCGAAGGCTTCCATTCGTGCGGGCGTTATCTGGCGATTGGCAAGAAATTATAACCAGTCTCTTGCTTCCTTCCAGAAAGGCCTGCAGGCGGATCAGAATTTTCCTCCGGCCTATCGCGAAATCGCTGAGCTTTATTTCTATACCGGGCAATATGACAAGGCAAAGGAGTCATATCAGAAGTATCTTGACCTGGCTGACAAAGATGATTATACGCAGTTCCGGTATGCACAATACCTGTTTCTGACGAAGGATTATAAAGGGGCGCTTGCCATTCTTGATCCGCTTCGTGCCAGGATTGATGTTCCGGTCATGTACAGGCTCTCTGCATATTCCAATTATGAATCCGGTAACTATGAAACCGGCATTGAGCAAATAAAAACTTTTTTTGTAAAAGCGGATACGGCGAGAATACTTCCCTCAGACTACGAGTACTATGCGAAACTACTTTCTAAAACAGGCAAAGATTCGCTGGCCATTCTGAACTACAAAGAGGCGATAAAGCTCGACAGCACAAAGTTTCCTTTTTACAATGACATAGGAGCCATTTATTTCTCGCAGAAAAGATACCTCGATGCGGCGCATGCTTACCAGCAAAAGGTAGATGCTTCCCCCAAAGATGCCACATTGCAGGATTACTTCAATGTTGGTAAGTCAGCCTACTTCGCGAAACAATTCCTCGTAGCCGACAGCTCTTTTGCAAAAATGTCGCAGCTGAACAAACAGTGGCCCATCAGTTACTTTTGGCGTGCCCGTGTGATGACAAATCTCGACAACCCTGATTCAGCAAAGGGGCTGGCGGCGCCATACTATTTTGAGGTGATTGAAAGAGCCATTACAGATACGATTAAGTACAGAAAAGAATTGATGGAGTCCTATAAATACCTGGGCGACATCAATGCACTGAATGAAAACTATGGAGCATCGCTTTATTTCTATGGAAAATACCTGATGCTTGATCCATCCAATCAGGACGTGCCTAATACCATGGAATCAGTGAAAGCGCTTTACAAAAATGCATCCGCTTCTACTGCTGCATTGCAAAAAGATGAAAATGGTTTGTACCTGATCCCGGCAACGGTGAATACCTCTTCCGTTAATATTGTTTTTGACCCAGCGCTTTCAGGCATCGCCGTTACGCAACAGGCCGCAGGTCAGTTTTTCGGAAGCGCTGATAATAAGAATGTTTTGGTTCCCGATCAGTTAAAAATTCTCGGACGAACGGTGAAGAATCCCAAAATAGTAGTAAGTGATAATCTGCTGGCTCCGGCAGTGATCGGTCCCAATGCGCTGAATCAATTCAATATTATTTTTGATTATGCGACAGGTTCTTTGCTTTTACGATAATAATTTGGCGTACGTAACCTGCTTTTGATAATTTGAGGTGATACCCTTAGATACAGGTAATTATCCCTTCACTCTTTCTACATATTCACCGGTTCTTGTATCTACCTTAACCTTGGTTCCGGTCTCTACAAAGAGGGGTACATGAATTTCCGCTCCTGTTTCAACGGTTGCTCTTTTTAAAGGGTTATTAGCGGTATCCCCCTTTACGCCGGGCTCCGAATAAGTGATTTCCAAAACTACGAAAGGAGGCAATTCGCAGGAGAGGGGTTTGTCAGTTTCCGAATGAAATGAAATCTCCACCTCCTGGCCTTCTTTGATAAATTCATGCCCCGTAACCATATCTTCATCTAATGTTACCTGTTCGAAAGTATTCTGGTCCATGAAATTGTAGCCACTGTCATCCTTGTAAAGGAACTGGTATTTTCTGCGCTCAACACGAACCGGGTTAATGGTTTCTCCTGAGTTCCAGGTCTGATCAACCACTTTTCCACTGGTTACGCTTTTAAGTTTCGTGCGGATAAAGGCACCGCCTTTTCCCGGCTTTACATGCTGGAAATCCACAATGGTGTATAAATCATTTTTGTATTCAATTGTCAGTCCTTTCTTAATGTCTTGCGTTGTTGCCATTTTATGTATTTAATTGGTGATTAGTAATAGCACATTAATGATCATAAATTAATTTCCACTCTTATTATTACAGGGTGTCTTCAGCCCAGTATGGCTGATGACCTTAGAAGAAAAACAGCCCTCCACTTACTTGCTGTCGTATGCCCACTTAAGATAAACAGCCCCCCAAGGTAAATCCACCACCAAAAGCTGCCAAAACCAGGTTGTCCCCTTTGTGGAGCTTTTTTCCCATTCCCAGAGGCAGAGTGGTTGGTTCCATTAGTGGTATTGCCATACTTTTGAATATTGATCATCACTTTGTTTTCGGGTAATCCCATCTTTTGCGCTGTTGCGTCAATTATTCTTTTATTGGCCTGGTGTGGCACCAGCCACGCTATATCCTCTGCGACTAATCCGTTCTTGGTCATTATTTCATAACCAACGTCTGCCATCCTTGAAACGGCAAACTTGTAAACCGCTTGTCCCTCCTGGTAAACATAGTGTAATCGCTGGTCAACGGTTTCTTTGGAGGCGGGCATCGCTGATCCCCCCGCCTTTTGGTGAAGATGTGTCCGGCCGGAACCATCTGAATACATGATGCAGTCGAGAATGCCCAAGCCAGCATTATTCGGTTCAAGCATCACCGCACCACTTCCATCTCCAAAAATCACGCAGGTGGTTCGGTCGCTGTAGTCAATGATTGATGACATCTTATCTGCGCCAACCACAATCGCTCTTCGGATCGCTCCTGATTCAATCATGCGCGCTGCTGTGGTAAGGGCATATAAAAAACCGGAACAGGCTGCCTGCAGATCAAATCCCCAAGCATGCTTCAACCCCACCACATCACAGATGATATTGGCAGTGGCTGGAAACTGCATATCAGGAGTGGTAGTGGCGCATATAAGCAACTCAATGCTGTCTGGATTAGTATTCGTTTTTTTTAAGAGCCCCTGCACCGCAGCCGATGCCATCACGGAAGTACCCTTTCCTTCACCTTTCAGGATCCTCCGCTCTTTTATGCCGGTGCGGCTGGTGATCCATTCGTCAGTGGTGTTAACCATTCTTGACAACTCTTCATTATTCAATACATAATCCGGAACATAACCCTGAACGCCTGTAATGGCAGCAGTAATTTTTGCCATGGTGTGAAAAGGTTTAGTGAAGATTTTTTTTAATCAGCCGCATTGCATTAGCGGTCTGCATGCGCTTTATTCAGCCTGGTGATTTATAAAAGCCTCTTTGAAAAGTTCTACAATCCGGCTTTCTATCATTTCTTTTGTCAACAATATCATGTTATGAAATGCAGTGGCACATAGTTTTCATAATTAAACCTGTCCCAATAAGCATCCCGGATACCTTGCTTCTTGATCATGTCGTAAATGGATTCACCAAATTTCAAAACGATATTGCCGGTAAAACCATCCGTAACGATAACATCGGCGACATCACCAAATATGTCGCGCCCCTCTACATTGCCAATAAAGTGAATCTTGTTGCATTCCTGGAAGAGGGGATAGGCTGCCTGCACCAGCAGGTTGCCTTTGCCTTCTTCCTCGCCGATGCTTAACAGTGCGACTTTGGGGTCGGCTACTTTGTAAAGGTGTTTTGCGTAAAGGGAGCCCATGATGCCAAACTGCAGTAACATCTCCGGCTTACAATCAGCATTTGCTCCAACATCCAGCAAAAAACCTAACCGCTCATCGCTGTGAGGCAATAGGGTAGAGATGGCCGGTCTGATAACGCCTTCAATCGTTTTTACGGAATACATCGCGCCAACGAGCATCGCACCGGTATTGCCCGCGCTGGCAAATGCATCAATCTTCCCCTCTTTCAAATATTGAAAACCAACCGCAATGCTTGAATTAGGCTTTTGAGTGAGCCCTCTGGTAGGCGATTCCGCCATACCAATCACTTCTGATGTATGAATGATACTGATATTTTCCGTAGCACCACCTTCATTCAAAATAATGGAAGTTAACAGCGGCTCATCACCAAACAGCACCAACTGTGCTGATTTTCCTAATTCCGCTCCTGCCCGTAACGCACCTTTGACACATTCGAGTGGCGCATAATCACCTCCCATTGCATCTATACCTATTTTCATCTGCTTTTGCTGAACTTAATTATCAATAGTCAACTGCTTCAATTTTCACAGCTGGCTTAGATGGAATCAATTGATGAATCACACTGCCGGTAAATTACTATTCACCTTTGGCAAGAATCTTTTTGCCTTTGTAGTATAACTCACCCTCATAATAATGAGCGCGGTGACGCGGGTGATGTGCGCCGGTGGTAGGGTCAACACTGATGGTCGGAGCTTCGGCCTTATCATGCGTTCTGCGTTTGTCTCTGCGCGTACTTGAGTGGCGGCGTTTCGGATTTGGCATAATTAGTTGAATTTAATTTTTGATAAATTATCCCAGCGAGGGTCTTTTCTGTTTTGTTTAATAGCTTTCTGCGGAGTTAACCGTTTTAGTATTTCCTGGTTACAGGGTTTCTCACCTTTTAAATTGTCACAGTTAATCCGGTTCAACGGGATGCTCAGATTGATAAATTCGTAAATCAACTGAGATACATCCAGATGAGACTCGGATCGGCTGATGTACACCACATCTGCCATGGAATCATCTTTTTCAGCGTCGGAATGAGGATCAAATTTCACCACGATGTGATAATCTTCGTCGATCGGAAATCTTAACTCAGCCGCACACCTGTCACATGGCAGTTTTACCCAGCCACTAATCATGAATTTCAGCAGGAAGAAGGAAACTCCTTTGTCAAACTCAAGTTTCACCTCAAGGCTACCCTCATGAACCAAAGAATCTTCAAACAATGAAAAAAAGCGCTCATCAATAGGGAAAGTAAAATGATTGATACCAGTCTTTAACCCTACAAAAGCGATCTCATATTGCCTGAGCGGATCCACCCACAAACCACCTGATTTTTTAAGATGGACGGCAAAAGTAAGTAATTAGGGCGGAATATTATAATGATCACAGGTACGCGTATAAGCGGCACCTGCTATCGGGAAACAGATGCCTGCCGGCTGCAAATTAACGGATGTGGATACTCATTTTCGGTTGCTGGTGAAAGAATCTCTATACTTGTGGTTGAAATTTGAGACGTGTTATTGAAGGGAAAAAACATCTTCTCGCCTTACAGGGTTGAACGTTTGCCGGATATCTATTCACCCTACCTGAAACGGGTAGTGGTAGTTGATGTCTTTATTCCACCTTCTTACTATACTTCCCGCAAAAGGTATCCTATACTAGTCTTAAATGACGGACAGGACAGTGATGCCGTCAGGATACGAAGCACTCTCAGCCGGTTAACGCGCGCCAATGAAATGCGGGACATCGTGGCGCTGGGCATTCATGCCGGCGACCGGATGCACGAGTATGGTATTGCTGCACAAGCTGATTATCGAAAACGAGGCAGCAAGGCAGGCCTGTATACCGACTTTCTTATAGAAGAATTGTTGCCTCTGATCACGGGATCTTTCAGGGTAGATCCGCTTCACACTGATAACGCTATTGCCGGTTATTCACTTGGTGGCTTGTCGGCATTTGATATTGCCTGGAATCATTCTGATATTTTTAAGAAAGTGGGTGCATTTTCCGGTTCTTTCTGGTGGCGCAGCAAATCATATTCGGGAGGATATCATGATGATCGTGACCGTATTGCGCATGCGCAGGTGGCGGAGGGAATTTTCAGGCAAGGGTTGAAATTCTGGTTCGAGGCAGGAACACTGGATGAGCGGGCAGACCGCAACAACAATGGCATCATTGATTCAATTGATGATACCCTCGATTTAATAGTTGAACTGACAAAAAAAGGATACCGGCCTTTCAAAGACATTGAATATGTAGAAATAAAAGGCGGCCATCATAATCAGAAAACCTGGGCTAAGGCAATGCCGCAATTTCTTAAATGGGCCTTTGGAACTGATTCAAGCAGCTGATCTTTGAGGGTGATTGCAAGGGGTCTCCAGACTTGGCTTCCTAGTTAATTTCCTTATTCAATTCCATCTTTTTAAGTGGATTGGCAGTAAGTTCTGTATAGCGGTCTCTTTGTCTGAGAATATCCAGAGCGAGGAAAACCGCTTCCCGAAATGAATCTTCCATGGCAATATTCTTACCTGCTATATCGAAGCCGGTACCATGGTCCGGTGATGTTCTCACAAAAGGAAGACCTGCCGTATAATTTACACCGTTATCAAAACTTAATGCTTTGAATGGAACTAACCCCTGATCATGGTACATGGCCAGTATCGCATCAAACTTTGTATGATTGCCGGCACCAAAGAAGCCATCGGCAGGATAGGGGCCCATTGCAAAAATGTTTTTGTTTTTCGCTTCTGCGATGGAAGGTTTTATTTCTTCTATCTCCTCTTTGCCGGTAAGCCCTTCATCACCGGCATGTGGATTCAGCGCTAGTACCGCTATTTTAGGCTTTTCGATTCCAAAATCTTTTACCAGTGAATTCTTAAGAATCACCAGCTTCTTCAAAATCGTTTCTTTCTTGATTTGTGCTGCCACTTCGGCTACTGGAAGGTGTTCAGTTACAAGTCCTATCCGCAGATTTCCTCCACACATAAGCATGAGATGATCAGGTACGCCTGCCTGCGCTGCCAGGTAACTGGTATGTCCGCTAAACGGGAAGGCATCACTGTGTATACTGTTTTTATTAATCGGTGCAGTGACCAAGGCATCAATTCTACCGGCTTTCAAATCGCTGACGGCAGCCTGTAATGACAGAAATGCATACTTGCCGCCATTTTCATTTTTTTGACCCAACTGAACAGGGATATCTTCTTCCCAGCAATTGATAATATTGAAGGTGTTCCATTGAATCTTATCAATGGTACGGGATTGCGCGAAATTAAATTGACCCAGGTTTAACACCTTACGGTGAAAGGAAATCACTTTCGAAGAGCCGTACAGGATTGGCGTGCACCGCTCCATCATGCGGGCATCAAGAAAAGTTTTAATGATTACTTCCGGGCCGATGCCATTGATGTCGCCCTGGCTGATGCCGATGAGGTATCTTTTACCTTCACTCATGTGTTGATCTTTTTTGAAGAAAATTATACAATAGCCTTACACCGAAACCGGATCCGTTTTTTCCCTTATAACCCATGGAAGAACTGAAATAGGCCACGCCGGCAATATCCAGATGAATCCAGGGGTAGTCGGTAAATTTTTCGAGGAATTTACCGGCTGTTATAGCGCCTGCCATTACTCCACCCACATTTTTAATATCGGCAATATCGCTTTTCAACATATCACCATATTCATCCCACAATGGAAATTCAATCAATCGTTCGTAAACATCAAACCCCGAAACTTCCAATTCCTTTTTTACATCATCGCCTGCTGTGCCCATGTATGCAATGGCGTAGTCACCAACAGCGCGATGAGCAGCACCGGTTAGTGTGGCAGCGTCAATAACCAACTCCGGTTTGTATTGCCGGGCAAAACTGAGGGCATCAGCAAGAATCATCCTGCCTTCAGCGTCTGAATTAAGCATTTCTACCCTCATCCCGTTGTGCATGGTAATGACATCTCCGGGTGCAAAAGCGTTAAATCCCGGGCGATTGTCCGTAGAAGGTATCAATCCGATCACATGCAAGGGTAGTTTTGATTTGGCCACACAATACATCGTACCCAGCATGGTGGCGGCACCGGCCATGTCACATTTCATGTAATCCATTGAGTTGGCGGTGGGCTTAAGACTCAGTCCACCGGTATCATACACAACACCCTTACCTACCAGCACAATCGGTTTTGTATTGACAGCATTTTTTGGATGATATTCCATGATAGTAAAAGTTGGAGGATCCACACTGCCCTGGTTTACGGCAAGTAGTCCACCCATTTTCAACGCTGCGATTTTTGCCTTGTTAAATACTTCAGTTTTGAAACCGACTGCTTTTCCTGTTTTCACAATTGCATTCGCCAGGCCCGTAGCATTCAGATAATTGGCAGGCATATTAACGAGGTCACGGACAAGATAGATGCTTTCAATAACTGTCTGCAGCACATCGCTTTCGGCTTTGGTAATATCGCTGCCGGCAATTTTGATTTTCTGCAGTGCATGTTTTTCCTTTTCTGCTTCCTTCTTATAGTGGAGAAACTGATAGTTACCCATGGCCATACCTTCTGCCAGCGGGAGAGCGCTGCTTGTGAAATTCCACTGATGTTTAAAATCGTGACCTCACTCAATTTATGTTTATGCAGGGTGGAGAGCAACTTGTAACCTGATTTTCTCAGGCTTTCTGCAGTTCGTGACGGCGATTCTTTTTTTTCAGCGATCACCGCCATTACTAAGCCGTATGACGTAGGAATGATGATCTGGCTGATATCTTTTTTCAGTTGGCTTTTCACCAAATGAACAATATCAACTGATAAATCTGTCTTATTCCAATCCGTGCTTTTGTCAGCAATAAGTACCAGGGTTTTGTTTTTTTCGACCCTGTTGATCAGCGAAATCTGCATGCGTAGAATTTGATAGTTAGATAAGGTAAAGTTCGCAAAACTAAACAAATTGGCGTTGCTTTGCCTGGTGTAAAAAAGCCAGATATACCGGTATGATGTATGCGAAGAAATCAATGGGACAACATTTTCTCACTGATGAAAATATTGCGCGTAAGATTGTTGAAGCGTTTTTTGCGATAGGTTCTGCGGATACTGTTTTGGAAATAGGACCCGGACAAGGAGCCTTAACAAAATACATCCTTGCCAACAAAGGGGTGAATTATTTTGGAGTTGAATTGGATGAACGGATGGTCGCCATATTGATAAATTCTTCTCCTGAACTAATAGGGCGGATATTCAATGAAGATATTCTCGGGTTTAATTTTTCTGAAACCGGTTGCAGGCAGTTAAGTATTATCGGAAACTTCCCCTACAATATTTCATCGCAGATATTATTTAAAGTGTATGATCAGAAGGAAACTGTACAGCTCGTTGTGGGCATGTTTCAAAAAGAAGTTGCCAAAAGAATTGTCGCCGCAAACGGCAACAAGGAATATGGCATTCTGAGTGTGCTCATGCAGGCCTTTTATGATGTAACGTATTTGTTTGATGTCAGTGCCGGGAGTTTTTCTCCACCGCCTAAAGTAACATCGGGTGTGATAAAACTGGTGAGGAAGCATCAGCTACCTGCGTTTCAGGATGAAGGGAAATTCAGGCAATTGGTGAAGGCCGGATTTGGACAAAGAAGAAAAACCTTACGCAATAGTCTTCGACACCTGATCAGCCATCTTGCTTTTTTAAACGATGCGGTTTTTGATCAGAGGGCGGAACAATTATCAGTCAATGGCTGGATCGAATTATCCAACCGCATTGCAACGCAAGGATGATTTTTTGCATCTCTTATGCTATGATGCAATTGTTGCATTTTTTCATTAACCGGGAATTCAAAGAAGACTGAACATGCCAACCAAAAAAGTGCTGGTAACAGAAGCCGTGCATGAAGTGTTGCTGGAAGGGCTTGCCTCAATGGGCTTTGAATATACCTATGAGCCCGGCATTTCCCAGGAGGCAGTGCAACAGGTTATTCACCGCTATGATGGATTGATCGTGGCCACAAGGATTTCCGTTGACAAGCAGATACTACAGGCAGCCAAACAATTAAAATTTATTGCAAGGGCAGGCTCGGGTATGGAGAATATTGACAAGGAATCTGCCGCTGAACAGTCAGTCGTGTGCATAAATTCTCCGGAGGGAAATGCCAATGCAGTGGGGGAACATGCAGTTGGTTTGCTGTTGGCGTTTTATCACAATATTGTAAAAGCAGATGCTCAGTTGCGTGAGGCGAAATGGCTTGTTGAAGAAAACAGGGTGCATGAATTGGAGGGAAGAACGGTCGGTATTATCGGTTATGGAAATACAGGAAGATCATTCGCCAAAAAGCTGCAGCCATTCAATGTGCGGGTGATTGCTTATGATAAGTACCTTGATAATTTCACCGATCAATTTGCGAATGCGGCCATGATGCAGCAGCTTTTTGAAGATGCGGAAATTATCAGCATGCACGTGCCGCTCAACAATGAAACATGGAGGATGGCTGACCTTCATTTTTTTCAGCAATTCAGAAAACAGATTTTTTTTATCAACACATCCCGGGGCAAAGTGGTGGATCATAAAACATTACTGCAATTGATTCAGCAAAACCGGATATCGGGCGCCGCGCTGGATGTTTATGAGAATGAACAGTTTCAAACGCATAGTCAAGAAGAGCGGGAGACATTCAATGCACTGATGGATACGGGAAAAGTAATAATGACTCCGCATGTGGCCGGCAAGAGTTATGAATCGAAGCGAAAAATTGCGGAGGTGCTTTTAGCTAAAATAAAATCGATTACTTAGTGTCATGGAATTGTCGCAAATTTTACGGATGAAAGCATGATCAAGAAATCATTGCACTTTTGTTTCTGATTTTGATTTAAAAACTATATTTGTCGAATTGACTCCGAGAACCAAACATTAATTTGAATCTTACGGCATGAAAAAAATCTACGCGCTCGTCGTACTAAACTTACTTTTTTGTACCGGCCTCTACGCACAGACCGGCGAACTTCAAGGTAAAGTATTTGACCAGGTATCGAAGGAAGGGATTCCCTTTGCCAATATTGTGCTGGAGATGAACGGTTCTCAAAAGGGTTTCGGTGAAACAGACGATAATGGACGCTATACCATTAAGCCGGTCAATCCTGGTACTTATGATATTAAGATCTCTTATCTCGGTTATCGTCCCAAAGTAATTACCGGAGTAATTGTTAATTCTGACAGGATTACTTTTCAGGATGTCCCGATGGAATCAAGTGTGGAGACATTACCGGATATTGTTGTGTCTACACAGAAACTGGTGGAACCGGATAAGACTACTACCGGCAGCACCATCACCAAAGATGAAATTGCAAACATTGCCACCCGGGATACTCGTAACTATGCTTCACTGACGGCGGGTGTTTTTCAACGGGATGATGAAGATGCACTCAACATTGGCGGTGCCAGAGATTATTCTACAAAATATTATATTGATGGAATTGCAGTACGCAGTGGTGGTTCTGTATCGCTGCCCGCCAGCGCCATTGAGCAACTCACCGTTTTAACAGGCGGTATTCCTGCGCGATACGGCGATGCAACCGGAGGTATTATCAATATCACCACCCGCGGACCTTCGGAACAATATGCTGGCGGCGTGGAATTGGTGACTTCGGAATTCCTTGATGGTTACGGATATAATCTTGTGAATTTCAATTTGTCGGGACCATTGTTTGTCGAGAATAAAGGAACCGATTCAGCGAATGCTAAAATCGGATTTTTCATTACCGGTGAATATGAGCATAACAAGGATTCTGATCCTTCCGCAGTGGGAATGTACAAGGTAAAAGATGATGTGCTGGCTGACTTGCAGGCCAACCCGCTTACGCCCTCACCCACATCGTCAGGATATGTACCTTCTTCCGCATTTCTTACCGCAGATGATATTGAAGAAATCAAATACAAGCAAAATGTAGCGGATAATAATTACAGGTTCTCCGGAAAACTGGATTTCCAGCTGAGCAAATTTGTCACTCTCACGGTAGGCGGTGATATTAACATGACAAATTATTACAGCTTCAGCCTGAACCGTTCCCTGATCAATGCAACAGAAGGAAATACCTATTTCAACGATAACACTTACCGCGGATATGTACGCTTTACACAACGATTTGCTTCAGGTGGATACGGCGAAAAGAAGAGCGCATCTGTTTTTCAAAATGCCTATTATTCCATACAAGCAGATTACAGTAAATTTTATCGCAAATACCAGGATAAGTCACTTGGTTTTGATCCGTTTGCCTATGGCTATGTTGGAAAATTTGAAACGTCGCGTCAGCCAATTTATAGCTACGGGCAGGATTCTGTATCCGGGTTAACCGGCTGGCTGCTTGCAGGTTACCAGGATACCCTTGTTACGTTTCAGCCCGGAACACAGCAACCCTTGCTGAGCAATTACACTTCTCAATATTATAGCCTGGTGGGCGATAACCCCGATGGCAATTACAATAGCTTATTCGATATTCTGAATGGCGGCGGATTGCTGAATGGTATTTTGCCGACGAGTACCCTTACCGTTTATTCCATGTTCCTTAATACCGGTTATCCTGTCGGTGGTTATGGTACCAGGGATAATGACCAGTTGCGTTTATCGCTGAACGCATCTGTGGATATTATCAATGTAAAAAAAGGGGATAAGGGACGTCATGCTCTTGAATTTGGTTTTGAATATGAGCAACGCGTTGACAGAAACTATTCTGTATCACCACTTGGCTTATGGAGTCTTGCCCGGCAGTTGACCAATCAGCATATTGCGACACTCGATACCAAGAATCCATTACCGGTATATGATGATTTCGGAGTATTTCTCGATACCATCAATTATAACAGGTTATTTGTGGGTGATGAACAGGCGTTTTTTGATAAGTCGTTGCGTGAAGCCCTGGGATTAAATGTTTCAGGACTTGATTTTATCGACATCGACGCCCTTGATC
>JBGAWA010000042.1:0-34387 GCA_044227805.1 Chitinophagales bacterium | reverse complement strand
CTACCTTTTGTCAATTTTCATAACCAGCCTGCTGTTACTTTCTTTCACGATCGGCTCCAGGCAATCTAGAACTCTTCCCGGTGACAGCGAGGGACCTGAAAAAGGACTGACCACTTTCGTGATTGCCTTTTATAATGTGGAGAACCTGTTTGACACAAAGGATGATCCCGTTACGGATGACTCGGAGTTTCTTCCTGACGGCAAATACAAGTGGAATGAAGAAAAATACAAGGTCAAGAGTGACAACATTGCGACGGTAATCGCCGCGCTGAATGATGGAAAAGGGGCGGATATTGTCGGCCTTTCAGAGATTGAAAATATGGGTGTTATCGCTGATTTACTGAACCATCCGTCATTGAAAAAAATGGATTACGGCATTGTTCACCGCGAATCGCCTGATATGCGTGGAATTGATGTGGCGATGATTTATAAGAAGAAAGCTTTCAGGGTAATCGGTACCACAGCCATTAAAGTTGACATAAGTGCATTCGATTCACGGCCAACAAGGGATATTATCCTGGTTACCGGTGTTACTTCCACGAAGGATACGCTTCATATCTTTCTGAATCACTGGCCTTCCCGTCGCGGAGGAGCGGCTGAATCACAGCCTCGACGTGAGCTAGCAGCCACTGTATTGCGCAAAGCAGCAGACTCTATACTGCAGAGCGCACCCAATGCCCGGTTGGTGCTGATGGGAGATTTCAACGACAATCCTACGGATGCCTCCATTTCAAAAATACTGGGCGCCACAAAAAATCCGGATTTGTCGCAACAGAATTCATTGTATGATCCTGCCAATAATTTCAACTGGAAAGAAGGCGAAGGCTCTGAGTTTTACCGGGGCGACTGGAGCAGGTTTATACAAATCATCCTGTCCACCTCACTGTTGAAAAACAATCTTGATCAACAAAACACTTTTCATGACATCTATCTTTTCAAACCGGAATGGATTCTCACAGAGGACAAAGCGTATCAGCAAATGATTCCATACAGGACATTCGAAGATCAGCAGCCGATCGGATACAGTGATCACCTGCCCGTGTATGTAAAGCTCAAATTATGAGTATGTGCGCTTTATCCTGATGTTGTAATTTTACCCCGCTTTTTCAATTAGCAGATCCCGATCCGCTGCAACTTGGAACTTGTGCTGGTGTATTGCTGAGAAACGAAAAATTCTAAACTGCTGAAAAGTCGAACAGATAAAGAAGCAAGTCGCCTCCCTGCAAAACATGTGTAAAACAATACAACTTTCATCATTTGCCGCAATGATCACAATGCATATATTGCAGCGTTTGCAAGCGCTGGAATTTGCACTGACAATTGACAATCGATACATGATGTACAGTAAGCTTATTAATTCAATACCATAAAAAATAAAGGATGAGTATATGAGTAATGAAAATTTTGAAGTATTAGAAGAAGTGGTGATCAAATTTGCCGGTGATTCAGGTGATGGTATGCAGCTGACAGGAGGACAGTTTACCAATACAGCTGCGCTCTTCGGCAACGACCTTGGCACCTTCCCGGATTTTCCTGCAGAAATCCGTGCACCCATAGGAACGGTGGCTGGGGTTTCCGGTTACCAGTTAAATTTTGGAAGCAAGGAAATCTATACGCCGGGTGATAAATGCGATGTGCTGGTCGCTATGAACTCCGCCGCGCTGAAGGTGAATCTTTTCAATTTGAAGAAGGGCGGAATTATTATTGCCAATTCATCAGGATTCGATCTGAAGAATCTCAAGCTTTCAGGATATGAAAGAAACCCGCTGGAAGATGGTACGCTGGAGGGATATAATCTGATTAAGGTGGATGTTACCAGGATGACACGTGAAGCGACGGAAGATATTCAGCTGGGTGTGAAAGAAAAGGACCGCTGCAAAAACATGTTTGTTCTCGGCTTCCTTTATTGGATGTTTGACCGACCGATGGAAAACACCATTAATTTCATCAACAAAAAATTTGCGAAGCAAGACGATGTGCGGGAGGCCAATCTGCGCGCTTTAAAGGCAGGTTATCACTACGGCGACACGACCGAGACTTTTACCACACGCTATCATGTGGAGAAAGCAAAAATGGAACCCGGCACCTATCGTAATATCATGGGTAACCAGGCGCTCAGCCTTGGATTGGTTGCTGCTTCCCAAAAATCAGGGTTGCCGATTTTCCTTGGCGCTTATCCCATTACCCCGGCTTCTGACATTTTGCATGAACTGGCAAAATTTAAAAATTTCGGTATCCGAACGTACCAGGCAGAAGATGAAATTGCGGCCATCTGCTCCGCAATCGGGGCTTCTTTTGGCGGCTCGCTGGGTGTCACCACCACATCCGGTCCGGGCATGGCACTGAAGCTGGAGGCAATGGGGCTGGCTGTGATGCTTGAACTTCCATTGATTATCTGTGATATACAACGTGGTGGCCCTTCCACCGGCCTTCCCACCAAAACAGAACAAGCCGACCTGCTTCATGCACTTTATGGCCGCAACGGAGAATGTCCTATGCCGGTGATTGCCGCCAAGTCTCCGGCAGATTGTTTTGACGCTGCACTGGAAGCGGCACGCATTGCCATTCAACACATGACACCGGTGATCCTTTTAAGTGATGGTTACATTGCCAATGGCGCGGAGCCCTGGAGGTTTCCATCGGGTAGTGACCTGAAGGAGATTAAGACTTCCTTTGCGAAGCCTATGGAGAACGGTGAAAAATTTATGCCGTATGCGCGGGATGAAAAGCTGGCCAGGCCCTGGGCCATTCCGGGAACGAAAGGTCTTGAACACCGTATCGGCGGACTGGAAAAGCAAAATATCACCGGCAATATATCCTATGAACCGGAGAACCATGAATTCATGGTGAAACTGCGGGAAGAAAAAGTAGAGCTTGTAGCTGATTATATTCCGTTACAATCATTGGACAGCGGCCCAGCCAAAGGTGAATTACTGGTTTTGGGATGGGGCGGAACCTACGGATCCATCAAGGCAGCTGTGAGAGAATTGCAGGAACAAGGTTACAAAGTTGCGCATGCGCATCTCCGTCACCTGAAACCATTTCCAAAGAACCTGGGAGAGCTGCTTCATAACTACGACAGGGTATTAGTACCCGAAATCAATAATGGCCAGCTGGTGAAAGTGATACGTGATAAATTCATGATTCCGGCTATACCATTTAATAAGATACAGGGTTTGCCCATTATGAAAGCAGAGTTGGTAAACACCATTAAAACCTTACTTGCCTAATACAGCGGACAGGAAAAACAACCTGTTTCAATCAAATTAAAAATAACTCACTATATGTCTGAATCGTCATCAACCATCGCAGGAACGGAAGTAAAACTAACCTCAAAAGATTTTCAAACCGATCAGGATGTGCGCTGGTGTCCTGGCTGCGGCGACTATTCCATCCTCAAACAAGTACATACCATACTTCCACAGCTGGGTTTAAAAAAAGAAGACATCGTTTTCATCAGTGGTATCGGATGTTCTTCCAGGTTTCCGTACTATACCGATACGTTTGGGATGCATTCCATACACGGGCGTGCCACAGCGGTGGCAAGCGGGCTGAAAGCCACTCGACCAGAACTGAGTGTTTGGATTGTTACAGGCGACGGTGACGCGCTGTCTATCGGAGGCAATCATTTCATTCACCTGATGCGGCGTAATTTAGATGTGAACGTTCTCATGTTCAACAACCAGATATACGGCCTGACTAAAGGGCAATATTCACCTACGTCGGAAGTCAACAAGGTCACCAAGTCAACACCTTATGGCTCTGTTGATCATCCTTTCAATCCTATAGCGCTGGCTCTTGGATCCGATGCTACATTTGTGGCACGCTCCATGGATCGTGACCCGGCTCATCTGCAACAAATGCTCCTGCAGACCTGGAAACACAAGGGTGCTTCCTTTCTTGAAATATACCAGAACTGCAACATTTACAATGATCAGGCTTTTGAATTATTCACAGAAAAAGGCACGAAGAAAATGAATGACCTGTTTATGGTGGAAGGGCAGCCATTGGTATTTGGAAATAATGATGACTTGGGCATCCGGCTCGATGGCTTCACACCGCAGGTAGTGAACCTGAATGACGGATTTTCAAAAGACGACCTGATGGTACATGAAGCAAAGGATATCAATAAAGCAATGATACTTTCTCGTCTATATGAAATGAATGACAGCGAACACCATTTTCCAAAACCGTTCGGCATTTTCTATATCAAAGACCGCGACACCTATGAAGATGTGATGAATGAACAGATTGCTGCAGCCACTGAAAAGATGGGAAAGGGTGACCTCGACAAACTGCTGCGAGGAAGAGAGACCTGGACCGTTATTTAACCCGGATTTTTCAGTGGAAAAATACCGCTTCGCTGCGAAGAACTGCTAAGGGTTTGCTCAATTTGTCAAGAAAAGAAATTGATTCACTAACCCTAAGCAGTTCTACGTCTGGGTTAAACCCGTTGACGTTTTGAAATGCAAAATGTGGGTTCAAATTTAGCAATCCGCTGCGGGCTTGTTTATTGCAATAAAATGCAGGCATAAATCAAGCGGTTTGCAACATTTCATTTGTGGTATTCCAAATAACTCAGCCAATCTTCCAGTTGCTTTTTTTTCAAGACTCTTGGAAATTTATGCTGCCCGCCCAGTTTGCCTTGTATCCGCATCCAGTTCATAAACACTTCCGCCGGCATTACCTGAACGAACACATCCTTTAATGCAGAAGTGCGTTCTGTTGCATAATCATCATTTAAAGCAATGAGGTGTTCATCGATCTTTTTCCGCAGCACTTCCGCATCTACCGGATCATCGCAGCCAATGTACCATTGATGAGCAAACAAGCCATCATGCGGAATACCTGCCACTGTGAATTCGCGAATATTAATATTCAATTCTTCATTTACCAATTCAATCGCACGATTCATATTATCAACGGAAAGATGCTCGCCGGTAAGACTGAGATAATGCTTCGTTCTCCCCACAATTATGATCTCTGCTTTTGCTACTGATGTAAATTGAATCACATCACCGATGAGATAGCGCCAGGCACCGGCACAGGTAGTGAGTAACAGTGCATAGGGCTTTTTTTCTTCCACTTCACCAATATGCAGAGCTTTGGCGCCTTCGCGCACATCACCGTTTTCATCAAAATGATCGTCATCAAAAGGTATAAATTCATAATAATTGCCATTGGTGAGCAGTAACTTCATGCCTTCCGCATCTGCATGATCAGCAAAAGCAATAAAACCTTCTGATGCCAGGTAGGTATCAATATCAATCACCTTCTTCCCAAAAAGTTTTTTGAAGCCAGCGCGGTATGGTTCATACGAAACACCGCTGTGCACATAACACATCAGGTTGGGCCATATTTCATGAATATTTTCAAGATCATTGTATTCAATAATGCGCTCAAGCATGATTTGTATCCAGGCCGGCACACCCACTATGATGGAAATATCCCAGCCGGCTGCTTTCCTGGCAATTTCATTCAGCTTTTTATCCCAGTCTCTTTCCTGTGCAATTTTTTTCCCTGGCTTGTAAAATACCTGGAACCAAAACGGAATTTTTTTTGCGCTGATGCCGCTTAAATCTCCTTCAAAATATTTTCCGCGTTTATTCAGGTCCGTACTTCCACCCAACATCAGGATCCGTTTCTCAAAAATTTCGGGCGGAAAACCAAAATGCCTCCCGGAAAGAATTTGCTTGACAGATGCCCGCTTGATCGCCCGGATCATATCGATGGTAAGCGGAATGCGCTTGCTGCCTGATTCCGAAGTACCGCTGCTCAATGCAAAATATTTGGTACGACCCGGCCAGCAGATATTGTCTTCGCCGTTCAGCGTGCGCTGCCACCAGTTTTCAAGTATGGAATTGTAATGATAAACCGGCACTGCTTCCCGGTAGGCACGCAATACATCCTGTTTCATTAAAATGTTGTAAAACCGGAAGTGCTTGCCAAACTCCGTGAACGCCGCCTTCCGCAACAATCTCTTCAATTGCCGCTCCTGTTGTTTCAAAATACTTACGGGCAACAAACGATCCCGCTGTTCTTTTAGCCTGTCGTTCAGCGCAATGGTGCGGTCAATCAGTGGACCTATTAATGGCATGTGCTTGCATTTTTAAAGATTTGCCTGGGATCCGGAAAAGATGCCGATTCTGCAAATCCACTAAAGATACTATGTGAATTGAATACCAAAATCAAAAATTGAAGCAGTGCAAACCGAATAGAAAAAAAACGATAGAGATTCATACAGAATATTGAACACTGATTTTTCTACAAAGGAATCCTGTTTCACTATGACAAAAACTGCTAAGGGAGGTTTAGAAAAAGCAGGGAGTGAATATTTTTAGCACAGCCCATAACTAAACCTTGTTGTCCTGATCTGCGAAACGTGAGTAAAGCTGCGTGAAGCAGGATGAATGATTATCCTCATCCTTACTTTCCTGAAATCAACAATCAGAAGTTATTTATATTTTTGCCGCTATGAAGCAACTCCTTATCACCGCCACACTTCTTTCCATTATATTTTATTCGTGCAAGACCGATTTCGATGTCACCTCAGACTGGGAAGATATTGCCATAGTGTATGGATTGCTTGACCCGACCGATACTGCGCAGTATATTAAAGTGAATAAAGCCTTTCTTGATAAATCGACGAGCGCACTGGAAATTGCACAAATTCCGGATTCGCTCTATTATGAACATATTACCGTTCAGATGCAGCAATTTCAAAATGGTGTGCTGAAAAAAACCATTGCACTTGAAAAGGTGGATGGAAACCTCGAAGGCTACAGTAAGGACTCAGGCATTTTTGCGTCCGCACCGAATTTCCTTTACAAAACCAAAGAGCCGCTCGATCAAAACAGCAGCTATCATCTCGTGATTACGGAATCAGATAACGGAAAAGTAATCAGCTCCGAAACCGAAATCATAAATGACTTCTCCATATTACGGCCAACACCGACTCAAAAAGTTAATTTCTTTCCGGGTGATAATTACAACGGTCAGTTTGTTTCCGCGAAAGACGGGAAGATTTATGGCCTCACCATCCGTTTTCACTACAGGGAAGTAAATGTGGCGGACACTTCCGTGGCTGAAGACAAATACATCGACTGGGAAATTTTCGCCAGCAAACGATCCAATAATACCGGTGGCGGTCAAACTATGGACTATGATATTGCCGGCGATGGGTTTTATTCATTTGTGAATTCACAACTGAAGGATGATGCAAGCGTCTACCGGCAAGCCATTAATTTTGACTTTATGTTTTCCGCCGGCGGAGAAACACTGGACACCTATAACCAGGTTGCCATCGCACAGCAAGGGCTAACTTCAGGAAACATTCAACCGGAATACACCAATATTGAAAACGGACTCGGTCTCTTCTCCTCCCGATTTTATAAAACTGTGTATAAGGTACAGATTGATGACCATACCATCGATACCTTAGCTTGCAGCATAGCTACCAAACATCTCCGGTTTGAAAACACCGAAGGTGACTTTTGCTTTTAATTACTGTCTTTTTGTCACCATTGTGAATACCTGCCTTGCCTTCTCATGGCATAGTGCCAATATTTCTTGCATTCAATCCGGTGGCATAACTATTGACACGGCCGGTTGTTCTAATTCTAAAAACAATCAACATGGGAAAAATAATTGGCATTGACCTGGGCACTACCAACTCCTGCGTAGCAGTGATGGAGGGTGCTGATCCGGTTGTAATTGCAAATGACGAGGGAGCCAGGACAACGCCTTCCGTTGTCGCCTTTCTTCAAAATGGAGAAAGAAAAGTGGGTGCTCCAGCTAAACGTCAGGCAATCACCAACCCTAAGAATACCATTGCATCTATCAAACGATTTATGGGCCGCCGGCATGATGAAGTAGCCGCCGAATTAAAATATGTTGCCTATGATGTTCAGAAAGGCGAGAATGACACGGTAAGGGTTAAGATTAATGACCGCAACTATACTCCGCAGGAAATTTCTGCCATGATACTGCAGAAGATGAAAAAAACGGCTGAAGATTATCTTGGCCAGCCTGTTACGGAAGCGGTGATTACTGTACCTGCTTATTTTAACGATTCTCAACGACATGCAACCAAGGAAGCCGGTGAAATCGCGGGGCTAAAAGTGCTCCGTATTATCAATGAACCCACTGCTGCCGCACTTGCTTATGGCCTTGATAAGAAACACAAGGACATGAAGATTGCTGTATATGACCTGGGAGGTGGTACGTTTGATATTTCGATCCTTGATTTAGGGGATGGAGTTTTCGAAGTAAAATCCACTAACGGTGATACACACCTTGGCGGCGATGATTTTGACCAGGTTATTATCGCCTGGCTTGCTGAGGAATTCAAGAAAGATGAACCAAACATTGATCTCAAGAAAGACCCGATGGCATTGCAGCGTTTGAAGGAAGCTGCTGAAAAGGCAAAGATCGAATTGTCTTCATCTGTTGAGACCGAAATCAACCTGCCTTATATCACTGCCGTTGACGGTGTTCCCAAGCACCTGGTGAAAAAACTTTCACGTGCAAAATTTGAACAGCTCGTTGATCATTTAGTAGAACGTTCACTGGAACCATGCCGTAAAGCCGTGGCGGATGCAGGAGTATCTGTTTCACAGATTGACGAAGTGATTTTGGTTGGCGGGTCTACACGCATTCCGAAGATTCAGGAAGTGGTGGAGAAATTTTTTGGCAAGAAACCATCTAAAGGTGTTAACCCGGATGAAGTGGTTGCCGTTGGTGCGTCTATTCAAGGCGGTGTGCTGGCAGGCGATGTTAAAGATGTATTGCTCCTGGATGTAACGCCGCTTTCATTAGGTATTGAAACATTGGGTGGTGTGATGACAAAACTCATTGAGTCTAATACCACGATACCTACCCGTAAATCAGAAACTTTTACCACTGCTGCCGACAGTCAGCCATCAGTAGAAATTCATGTGATGCAGGGAGAACGGTCGATGGCACGCGACAACCGCACTATAGGCCGGTTTATGCTTGATGGCATTCCGCCTGCTCCACGTGGTGTGCCGCAAGTAGAAGTGACTTTTGATATTGATGCGAATGGAATCCTGAATGTGAGTGCAAAAGACAAAGGCACCGGTAAGGAACAAACCATCAAGATCCAGGCATCTACCGGATTAAGCAAAGAAGAAGTGGAAAAAATGAAGAATGATGCACGGGCAAATGAAGCGGCCGACAGAGAGGCACGGGAAAAAGTTGACAAGCTGAATTCTGCTGATTCACTCGTATTTCAAACGGAAAAGCAATTGAAAGAATTCGGAGAAAAAATTCCCGCAGATAAGAAATCAGCCATTGAATCAGCGCTCGGCAGGTTGAAAGATGCACATAAGAATCAGGATATTGCCGGCATTGATGTAAGCATGAATGACCTGAATGCCGCCTGGCAAGCGGCTTCTGAAGATCTTTATAAAGCACAGCAGCAGCAACCCGGTGCTCCAACTGCTGATGCATCCAATAATGGCGAAAACGAATCAGCTGCGAAGGACGATACCGTTCAGGATGTGCCTTATGAAGAAGTGAAGGATGAGAAGAAATAACGAAGATCAGCTATGAGTAAAAAACCCTGCTTCAAGTTTGAAGCAGGGTTTTTTCTTTTCAATCCTGATATTCCACCAAAAAAATCCCGGTTCGGTACACCTCATTTCTTGACATGAGGATTAAAACTGAAGCCAATGAAGGAATCACTGGCATTTTGCTCCTTGCTTCTGCAGTTTACAACCTTCATTGTCGCTATTCTTTATGGAGTAATATGCGTATGTTTGAAAGTCTTAAAATTATAGATGGTGAGAAAGATCATTACAATTGTGATTTTTTGCCTCTTAGCCTGGAAGGCTGAAGCCGGACCTTGTGAAGCTTATTTTACGTTCGAAGTTGACGGCAATACCATTTTTCTTAATGGTTCCGGTACGGCGGGTGACGTGATCTCCTGGCATTGGTATATCAACAATGATTTGTTCAGCGATAACGGACCGCAAACGGATGTAGTGGTCAATGAACCCGGAGAATATCAGTTATGCCTGGTAATTGAGACTGCATCTGGCTGCACGGATACTTTCTGCCACGGCATTCTTGTTCCCGAACCCCAAGGCGACTGCGAAGCTCATTTTACCTGGACCGTGGAGGGTTTCACCATTTTCCTCAATGGCAGTTCTTCCACCGGCGGTGATGTCGTTTCATGGCATTGGTACCTCAACAATGACCTGTTCAGCGATAACGGACCGCAAACGGATGTAGCGGTCAATGAGCCCGGAGAATATCAAATATGCCTGGTGATTGAGACTGCGTCAGGCTGCACGGATACTTTCTGCCACGGCATTCTTGTACCCGAACCCCAAGGCGAGTGCGAAGCTCATTTACCTGGACCGTGGAGAGGGTTTCACCATTTTCCTCAATGGCAGTTCTTCCACCGGCGGTGACTTTCATGGCATTGGTACCTCAACAATGACCTGTTCAGCGATAACGGACCGCAAACGGATGTAGTGGTCAATGAACCGGGAGAATATCAGTGCCTGGTAATTGAAACTGCATCTGGCTGCATGGATACTTTCTGCCACGGCATTCTTGTGCCTGAACCCCAAGGCGACTGCGAAGCTCATTTTACCTGACCGTGGAGGGTTTCACCATTTTCCTCAATGGCAGTTCTTCCACCGGCGGTGATGTCATGGCATTGGTACAACAACGGCATTGGTACTCAACAATGACCTGTTCAGCGATAAGCTCATTTTACCTGACACGCAAACGGATGTAGTGGTCAATGATTTGTTCACCCGGAGAATATCAAATATGCCTG
Organism: Chitinophagales bacterium; assembly: GCA_044227805.1. Classification (GTDB taxonomy): domain Bacteria; phylum Bacteroidota; class Bacteroidia; order Chitinophagales; family UBA10324; genus JACCZZ01. The sequence continues at coordinate 23,577 of JBGAWA010000042.1, read as the reverse complement.
GCACTGAAACTGCATCTGGCTGCACGGATACTTTCTGCCACGGCATTCTTGTACCTGAACCCCAAGGCGAGTGCGAAGCTCATTTTACCTGACCGTGGAGGGTTTCACCATTTTCCTCAATGGCAGTTCTTCCACCGGCGGTGATGTCGTTTCCTGGCATTGGTACATCAACAATGACCTGTTCAGCGATAACGGACCGCAAACGGATGTAGTGGTCAATGAACCCGGAGAATATCAGTTATGCCTGGTAATTGAAACTGCAAACGGATACTTTCTGCATCAACCCCAAGGCGACTGCGAAGCTCATTTTACCTGATCGCACGGATACTGATTCTGCCACGGCATTCTTATCAGTACCTGGAACCATCCAAGGCGACTGCGAAGCTCATTTTACCTGGACCGTGGAGGGTTTCACCATTTTCCTCAATGGCAGTTCTTCCACCGGCGGTGATGTCGTTTCCTGGCATTGGTACCTCAACAATGACCTGTTCAGCGATAACGGACCGCAAACGGATGTAGTGGTCAATGAACCGGGAGAATATCAGTTATGCCTGGTAATTGAAACTGCATCTGGCTGCATGGATACTTTCTGCCACGGCATTCTTGTGCCTGAACCCCAAGGCGACTGCGAAGCTCATTTTACCTGGACCGTGGAGGGTTTCACCATTTTCCTCAATGGCAGTTCTTCCACCGGCGGTGATGTCGTTTCCTGGCATTGGTACCTCAACAATGACCTGTTCAGCGATAACGGACCGCAAACGGATGTAGTGGTCAATGAACCCGGAGAATATCAGTTATGCCTGGTAATTGAAACTGCATCTGGCTGCACGGATACTTTCTGCCACGAAATAATTATTGAAGGACTGCTGGATCAACAGAATGCTGTAAAAATATTGCCACCTGGATTGGATGAAACTATAAATTTGATGATTACAGCAGCAGCAACCGGCACTATCCAGATTTCAATATTGGAAATGACCGGCAGAAAGATTTATAGTCAGCAGAATAATATGCCTACCGGCTCAAAACAATACGTGATTGCATTTAATGAGCAACTTTCAATTGGGATCTATCTTATCAGCGTTCAATTTAGCGACGGTTCTGTTCTATCGGAGAAATTCACAATTTTGAATTAAGAGTTCATTTATTATTCCTGCTAGACCGGTTATATCAACCGTCATACAGAGCAGTTGTTTACTGTTTAACCCGGATTTTTCAGTGGAAAAATCCCGCTTCGCTGCGACTTTGAACTGAAAAATGTGGGTTTAATAATTCGACAAGCGAATGAACCGTATGGCGATATTAAATGTTCCCTCTTTCCCAATTCAAAATAACCATCCAACATCCATGGTTGTTTTCAATTCGTAAATCATAAAAAACTATGCAACTCATGCGGATATTACTTCCCTGTCTTTTACTGATGACCAGTTTATCATCCTGCGCTCAAAAAAACAACAAACCATTGGCAGTAACAGATACTGAGGTAACATCAAAAAGCCTTACAGCTGCTCAGCTTGAAAAATATCATCAGGCAACATTTGCCGCGGGTTGTTTCTGGTGTGTGGAAGGCGTATTCGAAAGCGTCATTGGTGTGCAGGAGGCCATTTCAGGATATGCCGGCGGGAAGGAGAAAGATCCAACCTATGAACAAGTTGGCAGCGGTGCCACCGGACATGCAGAGTCTGTTACGGTTTATTATGATTCGGCCATGATTGATTATCCAACCTTGCTCAAAGTATTTTTTGCATCGCAGGATCCAACACAGGTGAATGGCCAGGGACCGGATCACGGCATGCAATACCGCTCTATTGTTTTTTTTCGTAACGACGAAGAGAAAAGACTGGCAGAAGACTATATAAACGTCTTGAATGCTTCAGGAAAATATGCGGCGCCTGTTGCCTCACAGGTTGTTCCATTCACCACTTTCTATACAGCAGAAGATTATCATCAAAACTATATTCAACACAATAAAACGAATCCATATGTTGAGCACGAATCCATTCCACGCATCAAACGATTTCAGCAACAGTTTCCAGAATTGCTGAAACCTGAACGATCACTCCTGAAATAAACATTGCTGTTATTCCCGGCACAAAATTCTGTCGGTCATACCATAACATAAAAACTATCAGTGATGATGTCCACCGGGCCCATGAACATGACCGTGCTGCAATTCTTCAAGTGTTGCCAGGCGCACAGCCACAACTTCTCCGGTAAAATGTAATTCCTTATCGGAAAGCGGGTGATTGAAATCCATGATCACCTGATCTTCGGTCACTTCCTTAACCCTGCCCTGATATTTATTTCCTGAATTATCAGACATCGGCAGCACATTACCTACTTTCAGCAAGGAAGTATCTGGCTTACCTTGATCGTCAACAAAAACTGTGATCGGAATCGGAACAATATTTTGCACATCGCTCAATCCATATCCCTTTTCGGCACTGATTCTAAAATCAAAGGCATCACCGATAGCTTTGCCCGACAGATTGCTTTCAAAGTCTGGCAATAACTGTCCGGCACCAAACAGGAATACGAAAGGGTTTTCTACCGTGGTTTTCTCCACTTCTACTTCATTGCCGTTTTCTTCAACAGTGAGCCGGTAATTCAGTGTTACCACCGTTCGGTTTTCAATAATCATGTTGTAAGGGTATTGGTGAAAAGTTGCACAAACTACTACATTACTTTTATAACCGGATTTTTCAATAAAGAAATACTTTTTTAAAAAAAGACTCCCTGCAGGCAGACTTATGACTATGACAATTTACCGTTACTTAGTTAAATAGGCATAATCGGGACTCATAGTTTCTCTTGTAAATTCCAGCCAATTCCTACTATTAAAATGGGATGACACGACCATTTTCCGTCAGGTAGTTTATATTTGCACAAAAGCAAACCCTCATGAGAAAATCCTATTATTTAATAATGATGCTAGCAACGGTGATGTCAGCCGTTTCAATAGTTGTGGCTCAACCGCTGAATATACCCGCACCAAGCCCAACGGCCACGGTTACACAAAATTTCGCAACATCATCCATCAGCATTGTTTATAGTCGTCCGGGCGTAAAAGGCAGAACAATTTATGGCGACCTTGTTCCTTACGACAAACTCTGGCGCACAGGTGCCAATGCATCCACCAAGATCGGGTTTGGAGAAGATGTGAAGATAGAGGGCAAAGATGTGCCGGCAGGTAAATACGGCCTTTACACAATTCCCGGGAAGGATGAGTGGGTGATAATTCTTTCCAAAGACACTACGCTCTGGGGCATTGACGGTTACAAGCCTGAAAATGACCTAATGCGGTTTACGGTGAAACCTTACAAGATCTCCCATGATGTGGAAACATTTACGATTGACATCAACGACATTAAACCAAACTCCTGTTCCATTACACTTTATTGGGAAAAAACCGGTGTCTCTTTTTCCGTTACAGCGGATATCGATACCAAGATCATGAAGCAGATAGATGAAGCCATGAAAGGCGACAAACCACCTTACTGGCAAGCGGCGAATTATTATTTTGAAAATGGAAAGGACATCAACCAGGCCTATATATGGGTGAACAAAGCAATTGATGCACGACCTGAGGCATACTGGATGATGACCGGCAAAGCGAAGATGGAATTGCAGATGGGTAAATATGACGCCGCTGTAGCCACTGCTACCCAGGCGATGGAGCTTGCAAAGAAGGAAAGCGACACCAGCTATATTCAGCAAAATGAGAAGACCATCGCTGAAGCAAAGGGGAAAATGAAAAAATAATTCTCTTATTAGCAGAAATCAAAAAAGCGGTTCGTATTGAACCGCTTTTTTTATGGAAGTGCTGTATCGTTATATGCATTACGCTCACCAAATTTTATTCTTCAGCAAATAGTGTTGCACATATTCACCAATGCCATCCTCGAGTGAATGAAAAGGTTTGGAATAACCGGCACTAACCAGTTTTTGCATATTGGCTTCTGTAAAATACTGGTACTTCTCGCGGATATCTGCAGGAATTTCAACCCATTCAATGTTGGGTTCTTTCTCCATAGCAGCAAATGTACTATGCGCCAGATCAAGAAAAGTGCGGGCTTTGCCGGTCCCTAAGTTGTAAATACCGGACGCTTTCTGCCGGTAATAAAAGTAAAGTAAAACTTCAGTCACATCCTTCACATACACAAAATCACGCAACTGCATTCCATCTTTATATTCGGGGCGATGCGAACGGAACAACCTGATTTTTCCATTCTCCATTACCTGGTTGAATCCATGAAATATTACAGAAGCCATACGGGATTTATGATATTCATTGGGACCATAGACATTAAAAAATTTTAATCCACACCAAAAGGGAGGAACCTCCGCTTGCTGCAGCACCCATTTGTCAAATTCATTTTTTGAGATTCCATAGGGATTTAGTGGTTTCAAAGAAGGAATGATGCTGTGATCATCAGTGTATCCTTCTTCCCCGGCACCATAGGTGGCTGCCGATGAGGCATAAATCAGCGGAATGTTATACTGCACACACCTGTTCCAGATTTCCTGAGAGTAATGAAGGTTAAGATCATCAAAAACCTGCCGGTTGAATTCCGTTGTGTCGGTGCGTGCACCTAAATGAAAAACAAATTCAATGGAGTCATGTTGCAGATCAAACCAGTCAATAAATTCATCGCGGTCGATGACATTCAGAAATCTCTTGTTCTCATAGTTCCTTTTCTTGCTCTCCCGTGAGAAATCATCCACCAGCCCAAGATGGTAGATTTTCTCTTCATTAAGCCTGGCAACTAAACATGAACCTATAAAGCCTGCGGCACCGGTGATGATAATCATGTAAGAAGTTTGAAAGAATGAATGGGTATCAGAGTTTAGGGCGGTTTTAATTGAAATACCTTTTACGGTATATGCGTCAGCATGTTTTAGATAGTCACCGGCTCATCAGTTCTTGTTTGCCGTGTGCATCTTAGTCTTCATTATACATTAAAAAGAAAATGCATCACATCTCCATCAGCTACCATGTATTCCTTTCCTTCGACACGCAGTCTTCCCACCTCACGGCATTTGGCTTCACTTCCGTATTTTATGAAATCATCGTAAGCAATAACCTCTGCGCGGATAAACCCTTTCTCAAAGTCAGAGTGAATCACACCGGCAGCCTGTGGCGCTGACATTCCGGCCCTGATCGTCCAGGCACGTACTTCCTGAACGCCTGCCGTGAAATAAGTCCTTAGTTTCAACAGGTGATAAGCTCCGTGTATCAGCTTTTCAACGCCTGATTCTTCCAGTCCGAGATCATGCAGAAAAGCCTTCCGGTCATCAAAGCTTTCCAACTGTGCAATATCCGCTTCAATAGCGGCGCTGATATAAAGTATTTCCGCGTCCTCCTCCTTCACAGCCGCTTTGAGTTGCTCCGTGTATCTGTTGCCTGATATAACAGCCGCTTCATCCACATTGCAAACATACAGCACAGGCTTGGCAGTGAGCAAAAACATATCCTCCACCGAGGCTTTGTCTTCTTCATTCAGCGAAACACTGCGCGCCGATTTTCCGCTTTCGAGGTGCGACTTATAGGTTTGTAACGCTTCCATAATTCGCTTCGCATCACGGTCACCGGTGCGGGAAACTTTCTCCTGTTTGGCAATCCGCTTTTCCACCGTTTCCAGGTCTTTCAGCTGAAGTTCAGTATCAATGATCTCCTTATCACGCACGGGATTAACCGATCCGTCCACATGAATCACATTATCATCGTCGAAACAGCGGACTACATGAATAATGGCATCCGTACTCCTGATATTGCCTAAAAACTGGTTGCCTAATCCTTCGCCTTTGCTGGCACCTTTCACCAGTCCGGCGATGTCAACAATTTCCACCGTTGTCGGGACTATTTTTTTGGGGTTTACCAGTTTAGCCAATTCCGTCAACCGTTGATCAGGCACTGTGATGACGCCGATATTTGGTTCAATCGTACAAAAGGGAAAATTAGCTGCCTGCGCCTTTGCATTGGATAATGCATTAAATAAAGTTGATTTGCCCACATTCGGTAATCCAACTATTCCACCCTGTAATCCCATTTTACGCTATTTATTTTGAGGCGCAAATATAATCGTTTCACAGTGTGTCCGCTAAAAGATGCATTCGGGATGATTGTGCTGATTGCACCACAGGTGAAATTCAATATGGAATTTCAATTAATAAATTCCATCGGCCGATGCTGATGCCTGCCATGTGCTGGCAAATGCCTTTTTTGACAAGACGCGGTATCAGCGTCTTATCATTTGCCGGAGAAGTTTTTGAAGAATATTAAACTGTTGAAAAAAACGAGTCATTGCTCTATGGTGATAATTTGCCGATGCTTTTTTATTTGCTACTTTTTTAATTACCGCAAATATGTTCGGAACAATGTACGCTCCAACGGATGAATGCCATGCTTGGAAAACCGGGCTGACACCATCAAGAACCGGCCTCGATCAATTGTGGAGTGTGTAGTTCTCTCGATTAAAACCAGGGTTAAAAGAGTCGGACACCTACAACAAAGCCTGGCGCTATCCGAACGGTATTATTTGCATTTATGCTTTCATAAAAATAATTTGACAGGAATGGTTCGTAGTAATTATCCTGCACGCTTACATTTAAAGTAGGGCCCGCAAAAACGCTGAAATACCGGCTGAAAGTATAACCACCCATTACACGAAAAGTATTGATCATATTAATTCGTTCAAAACTGATATAGCTGCGATGCATCGACCAGGCCATTCCATCAATATCCACAAAGAATTTTTTCAAAGGAATATGCCCTCCTATTCCTGCACCAAATCCAAATGGCAGATCAGCGTTGAATGGTGAAATACCATATGCGTAAATGTTATAAATGTTCCTGGTTCCAACACGGATGCCACCATTGAAGGTCAGGAAGTCGCTGCTCCATGCATTAACATCGAATATCCCATCTGAGCTTACACTGATTAACCCGATTGCAGGGCCGTCAATAGAATCTGAAACATTGATCAATCCAATCTGAAATCCTTTAATATTCTTTCCAAAATTGATCAATCCAATCTGACCGCCATTCAACCTGCCTGCTACATTAAAGACACCACCAATCTGCCCTCCACTGTTTTGCCCCAGTGAGATATTTCCGATACCGGCAATTTGCCATGCAGCAGATTTTCCTGCCGAGCTCTGCACATTTACAATTCCTGCCACCTGTGCTCCATAGAGCGAATCCACGGCAAGATTGACAATACCGGCAGCCTGGAAACCGGTAACATACGAACGGCTGATGTTGGTGATTCCGCCGAACTGTGCGCCGTTCACGGAAGCTCCGAGATTCGCCAGCCCGCCAAATTGTGCACCCTTTACATCACCGCCGGCAAAATTTCCAAGGCCTGCGAATTGCGCACCTTTTAAATTTCCGCCGATATAGTTACCAAGTCCGGCGAATTGCGCACCGGTTGCATAGCCTTTCAAACCATTGATCAATCCGCCAAATTCGGCTCCTTCCAAAGCACCATTGTAGCCCTGCAAAATATTCAACGATATATAGTGCTTGTATTTATAACCATCCATCCCATTACTGCTCATGGGCGTGATAAATGAAACCTGTGCATACCGCTGAATATAGGATGAATCATCACTTACTTCTTCGGAATATTTCCTTCCGGTAACTGAAGAATCGGCAGTAAGATGCTGATCAGCTGTCTCCTTTTTAGAAGAATCTCTGCCGAAAAGGAACCAACCGGAACGGCCATCAGCTTTCAGAGACTGTTCGCTGCTGTCACGGTGAAACGGGTTAAATTTTTGAAGAGAAAATGCTCCGGACTCATTTTCCGTTTTTCCTTCATCGTTGCTTTTTCCTGCCATATTTTTCTCATCCGCAGGTGATTTGTTGAATGATATCGCCGGAGCTGAAAGCATAGCAGCGGCGGCGGCAGCCTCCGGAAGGATGCTTTTATCCTGTTGCTCTGTTTCCGGAGTTGTTGAGGAGGACAGCGTCGAAGCTATTTCGGCTGAAGGATCATATTCCGCCGGACCGATCACCACAGTCTTCTCTGTAGGCGGTATCAACTTTGTTTCCTCCTCTGGCAATTCACCTTTTTCTGTAGTGACGATAAACGATGACGTTGTTGCCGGCAATATATTCTCAGTAACTTCTTCACTGTTACCTTTCATTTGTGATTTCTCTGCTACCTCATTTGCTGTCTTACCGGCAATTGATTCGTCTTCCACGCTCACGGAAGCATCTTTCATCGCAGAAGAAAATTTACCGGTTGATGCTGTGGCACGGGCAGGTTGATCAATGCTGCCATTGGAACCATTATCGGGTCCATTAGCTGATTCGGAACTTTCATGGGTCATTGCCTTATCGTATGTGGCAGTTTTGTTATTGTTCAGCTGCTCAGCAACGGCATCATCAGCGGCAACAGGAGACTGCATTTTTTCCTGTGTATCGATCTCTGCAACTTTTGTATTTGCTGTCGAAATATCGTCTGGCCTGTTCTCCGTTTCTGAAACATAATTCACCACCTTCTCTACCGGTATCTTAATCTCCTGAGCATTGTAGCTGTACCATAAGGCGGAAGTGATCACAGCACCTGTAAATAATCCCCCTCCAAACATTGTCCATTTTTTTTGAATAAACTGTTTAAACCAATTCGGTTTAGGCGCAGCGGCGTATGCCACCATCAATTGATCAAAGTTTTTGTGGCGGCTGATGGCATCATCACTTAGCGGCACATACTCAGTTTTGAATTTAATCTTTCTCATGGCCGTGAATTAAACTGCTACCGAAATTGAATTTCTTACACGCTCCAGGATACGGTGCACCTTTACCTTCGCATTGGATTCCGTAATTCCTTTGATGTCACCGATTTCTTTGAAAGAGCGTTTTTCAAAGAATCTCATTTCAATCATTTCTAAATCTGATGCATTCAGTTTTTTTATGGCGGTAAATAATGCTTCTCTTTTTGCCATTTCGAGATGGCCATAATCCTCTTCCAAGATTTCATTCACCCCTTCATTGTCGATACTTACGATCCTGAATTTCTGCTGATCTCTGAAGTATTGCATCACTTCATTGCCAGCAATTCGATAGAGCCATGCGGAAAAAGGAATGCCCCGATATACATACCGATCAATACCTTGCAAAGCTTTCAGGAATACCTGCTGCGCTATGTCCGCCGACAGGTCTTCATCGTCTGTTCGCCGGTAGATGAAGAGAAAAATCTCCTTGTAGTGTCGCTCATAGAAATACCGGAAATGCTTCGGGTCTTTCTTCGCTGCCTCAATCTTAGATTGTTCTTCTGAATTCACGACAGGAGGAATAATAAAGTGGAGATGAATAACCGGATGGAAAATCAGGAATACTAATTCACATGAACTACTGAACCACTGCCGCCGATGGTAACATCCAGCTGCGGGTTGCCCATATACATCAGGCTGCCACTTCCGCTGATGGTCCCTTGCAGCAAGGTAGACACATTGACCTGCCCAAGGCCGGAACCGCTGATGGTGAAATAGCAAACCTCGACCGGATAAGCATATGCCATGATGGCGCCGGAACCGGAAACCGTAAGACTTAGCGTACTCTGCAGTCCGGTATCCGATGCATTACCTTCTCCTATCATGGTGATATTTCCTGAACCTGAAACAACAGCATTCGCAGCCCGCGATTCACCGGAGTAATCAATCTTGCCGGATCCACTTACAGTCAACTGGATATTGTCAGTAAACAAAGTGTCCAGCACCTGCAGGTAACCTGATCCGCTCACTACCAGTGATAAGGAATTGGAAGTGATATTTCCGTTAAGCACTCCCAGTCCGGATCCGCTGATATCGAGTTGTGTGAGCGTAGGCAAGGTGATGTATATCTTGATCGGATCGTGTTTATTCAGGCAATGCTTCGACCAGATCTGTAATTCATCACCATCCATTTCAGTAACCACTTCTTCAAGGAGGTTTTGCTGTGCAACTATTTTCACTTCATATTCAGTGCCCTGGCTGACATATACCTCGGCTTCCATTTCATTGTCAATACGGGTAAACCCGTTTATGCTCCGGAATTCAGTTTGCATGGCTCCATCACCATTCTTACAGGGCCATCCATCCTTTTTACAGGAGGCAAATGTCATCGTCACAATACTTAAGATCACTAATAAACCAAGATTATTCGCTTTCATTTTCCTATTTGTTTTGAGTTAGAACGGAGAAAAGAGAAAAGGTTACAGGCTTCCAAAGAAAAAATGAAATAAAAAACTGAAATGGCAATAAAAACAGATGAAATAGCTTGTTTTTAGCAAAAAACGGTTAGATCCGCTACTTTGAAGGGCAATTTTGAGATTCGGCAGCACCTTATCAACATGATTTCCAGACATACCCTTCCATAATTTTTTGAGTAACCTAAGCGACCTCATTACCCTGATGAGGTAGTATGCAAAGTTACTCCCTGGTTTTTCATTCGAAAAATCGAGCTCCTTTAAACTAACACTTAGAATAGGTGAATTTTACTGAATCTGGCAGCAAGCAGATTAGTCGTGATATGATAATCCAGCTAATCAGTACTACTTCAAAATAAGGGTGCCTTAATATTAAACATGGGAGCAATCAACGCATGAATACGATTTTCTTAATAGACTTCTTTTCACCGGAAAAACAGCACAGGAAATAAATTCCATCGGCCATTTGCGGCAATGGATTCCACTTTATCTGTTGTGATCCTGGTACCACATCGTTGTCATTCAATAATGTTTGAATACGGTTACCTGCCTGGTCAGCTATATAGATCATTACCGGCATGGGTGCTGGAACTGAAAAGCGAATGATGGCCCCGTCTGCTGAAACAGGGTTGGGGAATACATTGAATATTTGCCCGCTATCGGCAAGATTTTCTATATCAACAGAAAGTAATGCATCAATGCCTGTATTCTTCCACAGACCGCCTGCCACGCTTCCGGCCCAGATAGTCTGACCACTCGGATCATTCGGATCAATCATAATCGCTCTTGTTCTTCCCCCCACATCCAAAGGTCCTCTTTCATTCCAATTTATTGCGAAGTCCTGTCCATCCATCGGCACCGTTCCGGTAAACATTCCGCGCCCATGTGTGACGGCAACCAAAACATGATCGATGGCACGATATACCAGCATGTTCACCCTTACATTGGCCAGACCTGCATTCATTGGCAACCAAATAGTGTTGTCACCATTCAAATTACTGGTATAAAAAACGCCCAGCTCTGTGGCGATATAACAAACTTCAGGATGAAGAGGATGTGGAAAGATCCAGTTTACAGGAAGATTCGGCAAATCACCATCATGTGCCATCCACTGCACCTGCGGAGCGGAGGCATTTTTCGTTTCCCATATATTATTAATACCATAATTTGAAAAAGTCACCCATACATGATTGACATCGGTCGGATCAACATAAACACTGGAGCAATATACCGGGCTGAACAGAGAACCGGAAGGAAGCATGTTTTGTGGGTCACAGTCAGTCCAGGCATGATTGGAAGTAGTAGTATCGGCACGTTCAATGCGGTAAATATTTCCACCGCTCGCTTTGCCAATGAAAACAGTTCCGGCCTGGCTTTTTGAAATACCAATAGCCGTAATGGCACCATTGCTCTTTGACGCCCGTTGCCAGCTGGAGTCAGTTGCGGTGGATGCATTTTTTAGCCGCCACAAACCTTTGTTCGTGGACGCCATATAAAGCAATTCAGGATCATTGGGATCCAGTGCAATTGGATTAATAAACTGTACATCAGCATCCGTCAGATAGGCATTCGTGATTGTATCAGGAATACTATAGCCACCTGTTGTAGTTCTGAAAATACCATTTGAGTTTTTTGTGGTGTAGATGATTTCAGGGTGTTCATAATTGATAGCACAAAAGCCGCCGTCATAACCTGAAAGTGTTTTATGCGGACTGATGCCAGCATATTGCAGCAGATTGCTTCCGTTGTCCTGCGTTCCACCGGCAATAGTCAGGTTACCTGCAGCCGGATGAATATCTCCCGCATAATATTGTGTTACACGATAACCAAGATTACGTTCGTAGATAGAAGGAAAGTCGTCCTGAAAATTTCCTGACTTCCAAACACCACCATCATTTCCAAAATAAATAGTATCAGCGTTTCTGAAAACAATTGCATGTTGATCCACATGCATATACTGGTAAGCGGAAGAATCCGGATTGCCATGCGCGAGCCGCATCCATGTATTACCACCATCTTTGGATCGCCACTGCTGCCATCCTCCCGCTACCACGGTATTTTCATCTGTTGGATCAACGGCAAGCACCAGGTCGTACCAGGCTTGTTTCTTGGCAAAAGTCAGATCGCCTCCAGGATCAGGAATGGAAAACCAGCTATTGCCCTTATCAGTAGTTTTGTAAAACCCTGCGATGCCATAATTGGAACTTTTGCAAGCAGCGGCATAAGCAACACTGTCGTTGGAAGGAGCGGTAGCCAGTTCAACCCTGTAAATTCCACTGATGGGAAATCCATTGGTTTGTTTCACCCAGGTTCCGGAGTCGCCGGTTGCTGAATAGTAGATGGCGCCAGGTTGAAAAATTCCCGTTGTCGCAAAGATGCCTCCACCTGCTGTAAATTCAACATCACATATGCTGTTATTTTGTGTACCCGGAACGTGTAAGACCCTGCTAAATGAAGCCCCTCCATCCTGTGATCGCATGAGGCCGGATGATGCAGTAGCCACATAGATAGCTGCCGACACCGGGTGAACATCAATATCCTGGCAATAACTGAAAAGTGAGGTATCTGTTGCCGGAAGCTGCGACCATGATGTACCGGCATCAGTCGATTTCCAGACACCGGCGCCAACAGCAGCATCAGCGTTGTACCAGCCTTCACCCGTACAGAAATAAAAGGTTTGCGGATGTTGCGGATCATAGGTAATTTTTGTAACCGCGATTGAAGAAAAGAAATCGTTCACCAGTTGCCATTCACCGCTTCGAGCTGTTGCCTGAGAAGCAAATATGGAAGGTGCCATTTTTCCCTGTGCCACCAGCCGGCGATATGCTTTCCATACTGCCTGCGAAGGGATGGTGCCCGTAGCCGGATCAGCATAACGGTTTTGCTCCCATTGCATTCTTATTAATGGTGATTCCGGGCCTTCTTCATCGTGTTCAGCGGAAAATCGTTGCGAGGGTAAAATAATAATGGCTGTAATTGTCAAGGAGAATGCCATCATCAATGAAAAAAGCGGGGTGGATATTTTTCTCATGCAGGACGTGTAAACTTTCTAAAATTAGAAAAACATTCCAATAGGAGAAACAAGATATGGGCAGCTATTACCTTTGATAGGAAGTTCCGTATTGGTATTTGAAAAAAAGTAGGCTAAAACTGATGTGCCTTTAAAGACGATCCCAACTGTAGCACTCGTTGGCAGGGATTTGTAATCACAATTGTTCGAAACCTTCAGAACCGTTGACCGGATTGGCTTTCAGAGATATTATTATCAGGTAGATCGCGGGCAAGATCAATCTCAAACAGTTCTTTCATTTTCTTTCTCCCGTTGAACGGGTTTTGTAATCCCGTCCTGATGAGCTTTCGGCTTTTCAATCCGAAAAAAATGATCTCCCGTTCAAAAAGTTTGATGTTGCGGAATTCCTTATCACTTGTCTTAAATTTATTGAAGCATCAAAAAGAATGCAATGCGGATCATTTGCCGCGTATTTTAGCATGCCGCAAACATTCGTTGCTGATGCATTCCAATATATCAAATTTGTGGAACTGATTTAATGCACCACCACACTCCACTTCTTTACTGCAGGCTGGAATGAAATCCATTACTGCAATTTGGCAGTTACCGGACTTCGCAATCCTGAGTATTTATAGAGTTCGGCATAAACCGAGCCCACGATAATTGGTGATTCTACACGCACCGGTATTTTATTCTTATCATCGGTAACCCATACCCGCATTTCTTCGCCTCCTTTAAAAATGGTGCCTTCTATCAGCAAGGGGCTAAACTTGATACAGTTATATTTTCCATTCCGGGTTGTAACGACTTCCTTTCCCAGGTATCTGATGTAAACAGGATAGAGCTGGTCGTCGAGGAACAGCGTGACCGGAATAGTGTCATTTTTTCTATATCTTGAAAAATCGATGTTGCGGGCAAAGTAGATGGCGGACAGCACATCCTGCACACAATCCGAATCATAAAAGTCTCTTGTTAGAAACCGCTTCCTTTTCATTGTGCCGGAACACCACATTCTGATTAATGATATAACCGCCTTCATTTACATTCCTGATGAAACGAAGTGGTTTGAGCGTTTGCATGTCAATATAGGATTCATAGGTATCGCGCACTTTATAAAACATATCATAGGACTTATAGGTGCTCCCATAACCCACCATGTGATAGCATGGCGCATTATTGAAAAAACCTTCATTTACTTTAAATGAAACCTCACCGGCATTCAACCATAAAGAATTCCAGTTATAAGAAACCTTGTAATAGACCTGTTCACCAATGCTGAATGCGGTGTTCCGGACTGTGCACCCGCTTTCACTTTGCGCTCGTGCATTTATCGTGGCCAGAGTAAACAGGATGGCTATCAAAAAAAATTTCTTCATGAAATACGCTGCTGCTTGAAATTGTATTGCTCTAAGGTAAAAAATGTACCAAACTTAAACGCCGGCTGACCATGTTGCATTGTATTACCATTACAACCACGGCAATGTTTGCATTGTTTACAATACGCCGTGAGAGATGGTGATTATTTTACCGCTACATTTTCATGCTGAAGAGCCGTAACTTGCTCATCCAAATCCTATGCGATCAAATGACACCCTACAGGCAATGAAGAAGAAAGGTCCCACTGTGAAGAACGTGATAATGGGAGTGGATCCGGGCACCAACATCCTCGGATACAGTGTGGTGGAAATCTGTCAGAACGAAATGAAGCTGATTGAAATTGATGTGTTACGGATGGAAAAGTCAGCCGATCACTACCAGAAACTGAAAGGAATTTTTGAAGGCATCAGCAAAGTGATCCGGAAATTCAGACCTACTGAAATGGCCATCGAATCGCCCTTTTTCGGAAAGAATGTTCAATCGATGCTGAAACTTGGCAGGGCACAAGGAGTTGCCATCTCCATAGCTTTATCGGAAGGAGTACCTGTTATCGAGTATTCACCCAGGAAAATAAAACAATCCATCACGGGCAATGGCAATGCATCAAAGGAACAGGTTGCGGCCATACTTTCCAGGCTCTTGCAATTTGACCATCAGTATCTCCTGCTGGATGCAACGGATGCATTGGCGGTTGCGGTCTGCCATCATTTTCAAAACAAGACTCCGCAATCTTCAATAAAAAAAGTTTCGGGCTGGAAAGAGTATCTCCTGCAAAATCCGGAACGCATCCATTCAAAAAAAAAGCCCTGAAATCAGGGCTTTGAAATCTTAACTTGCCTGCGCAAGTTTTTGTGGTTGCTCTATGGCCGGTTGCCCCAATTGTTTGAGATATCGGTAATGCGACTGAATGGCTCCGGTCAGATTTTCATGATAGTGGTAAGGTACGTTAAACTGCTCGGCTGTGCTTTTTAAAATCTTGCTGATAGCAGGATAGTGAACACTGCAAATGCGTGGAAACAGATGATGCTCTACCTGGAAATTCAATCCGCCAACATACCAGTTGATAAAACGGTTTTTCATGGCGAAATTACTCGTAGTGCGCATCTGATGAATAGCCCATGAGTCTTCCATTATGCCATCTTCGTCACTCTTAATATGTTCCGTCCCTTCCACCGTATGCGCGAGTTGGAACACAACGCCCAGTATTATTCCGGCTACCATGTGAACCGTTAAAAATCCAATCAGAAACTGCCACCAGGTAATATCCATCACCAATAATGGAATCACAATCGTATAGGAATAATAGATGGCTTTAAATAGGAACAATGAAATGATTTCTCCTACTGGATGGTGCTTATTTTTATAAGGACCGATATCTTTCTGAGATAGTTTCTTAAAGTCTTTAAGAAAGACCCAGAATATAGTGGCGAATGAATAGGCCGGAAATGCCAGAATGTGTTGGAAACGGTGAATAGGCCGGTATTCTTTATGTTTTGACAAACGGATGAACGGCGCTAATTCAAGATCTTCATCATATTCATGAATATTGGTATAAGTATGATGTACCACATTGTGTGTGATACTCCAGACATAACGGCTTCCTCCGATGAGGTTCATAGTAAGCCCCAGTATATAATTCACTCTCGGATTAGCAGAATACGCTCCATGAATGCTGTCGTGTGCCACCGAAAACCCCAGTCCTGCGATACCCATTCCCATCAGTATACAAAGCAGAAACATGGCCCACATAGGTAAAAAATCCGCGATAATCAGGCCATAGGCACCAAAGGTAATCGTAAAGATTACGATCGTTTTAATGATCATCTGCGCATTGGCATGTGTCGAAATCCCACGTTCTTCAAAATACTTATTGACTCTCGACTTAACTTCCGTATAAAAACGGTCGCCAGCACTCTGCTGAAAACTTAATTTTGAAAGTGACAAGTGGGAGTTTGTTTAAGTGAAAAGAATGTCGCAAGGTAGTCAAAAAATGCGATAAACTTCAACTTACAGAGAATAAGGCCAGGCGGACATTCTGTTGATTATTATCATATTGCAGGCTGTAGGGTGGCAATTGAACTGACACATCAGCGAAAATGACTTATCTATCAAAAAATTCCTTTTGCTTTCCGCCTTATTATCGAATTTGCATTCACACCAAGCCATCATCCCAGGCATGAGATCACGCCGTTACCGTAACTATTTTACTATTTTCATTTCTCTCCTGTATCATTTTGCTGCGGCGCAACAAGGTCCATTGCCGCCTTTTGCCATTGAACTCGAACAGGTGGAGGCACCACAATTGCCGGGCATACATTCCTTTGCTAAAGCGCAGTCTGGCGACAAATGGCTAATCGTAACCGGCCGTATTGATGGCCTGCACAGTTTTTTTCCAAATTCTGCCTTTGCACCAACTGATGCAAACAAATTACTATTGGTGATTGATACGGATGACTGGCAGGTTTGGACGACACCCTTATCCGTACTGCCCTATGCTATTCGGACTTCGCTCTCCGCCACCAATACCGAGTTTATTCAATCCGGCAATCAACTGTATATCATTGGTGGCTATGGGTATGATTCGCTGTCGAATGCAAAAATCACTTTCCCCACAATAACAGCACTGCAAACCGATGCGGTGATTAATGAAATTGTTTCCGGGAGCAATAACCTGCTGCCTTATATCAGGCAAGCTGTCTATGATGAATTCGCTGTCACCGGCGGCGCTTTGCAAAAAACAGGGAACACTTTTTATCTCGTTGGCGGGCACAAATTTTCCGGGCTTTATACCAAGCTGAATTCCTCTTCTTTCCTGCAGCAATACACCAATAGCATCAGCAGGTTTCAGCTGACAGATGACGGTAACAATATTACGCTCAGCAATTTTGTACAACAAACAGATACCGATAACTTTCACCGTCGTGATCTGAATGTGGTACCATTAGTAAACTCCGACGGAAGCGAATCTTTCGGAATGTATGGCGGCGTTTTTCAATACGCTCAGAATCTGCCCTACCAGCATCCTGTATATTTTGATGAGAGCAATGCAGTTACGGATTTCAGCTTTGAACAACAGATGAGTCAGTACACCTGCCCGGTCATTGCCTGCTATGATTCAGTTAATCATACAATGTACACCACTTTTTTTGGCGGCATCAGTTTATACGATTGCAATGACACGAGCAATCTATTGACAAAAGACACGCTGGTACCATTTATCAACGACATTACCACGCTTACGCGTTCGGAAAATGGAAGTACAACGGAAGCAGTTTTGCCGGTTAAGTTTCCTGGACTCTATGGAGCCAATGCTGATTTCTTTTCGGCAATGAACTATGCAGCATATGCAAACGGAGTTTTAAAACTTCGGGATATGACAGGCAAGCAACTGATCGGATATATCTACGGTGGCATCAATACTAATAATGCGAATGAAGGTTATTCATATGCCAGCAACCTGCTATTCAGGGTTTTTTTAGCTCCCACTTTCGCAACCCATACCCATGCTCCTTCCCTTGAAGATGATTTCAGTATTTTTCCTAATCCTACCGGTGAAAGATTACAAATCGGTTTTTCATTATTGGCTTCGCAGCATGTGCACATTCAACTGTTCAATTTATGGGGAGAAGAAATTGGTCTGCCGGCAGATGCTATCTTTTCTGCGGGAAGCCACCAGGTTCATTTTAATACACAGCAACTGCCGGCCGGTATGTACAGCATCCGGTTTATTTGCGATGAAAAAAATATAACCCGGCAACTGTTGATTGTAAAATGAGTGCTCTAACTGCACCCTGATATTTCAACTGCAAAATCCTTTAACAAGCCAGCACATTGCTGGATTGCCAGGCGTCTTACTACAGCTGGCAAGGAAGCGGGATTCAGGCTTGGGCTATAGATGGACCAAAGTTCATGGGTATCTTGATATCCTCCGCCTCCTGAATGTCACCATACATTGATTCAAACTTGCGAAGGTTATCCGCCATAGCCCGCATAAACCGTTTTGCATGTTGCGGGGTGAGTACAATACGCGCTTTCACTCTTGCCTTTGGCACGCCGGGCATCACCTTTATAAAGTCAAGCACGAATTCCTGGTTGGAATGTTGAATAATAGCCAGATTGGAATAAATACCAACTGCCGTTTCTTCACTCAGTTCAATATTGATTTGATTTTGCTGTTGTTGCTTTTCTTTTGGATCCATTTCGATTTTTATTTGCTTCAAAAATAAAATAAAAAAGCCGTCCCATCGGAAATGGAACGGCTTTGAAATCTGTTACGGCATGATTGTCATCAGAATCACTCGTCAAGGCTGGGAACTTCGCCCATCAACTCTCGTTTAGAGGCTACCAGCTTATCATATTCTTCCTGTGAACCAACCACTATATTCTCGTAGTCACGCAAACCGGTACCGGCAGGAATGAGGTGACCGATGATTACATTTTCCTTCAGGCCGCCCAGCACATCCACCTTCGCATTGATGGAGGCCGAACTGAGCACCTTCGTTGTTTCCTGGAAAGAGGCGGCAGAGATCCAACTTTTAGTACCCAGGGAAGCCCTTGTAATACCCATCAGCAATGGGCTTGAAGTTGCCGGCATTGCTGAACGATATTCGACAATGGCCTTGTCTTGACGTTTCAGCACTGAATTCTCTTCACGAATCTGGCGCAGGGTTACGATCTGTCCTACTTTTAAATTGGGCGAAGCACCTGCTTCCGTCACCACTTTCTTATCAAATATTTCTTCATTTTCTATGAGGAACTCAAACTTATCCGCTCCTTCCCCTTCGAGGAATCGCGTGTCTCCCGGATCTTCGATATGCACTTTCCGCATCATCTGACGCACGATGGTTTCAATATGCTTATCATTGATCTTTACACCTTGTAAGCGGTACACTTCCTGTATCTCATTCACCATATATTCCTGCACGGCGTTAGGTCCTTTGATGGCGAGAATATCGTTAGGTGTGATAGCACCCTCCGACAATGGTTGCCCGGCCTTCACATAGTCTCCTTCTGCCACGAGGAAAAGTTTTGACAGCGGAACAAGATACTTACGCTGATCGCCGTCGCGTGATTCGATGATGATCTCACGATTGCCGCGCTTAACAGCACCAAAGGAAACAACGCCATCTATCTCACTCACCACGGCAGGATTTGAAGGATTTCTTGCTTCAAACAATTCCGTTACGCGTGGGAGACCACCGGTAATATCACCGCGGAGTTTATCCAGCGTTCTTGGAATTTTCACAAGGATCATCCCACCTTCTACCTCTTCCCCGGCTTCCACATTGATGTGCGATCCTACAGGAATATTATACGACTTATGTTCTTTATTCTTACCTGTAACCTTGATGGTAGGAATCTTGGTTTTATCACGTGTTTCAATAATCACTTTCTCCTTGTGACCGGTCTGCTCATCCATTTCTTCGCGGAACGTGATGCCTTCGATAATGTTCTCAAATTCAATCTGTCCTTTCAGTTCAGAAAGAATAACAGCGTTATATGGATCCCAGGTACAGATGGTTTGGCCCTTTGTCACCTTATCTCCTTCCTTAACCATGATATAGGAACCGTAAGGAACATGGTTGGCGATTAAGACGCGGTCAGATTTAGGATCTTCAATGCGTACCTCTCCGGCACGACCAATGGCAACCACCGTCTTTTCTCCTGCGCCATTCGTAAACGTTGCTGTTCTCACATCTTCAAACTTCACAACGCCATCAAATTTTGATTTCAGTTCCGACTCTGTGGCCATGCCTGAAGCGGCACCACCCGTATGGAAGGTACGAAGCGTCAGCTGTGTGCCCGGTTCACCGATAGACTGTGCGGCGATGATGCCAACGGAATCACCAATTTCTGTTCTGCGGCCGGTTGTCAGATTGCGTCCATAACATTTTACACAGACACCTTTGCGCGATTCACAAGTAAGTACTGAACGGATTTCGACTGTTTCAATAGCCGTTTCTTCAATCTTCGAGGCGATATCTTCGTCAATTTCTTCACCGGCACTCACGATCAGTTCATCCGTCAAAGGATCGATGATATCATACAAACTCACGCGGCCAACAATACGATCATACAATGGTTCCACCACTTCATCATTGTCTTTCAACGCTGAGATCGGAATACCACGCAGTGTTCCACAATCTTCTTCCATGATCACCACATCCTGCGCCACATCCACCAAACGACGGGTCAGATAACCGGCATCAGCAGTTTTCAACGCCGTGTCGGCCAAACCTTTGCGAGCACCGTGTGTAGAAATAAAGTATTCCAATACACTCAATCCCTCTTTCAGGTTGGCAAGAATCGGATTCTCAATCAATTCACCTCCTGAACTGCCAGACTTACGCGGCTTTTGCATCAGCCCTCGAATACCACCCAACTGGCGCACCTGCTCTTTTGATCCGCGCGCGCCGGAGTGAAGCATCATATACACACTATTGAATCCCTGGCGATCAAGTTCCAAGGCTTTGTTCAGGGTTTCAGAGATTCGGTTGTTTACACGGGTCCAGATATCAATCACCTGGTTATAACGTTCGTTATTCGTGATGAAACCCATGTTGTAATTATTGGTGATTTCATCCACCTCATCCTGGGCTCCTTTCAGCATTTCCTGCTTATTGTCAGGAATCAACAGGTCGGACAGGTTAAAGGATAAACCACCTTTAAATGCCATGGTGAACCCTAATTGTTTGATATCATCCAGGAATTTTGCAGTAGTAGGAATATCCGTTGCCTTGATGATGTCGCCGATGATATCACGCAGCGCTTTCTTAGTCAGCAGCAGATTCACGAAACCTGCTTCTTCCGGCACAAGCTGGTTGAAGATCACACGGCCAACCGTGGTTTCAATCAACTTTTCCGCAAATTTGTCGTTCTCTTTTACTCTTGCCTTTACCCTGATCCAGGAATGCAGATCGACTTTGCCTTCGTTGTAAGCGATAATCACTTCCTCGGCAGAGTAGAAAGCTTTTCCTTCACCCTTCATCTTAAGAACATTATCGCTTTTTCTGCCTTTGGTGGTATAATACAGTCCCAATACCATGTCCTGAGAAGGCAACGTAATAGGTGAACCATTTTGCGGGTTCAAAATATTATGCGCTGACAGCATCAGCAACTGAGCTTCAAGAATTGCTGCATTACTGAGCGGCACATGAACAGCCATCTGATCACCGTCAAAATCCGCGTTGAAGGCGCCGCACACCAATGGATGAAGATGAATAGCTTTTCCTTCTATCAGTTTCGGCTGGAAGGCCTGTATAGACAAACGGTGCAAGGTTGGTGCACGGTTTAGCATTACCGGATGACCTTTCAGTATATTTTCCAGGATATCCCAGATTACCGGCTCTTTGCGATCCACCAGTTTCTTTGCTGACTTCACAGTCTTGACGATGCCTCTTTCAATCAGCTTGCGGATGATGAAAGGCTTGAACAATTCAGCCGCCATGTCCTTCGGTAAGCCGCATTCATGTAACTTCAGGTCTGGTCCAACAACAATCACAGAACGGCCTGAATAGTCAACCCGTTTTCCCAGCAGGTTTTGACGGAAACGGCCTTGCTTGCCCTTTAACACATCACTCAGTGATTTAAGCGCTCGGCCACCTTCAGCTTTAACAGCATTTGATTTGCGGGAATTATCGAACAATGAATCCACGGCTTCCTGCAACATGCGCTTTTCATTTCTGAGAATTACATCCGGCGCTTTAATTTCTATCAAACGCTTGAGGCGGTTGTTGCGGATAATTACACGGCGGTATAAGTCATTTAAATCGGAGGAAGCGAAGCGTCCGCCATCCAATGGCACAAGAGGCCGTAATTCAGGAGGAACGACAGGCAGATACTGCACGATCATCCATTCAGGACGATTAGTGGTTCTTTCATTGGCTTCGCGGAATGCCTCCACCACGCTCAGCCGTTTTAATGCTTCCGCTTTACGTTGCTGAGAAGTTTCATTCGCAGCCTGGTGACGTAACTGGTAAGAAAGATCATTCAGATCAATACGGGCCAGCAGGTCACGAACGGCATCGGCGCCCATCTTAGCAAGGAACTTCCTCGGATCCATATCATCGAGATGCTGATTGTCCTTAGGAAGCTGTTCCAGTATTTCAAGGTATTCTTCTTCCGTAAGCAGGTCGAGGTATTGTTTATCTTCCCTGATACCCGGCTGAATCACTACATAGCGTTCATAATAGACAATGGTCTCCAGCTTTTTGGAAGACAAACCAAGCAGGTAGCCGATCTTATTGGGAAGTGATTTAAAATACCAGATATGCACTACGGGTACCACCAACTTGATGTGACCCATGCGTTCACGACGCACTTTCTTTTCGGTAACTTCCACGCCACAACGGTCGCAGACGATGCCTTTGTATCGAATACGCTTGTACTTTCCGCAATAACATTCATAATCCTTAACCGGGCCAAAAATACGCTCACAAAACAATCCGTCACGCTCAGGCTTATAGGTCCTGTAGTTGATTGTTTCCGGTTTCAGCACTTCACCATACGACCGCTCAAGAATGGAATCCGGAGATGCCAATGAGAGGGTAATCCTGGTGAAGTTGGGTTTGATCTTGAGGTCTTTCTTGAAAGGCATATGATGATTTGTGTTATTCGTTAGCAGTTATTGGCAATCGTATCAAGGAGACGAAGCGGTATCCGCTTCCTGCACCTTAGATAAGCAGGTGTCTATAACTGAATTCCAATAGCGAAAAATGATGAATGAGGAAGTGATTGATAACCAATGGTAAACGCCTCCATTTTTAAAGAACGGCAAAGATAGGATTCTTTTTGGGGAAAATGCAAGGATTTTGAAGAAAAAGGGGGTAAATGTGCGGAAACTTAATAAAGGCTGTCACCAACACAAAATTGTCATAGAAAATCTCCCTGTATCCTTTTGCTTAAGAAATTTACACTCCAGATCTATTTATGTCTACCAGATAACCTATTGAAACTCTAAAACCTGACAAATACGGAATCGGATTCTGCATTAGTCCGGTT
>JBGAWA010000169.1:0-4007 GCA_044227805.1 Chitinophagales bacterium | reverse complement strand
CCGGGCAGCATGTCGCCCGGCAGCATCATGCCGTCCTATGCCTGGCTTGCAGAAAATAAACTGAGCACCTATCACACCGCAGATAAAATCCGTGTGATGCGGAAGCTTGGTGTTCCTTATGCAGCAGGCTATGAAGCGGAAGCGGAAGCCGATCTGAAGAAACAGGCCGCCGTCATCGCGAAGGACCTTAATGATAACGGAGTCCCGGTTAATGGGGATGAAGAAATCATTGCGATCATCTCCTACCTGCAACGCCTTGGAACCGACATCAAAAAAGCACAAACAGTAAATAACAACTAATCATGTTTCAGAATATTCTTTCTTCCATCAATGGCGTCGTCATCTTTCCATTGATCTCTTTCGTGGCCTTCTTCTTGTTTTTTGGAGCCGTGGGCATATATGCTTTTATGCAGGATAAGAAACAAATCAAGGAACTCAGCGAACTGCCATTCCGGGATCAGGTGATCGGTGATCCGACAAAAAAATAAACCCTAACAATTGTAGCAGACCTTTTCAGAAAAATTCCGCCATGAAAAAAAATAAAACCAACCTCATCCTTGCAGCATTCCTATTCATCTTTTCACTTCCCGCTGCTGCACAGCAGGCTGCAACTGCCACATCTTCTTTTCAGACTTACCAGGCATTTTACTATGTCATCGGGGCATTGCTGATTGTGATGTTCTTTATGGTACTGACCATGTTACGGCTGGCGAAGCTGATAGGCGAACAACATTACCACATCCTGCACGGCAAGCCCATGGAAACGGAAACGGCCGCGCAGCAACAGGCGAAAGAAGACTGGATAACCAAAATGTGGAAGAACCTGACAGCATCTGTGCCGAAAGGCATAGAAAAAGATGTGATGCTCGATCACAATTATGATGGTATCCGCGAACTGGATAACAGGATGCCACCGTGGCTGAAGTATATTTTTCTTTCCACCGTTGTTGCTGCCGTATGTTACATATTTGTCTTTCATGTTTATCATATCGGAAAACTGCCTAAGGAAGAATATGCCGCCGAACTGCAACGGGCTGCTGATCAAAAAGCAAAAATGCTGGTAACAGCCGGTTCATCCGTGGATGAATCGAGTGTGAAACAGCTGACAGATGCGACTTCCATCGCAGGCGGAAAGTCGATTTTCATAGCAAAGTGCTCCCCTTGCCATGGTCAGCTGGGAGAAGGAGGTGTTGGTCCCAATCTTACTGATGACTACTGGTTGCACGGAGGTTCCGTTGCCGAAATATTTAAAACTGTGAAATATGGTGTTCCCGCGAAAGGTATGGTAAGCTGGACCGGTATACTCAAACCTGAAGAAATGCAAACGGTATCCAGTTTTATCATGTCGCTGCACGGTACAAATCCACCCAATCCTAAAGCACCACAGGGAGATAAACTCGTACCGCAAATGACTACTGCCACCGACTCCTCTGCAGCACCCAAAGACACGGCGAATGTTAAATCATAGCGCCTGGCGTCATCATGTCGCGCTAAGTAACAGTAATTTTATCATAGAATGGTACATCCCGTAGTTGAAGCAGAATCCTTCCGCGACACCCTTTCCATCGTAGATGAAAAGGGAAAACGAAGATGGGTTTATCCGCGGTTCCAGCCAGGCAAAGTATTCACACGCAGAAACACGGTTCCAGCCAGGCAAAGTATTCACACGCAGAAACATTGTCGCCTACCTGATGCTTGCATTGCTGATGATTGGGCCATTCCTTCAGATTGATGGCCATCCTGTTTTTCTCTTCAATGTACTCGAAAGAAAGTTTATTGTCTGGGGGATCGCATTCTTTCCACAGGATTTTTTCCTCTTCGGACTCGCTATGCTCACTTTTTTTGTGTTCATTATCTTGTTCACTTCCGTTTTCGGCAGGTGGTGGTGCGGCTATGCCTGCCCGCAAACAATCTTCATGGAATTTATCTTCAGAAGAATAGAATACTGGATTGAAGGTGACGCTTTGCAGCGTCGCCATCTTGATAAGGCAGAATGGACCGGAGAAAAAATCTGGAAGAAAACACTTAAACACTTCCTTTTTTTCCTCCTCTCCTTTTTCATTTCCAATATTTTCCTGGCCTATATCATTGGCGTAAAGCAACTGGAGAAAATCATCACGGAGCCATTGTCCGAACATTTCATCGGTTTCCTGGCTATCATCATATTTTCAGGCGTGTTTTATTTTGTATTCGCTTTTCTGCGCGAACAAGTCTGTATCGGCGTTTGTCCTTATGGAAGGCTGCAGGGTGTGCTGCTCGATAAAGATTCTATGGTCGTTTCATACGATCATGTGAGAGGAGAGCCGAGAGGGAAATTAAACACCGCCGGTGCCGGAGATTGCATCGATTGTCATCTGTGTGTGGCTGTTTGTCCTACAGGCATCGATATCAGAAATGGGACACAACTGGAATGCATCAATTGCGCTGCCTGTATTGATGCCTGTAATTCCATTATGCAAAAAGTGCATCGTCCCGAAGGACTGATCCGCGTTGCGTCTCTGCGGCAGATCCTGACCAAGAAAGGATTTACCCTCACTCAGCGGATGATCGGCTATGCCGTACTCTGGGTAACGTTAATCTCTGTCTTAAGTTTTCTTGTGTTTTCACGGCCCGAAATTCAAACCACGGTTCTTCGCGCCCCGGGCCAGCTTTTTCAAAAGCAGGAAGGTGGATGGGTTTCCAACCTGTACACGGTCAACCTGGTCAATAAATCGTTTCACGATCACGCGGTGGAATTAAAGGTAGTTTCACCGGCCAACTCCAGCCTGTCCATCGTAGGTAAAGAACTCTACACAAAAAGCGAAGAAATCACGGATGGAACCTTTTTTATTAACCTGCCACAGCGTGATATTAAGTCGATTAAAACAAAAGTGGAGATCGCTGTCTATGCCAACTCGGAAAAGATTGATGAGATAGAAACCACATTCATCGGGCCCGTTTATAAAGAACACTCCGTTGAAGAAGACGATCAGCAAGAGGAACAGGAAGATAAAGCAGAAAAAAATCATTGAAAATCCGTCATGATGAAATTGAACTGGGGCACCGGAATCGCTTTGGCATTTACAGTTTTTGCAGCGGGAATGATGTTCCTGGTCTGGATGTGTGTGCGGCAGCCACAGGATCTTGTGAGTGCAGACTATTACAATAAGGAACTCGCCTATCAGCAGCAAATTGATAATGCATCCAATGCCCATGCATTGTCAGCTCCGGTTGAATTCATCTATAACGCTGCTGATCAAACCGTAGCAGTTCGTTTTCCTATTGAGTTCAATAACCAATCTGTCAGTGGCACGCTGCACTTTTTCAAACCCGATAATGCGTCTTTGGATTTTCAGGTTCCGCTTCATCCTGACAGCAACCTGACACAACGGGTGCCTGTCGCTGATCTTACAAAAGGGTTGTGGCATATTAAGGGTGACTGGCAATCCGGTGATAAGAGCTATTACAGGGAAGGAAGTATTATTATCAAATAAAAACAAGCTGTTTTAAAATGATCTGGAGCGGCTTTGTTCTTGGTTTTCTGGGAAGTTTTCATTGCATCGGCATGTGCGGGCCACTTGCCATGTCATTGCCTGATACCGCTTCTTCCAATGTTTATTTCATGAGCGGCAGATTGCTCTATAATCTCGGCCGGGCTGCCACCTACACCTTCATGGGCGCATTATTCGGACTCATTGGATATGGATTTTATTTTTCCGGTATTCAACAATTGGTCAGCGTAACTCTCGGCGTATTATTGCTTGGCAGCACCATTCCGTTTTTTGCCAAAATCAAGTATCATCGGTATTTCAGTTTTTCACACGGCTTGAAAAGGTTGCTTGCTCCACTGCTGCTGAAATCTTCCGCTTCCAATCTGTTTGTAATCGGATTGCTGAATGGCTTGCTGCCTTGTGGATTTGTTTATATGGGCATAGCCGGCGCACTGCTTACCGGCACCATAATTAACGGTGCACTATTTATGCTGCTCTTTGGACTGGGAACATTCCCCATGATGATGTTGCTTTCTG
>JBGAWA010000168.1:0-4016 GCA_044227805.1 Chitinophagales bacterium | reverse complement strand
TATGCCTCTGACTGGTCGTCCATAAAAACTTTCACCACCTTACCGCTTCGCCTCAGCCAGCCAGATGAAGTCATGCTCTCCTTCTTTGTGCATCCTAATCCAACGAGCGGACAGATCAATTTTGAGGTGGAAGCCTCAACAGATAATGACGCCACTATTTCAATCTTCGATATGTCCGGCAAACTGATTATTAAAAAGGAGCAGGAGATCACGGCAGGAATGCAATCATGGTCATTTGATTTCTCATCGTTGCCGGCTGGCATCTACCTCGCCAGGCTGAATACACTCACTGAAAGCAAGACCGTGAAAATTGTGAAAGAATAGCCGGCATGGATGAATGAAATATGAAGTGCTCATTGTCGGCAAAGGACTCATTGGTTCCGCTGTTGCACGGCATCTAAGTTATTCAGTAGGTAATCTCGCTATCGTTGGACCGGATGAGCCGCAGGACTACAGCTTGTCCGTCGTATATGCCAGCCATTACGACAGTGGCCGTGTGCAACGATTGATTGGACAGACGGATGCGATGACACAGTTGAATCTGGCATCGGTGAGGCAATATGCCACCTTGCAAAAGGAAAGCGGCATCCTGTTTCACAAGGGAGCAGGTTGCCTGTATGTGAATCCGTTGGGTAATGATGCTTACCTTGATCAGGTGAATGAACGAGCAGGCCATTTTGGTCTTGAGGCGACAATGTATGATGCAGGTAAAAAGTTAGCAGATTCCTTCCGGGAATTTCATTTCCCGGCATCTGCAAAAGGTATGTATGAGCCTGCACCGTCTGGGTATATCAGTCCACCGCAGCTGATCAAAACACAACTGCATGTGTTTGAAAAGAATGAAGGTGTCATTCTCCGGGAAACGGTGAATGGAATTTTCTACCGGAAGGGTTTTGCAGAAGTTACTACCGTGGAAGGAAATAGTTATCGGGCTGCGAAAGTTGTACTGGCCGCCGGTGCATTCACTAATTTTTCGAATTTGCTGGAACAGCCGTTGGATGTTGTCATAAAAAGTGAGACGGTGCTGCTGGCAAAGGTCAGCCGTGAAGAAGCAAGGCGGCTTTCCTCTATGCCTTCCTTGCTCTATGAGCTGGATAATGGTGAGGTGGAAGGGATATATGCGACGCCACCGATACAATATCCTGACGGTAACTATTACCTGAAAATGGGTTGTAATCTTCCGGAAGATATTTTCTTCGGCAGTGATCTGCGTGAAATACAAAACTGGTTCCGGCATGGTGACAGCAAAGCCAGTGAAGCGAAAATGATGAAGCATCTGAAGGAGATCATGCCACACCTGCAGGTGGAAGGAGGCACTACGAAGCGCTGTATTCTTCCACGAACGCAACACCATAAAAATCCATACATCGGCAAAATTCATGAACGTTTATTCCTAACCGCGCCGAATGGATGGTCTGCCATGTGTGCTGATGGCATTGGAAAAGTGATGGCAAGCCTTGTCACGCATGGTGTGTTTCCGGCAGAGTATGCCGCTGCCGATTTTCAACCGTTTTTCCGGTAACGAATCAATTGAGCTGATTCGCCGGCAGAATCATCTTAAGGCAATTCTTTTCCCATGTATCCCTTCTTCCTTTGTTTACCTGCTCATTTTTTTCAACCCACATTTTGCAATTCAAAGCAGCAACGGGTTTAACCCCGACGTAGAACTGCTTAGGGTTTGTGAAACATTTTCTTTTCTTGACAAATTGAGCAAACCCTTAGCAGTTCTACGTCGCAGCGAAGCGGGATTTTTCCACTGAAAAATCCGGGTTCAAAGGGCAATAAGGTTCAAATCAGCAAATTAGTACTTGCTATTCGTTACGCCCATTACTTTCTTTGCCAGTCATTTGAATGATGATTAGGCAGCAATTGAATGCAAAGCAATAACTTTACTATATCATCAATATCAGCTGTTATGAAAATTTTGTCTACGATAGTAATTGCCTTGTCCGGAATGATGTCAGTGCATGCACAGCAAAACGGTTTTGCGGAACGGATAAAAAGCATTGCGGCCATGGAACAAAAGTCGCACGCTGCGGCATCAGGTGTGCATACAACACGCACTGCAGACAACTACAATGTTACCTATCACCGGTGCGACTGGAAGATCAATCCAAATGTATATTACATCTCTGGCAATATCACTACCTATTTTATTCCAACAGCGGCTGGATTCAGCACGGTGGAGTTTGATTTCAGCGCAGCGATGACTACCGACTCTGTTCTCTATCACGGAAATGCACTCTCATTTAGTCAGCAAACGGATAACCTGCTCGTGATTGATTTACCGGCGGAGATCCCGGAAGGTACACTTGATTCGGTGACTGTATATTATCAGGGTGAGCCGGTGGGTTCAGGATTCGGTTCGTTTATTCAATCTTCGCATGACGGCGTTCCCATCATCTGGACACTGAGCGAACCTTTCGGCGCGAAAGACTGGTGGCCTTGCAAGCAGAGTCTGAATGATAAGATTGATTCAATTGATATCATCGTCACTTGTCCGCAGAGCTACCGCGACGGAAGCAACGGTGTGCTGATAGCCGAAACGCAGAATGGAAATGCAAAAACCTATCACTGGAGAAGCAGGTATCCTATTGCCGCATACCTGGTAGCGGTTGCCGTCACCAATTATGCTTCTTACAGCGACTACGCAACCTTATCCAATGGTGAGCAACTGGAGATTCTGAACTATGTGTATCCTGAGCATCTTGCTACCGCACAAAGCATGACGCCGGCCATTGTTCCGGTAATAGAGTTGTATGGCCTGCTTACGATCGATTACCCGTTTGCCACTGAAAAATACGGTCACTGTGAATTTGGCTGGGGCGGAGGCATGGAACATCAGACCATGACCTATTGTGTGGCTTTTGACGAATGGCTGATTGCCCATGAATGTGCGCATCAGTGGTTTGGTGATAAAGTGACCTGTGGCAGTTGGGAAGATATCTGGCTGAATGAAGGTTTTGCCACTTTCTTTGAAGGGTTGACGCAGCAATTTCTGTATCCATGGAACTGGCAGGGGTGGAAGCAGGGAAACCGCGATTATATTGTCAGTGTCCCCGACGGTTCTGTTTTCTGCACCGATACGACAGATGTGAATCGCATCTTTGACGGGCGACTATCCTATGCCAAAGGGGCCTATGTGCTGCACATGCTGCGGTGGCAATTGGGCGATTCTGTATTTTTTGCCGGACTAAAATCTTACCTCAATGATCCGGTACTTGGTTATGGTTATGCCAAAACACCGGACCTCATCACACACCTGCAAAATGCCAGCGGAACAGATCTGACCACTTTTTTCAATCAATGGTATTATAAAGAAGGTTATCCGACCTACCATCTCTCCTGGTATCCGGATGGCAGTTTGACGAAGATTGCTGTGGATCAATCACAGTCTGATCCATCGGTTTCGTTTTTTGAAATGCCTATTCCGGTTGAACTGAAGGATGCAACACATGATACCATCGTAACTTTATTCAATACCTATGCAGGTCAAACATTTACCGTCGATGCAGGCTTCGTACCTGATGAAGTGATATTCGATCCTGATCTTTGGATATTATCCGCCAATGATGTCGTAACGAAAGTGGATATTCCGGTCAGGGACAACATCCTGTTTTCAATTTTCCCGAATCCCGTAGTGGATGATTTGTCGGTTACATATGCCATCAGCAATACACTGGCAGAAAATCTTTTTATTACGGATGTTTCCGGAAGGGTAGTAAAGACAATACCTCCTCTACCGATGAATCAACCAACCATTCAGGTGAATCTCAGCGATCTGCCATTTGGCATTTATTATCTCAGAATAATGGAAGGTAACAGAGCCGTGGTGAAGAAATTTGTAAAGAGTTAAGTTGGATGAGGATTATCCAGTCCTTCTGAATATTGAAATCGCATTTTCCGATTAACAATTCTAGGCATTCAGATTCCGACCTCGCAATACCTCGTTCAGCGAATTGCAGTCAGCCTGATATTTCATCGTGTCAATAACCGTTAATCCCACATTTTGCAGT
>JBGAWA010000167.1:0-4073 GCA_044227805.1 Chitinophagales bacterium | reverse complement strand
GTGTCTTGTGCTTATTTTTCATTGAGCCGTCCGGTAACTAATCAATCGTCATCCGATAATCCAACTTCCCACCCTTTTATGTAGGTGCGGCCACCCTCCTGCTTCCATTCCTTTGCAGAGTGATTTTTTTTTGAAAATAAATACATTGTAAATCCTAAAAACTACTCTTATGCTTAAGAAAACACTTTTTACCTTAATCATTTCAGCATTGCTGACTACTTATGCAAGCGCTCAAACCTGGAATCTCGGCGGGAACGCACCAACAGCCACCAGCACACTTGGTAACACCACCAAACAAAACCTGAACCTTATCACCGATAATAAGGTCCGGCTGGCTATAAAAAAAACCGGGCAGATTGGAATCGGCATCAACAGTCCTACTTCGCTCTTGCATATAGAGCAAACCGGTTTAACGGACTTGCTGATAAAATCGACCGGCGCCGGATCGTATCTTATTCTCGATCGTGCCGGTAATGGCTACGATGCCGTAACGCGCTACATGCAAACAGGCGTTCCGCAGTGGAAATCAGGACTTACCGTCAACACAACCGGTTCGCCGGATTATGTGGTCAGCAATGAAATGACCGGAAGCGATGCGCTGACGATTTCAGGCACCACGAACTTTGTAAATGTTCAATCCGGTGTTTTAACCTTAGGTACAAACGGTACCAATAACCTGGGTACATTCTACGAAAGTGGCAACAATTTATATATCTCCACTTTTTTACCCTCAACTGCTTCAGGAGCTACTCCCGGAAACATCATTATGGCTTCTACTGATCTGTTTAATTTAAAGGCAGGCAATGTGGGCGTGGGTACGTCAGACGTCACCAAAGCTAAATTTGTTGTTAAAGGCAATGTGGGGAAAACGACTGCCATCTTCGGACAAGGTGCTACCGGAATTTCCTTCATACAGGACTGGCCGGGCATTGGTTTTAATTCCTACTTCGCTTCCAGTGCATGGAAATCCATGGAAGCAGGATACACCGCTCAGATCACAGTAGATCCGACATCGGGTAACATACTCTTCTATACCGGTTCAAACGCAACAGCGGCGAATCAAACCCTCACACAATCACTTCCCTTGTTTATCACCAATGATGGAAGAGTGATCATCAATGCACCCGGCATCAACAGCACCCTTGCGGTAAAGAAGCAACCCAATACCGATGATGCCGCCAGCTTCGCGGGTACCGATGCATTCTCACATTTTGCTTATGGAACTGATGAAACTACTTTTATCAGAGGTGGTAAAGCTACCTCCAATGTGATCATTGCAGATATAGGCCATAACGTTGGAATTGGTACGACCAACCCCGCTTATAAGCTGGATGTGTGTGGAACAGTACGTGCAAAAGAAGTAAGAGTGGAAACAGGCTGGTGCGACTATGTATTCGCAGAAAATTATCCTCTTCCTTCCTTAAGTGAGGTAGAACATTTTATCAAAACAAACAAACATCTGCCGGATGTGACACCAGGAGCTGTAATTGAAGAAGAAGGCCTTGAAATCGGTAAGACTTCAGCACAGATGATCAAAAAGATTGAAGAGCTAACCTTATACGTGATTGATTTGCAAAAGCAGGTGAATGAGTTAAAGAATGATAAGAAGTAATTTTTTATCACACATTGAAACACTATTTGAAACTGAACTCAAACTCATCACTATGAAAAATAAGCATAAAGAAAAATTAATTCTGTACGCCAGCCTTGCCATGTTTTGGCTGCTCACAGGACTCAATCATACTGCTGCGCAATCCGCACAGGAAAAGAGCGGCCCTTCACTCGATAAAATTTGCAGGATGTACAATGCAGGATCATTCCTGTTTTTCAAAGAGGAACTGATGATTGATCCGAACACTGTTTTTCAAACCTATAAAACCAATTTTGGCCTGCAGCAAGAAGATGAAATGAGCCTGCTCCGTTCTCAACAGCAGGATAAAGCCGGAGTGACGATTTACAGATACCAGCAATATCACAACGGCATTAAAGTGCAGGGCGCCGTGATGAATGTCTTTGAAAAAAACGGACGGGCAGAAAAGGCCAACGGGCGGCTGATCAGGAATCTTGGCAGCAGTGAGCCGCTGTTAAGTGCAGAAGATGCACTTCAAATAGCATTGCAGCAAATTGATCCGGAGGAATACCAGTGGACCGATCCGGTTTTGATTTCCCGGTTTTCCGGTAGGGAAAAATTAGCGGGGAAAAAACTGGAACCGGATCCCGAACTGGTGTATATGTACCGGAAAAAATCAGAGCGGACAGCTTTTGATAACAGCGCTTATGAATTATGCTGGGGCATTAAACTGAACTTAAAGCACGGTGCATCAAAGCATGTTTTTATCAGCGCTCTTACCGGTCAGCAACTAAATGAATTACCGATCGCATTGAACTGTTGCAATAAGTTTATTCTTCCTTTCAATGGAGTGCAGTCCGTATTGTATTCAAACGTTGGTAACTTGTGCACGCCTTATGGAGCTTGTGAGCAATTTGTTTATGACTACTATGCCGGAGACATTGAAATTCATACAGAAGACTATGAAAATAGCTGCAATATATGTTTCATACATCCCTATTATGAGGACTTGCAGTTAACCGGAATAGAGGGAGATGCTTCCCAGGCACAGTGGGGAATACAAAAGTCTTTAGATTATTTCTGGGAGACCTTTGACTGGAGAAGTTATGATAACGATTATGCCGACCTTGATGTAAACGTAAATATGACTTTCGGTAATAATGGAAACAATGCCCAATATGACGAAACGTGGGAAGACTTTGACTTTGGCTATGGCAATAGTAAAAACGACGAACTGGATTCCTACACCTGCCTGGATATTGTGGCGCATGAATATACCCACGGTGTTGATGATTACACGGCGGATCTCGATTATTCTGATGAGTCAGGTGCACTGGATGAATCATATGCAGATATTATGGGAGAATTAGTGGAGGCAGAAAATGAGTTGGGTCCCAATGATTATCCTATAGATGCAACGGATTTCGACTGGCTTCATGCCGCAGATAAAAGTACGGGTGCTATCAGGAGTCTGAGTAATCCCTCGTTGTATGGCAACCCTGATACTTATATGGGAAATTTCTGGTGCAATTATGATAACAGTGCCTATACCTGCACATCGCAGGACCACGGCGGTGTGCATACCAACAGCGGTGTTCAGAATTTTATGTTCTATCTGCTGGTGGCAGGCGGAAGCGGTGTAAATGACTTTGGAACTTACTTCAGTGTCACTCCCATCGATGTGTATGATGCAGCAGACATTGCTTTTCTTTCCCACACCTATTTATGGGGCTCAGCAGAATACGGCGATGCACGCGATGCATGGATACAGGCAGCCATTGATTTATTCGGCAACTGCAGTCAGCAGGCTATTTCAGTTGCAGCAGCATGGCGTGCAGTGGGCGTTGGACTTGATGAGTACGGCTACGATGTGAACATGTGTTCCTATATCCCCTTGGGAACCTATAGTGCCATCAATGATATCACCACAAATGGCTTTGAATGTAATCTGACTGCAATGCCGGTGCTTGGAAATATATACTTAGTGGCAGGCAACCGCATTGTTTTCAACCCGGGAACCATACTGACGGCTTTCGGCAGCAACATCGTTGATGCTTATGTTAACCCGTGCAACCTCACCATTCATGGCAAAAACAGCAGTGCATCAATACCACCTTCAGTGGAAACGCCTGAAAAAGGAATGGAACAAGAAGTGATCAGCATCTATCCAAATCCCGCAAATGATCGCATTACTGTAAAAATACCCGGTTTGGATTCTCAAACGATACTGAAGATATACAGTACTTCCATGAAACTCATCAGTACTTATAGTTTTCAAAGTGGAACTGAAAATGTGATCGTCACAAAAGACCTGCCGGCTGGTATCTATTTTATAGAAACAGCAGCAGGCTCCCGCTCCCATGTGGCAAAACTGGTGATCAGCAGATAGACTGGTTTACATTTAATTGGATATACGTAAGCTATTCAGCGGTTGGCGATAATGCCAACCGCTGAATGCTTGACGGGTCAGTCAGTATTGATGGATGAGTGAACAAGAAATATT
>JBGAWA010000041.1:0-34761 GCA_044227805.1 Chitinophagales bacterium | reverse complement strand
GCCAGGTAACCTGCATCTTCCACGGCAAAACCTTTAGGTGGCAATTCGATCCCTTGTGGTTCATCGAGTTTAACTTTTTCTCCCTGATCGTTAACCAACAGGTCGGTGAGCGGGTTGAAAGACAAGGAACCGGCAAGTGCCATAGCGGTCACAATCTCAGGTGAAGCGACAAATGCGTGAGTGCTGGCATTTCCATCATTCCTTTTAGCAAAATTCCGGTTGTAGGAGGTGAGGATGGAATTCTTTTTATTCGGATCGCTCATGTGCCGTGACCATTGTCCGATGCATGGGCCGCATGCATTGGCAAGCACCATTCCGCCAATTGCTTCAAAGGTGGAAAGCATGCCATCACGTTCAATCGTATATCGAATCTGCTCTGATCCCGGCGTAATCGTAAATTCCGAAACCGCTTTCAGCTTTTTTGCAACGGCTTGCCTTGCGACAGATGCTGACCGCGACATGTCTTCATAAGATGAGTTCGTACATGATCCAATGAGTGCCACTTCCAGTTTGTCGGGCCATCCATTTTGAGCAACAGCTTCCTTAAATTTTGACAACGGCCACGCAAGGTCAGGTGTATAGGGGCCATTGATATGCGGTTCCAGTATATCCAGGTTGATCTCAATCACCTCATCATAATATTTTTCAGGATTCATCATTACTTCATCATCGGTCCGCAGATGCTGAGCAACCCTATTTGCGAGATCAGCAATTTCACCGCGTTCAGTAGCTCTCAGGTATGCTTCCATTCTTTTATCATAACTGAAACTGAAGTGGTGGCACCTATTTCTGCACCCATGTTACAGATCGTTCCTTTGCCGGTGCAGGAGATATTCTCAGCACCCGGCCCAAAATATTCAAGTATCGCTCCGGTACCACCTTTCACAGTGAGCAGCCCTGCCACTTTCAGAATAACATCTTTGGCTGATGTCCATCCATTCATTTTTCCGGTGAGGCGCACCCCGATAAGCTTCGGAAATTTCAACTCCCAGGCCATACCGCTCATAACATCAACAGCATCTGCACCACCCACTCCAATAGCAATCATCCCTAATCCTCCGGCATTGGGTGTGTGAGAATCCGTTCCGATCATCATGCCACCGGGGAAAGCATAATTTTCCAATACTACCTGGTGGATAATGCCGGCTCCCGGCTTCCAGAATCCGATGCCATAACGGTCAGATACCGAAGCCAGGAAGTCATACACTTCTTTGTTGCTATCCAGCGCCGATTGCAAATCAGCCGCCGCGCCCACTTTAGCCTGTATCAGGTGGTCGCAATGCACGGTGGAAGGAACTGCTGTTTTGTCTTTACCGGCAGTCATAAATTGCAGAAGCGCCATTTGAGCCGTTGCATCCTGCATGGCCACGCGATCAGGCGCAAAATCAACGTAATCTTTTCCACGGGCGTAAGCTGTTGACGGTAATGCTCCAAACAGGTGCGCGTACAAAATTTTTTCGGTAAGGGTTAGCGGCCGGTTGAGTAATTGGCGCGCTTCGGAAATTTTCTGAGGTAACGTGTGGTAAGCCGAGCGAATCATTTCAAGGTCAAATGCCATGGATACTACTTTTTGATGGGTAAATTAAATATTCAGGAGCTGCAAATGTAAAAAGAAAGGAAGGTGGATTAGGCAAATAATCAAAAAAACAATTGTGGTGCGGATCCACGGCTTCAGCAGCAAACTAAGAAACGTTTTGCTTTCATCGTTTTTTTGAGGATGATAGTTTCTTAGTAGCTTCGCAGTCATTCATGAAATGGCTGAGATCCATCTTTCTTGCTCTGCTGTGTATCCTCTACTGCTCTGTGCTGAGCCGAAGGATGGGTGCTGTTCCCCCGTTGGGTAAACTGTTATCACCATTTACAGGATTCTGGCAGAACAATGAATCCGGTGAACTTACTGATACAGATATTTCCATTCCCGGACTCATTGCGCCGGTAAAGGTGGTGATGGACGATAACCTTGTTCCGCATCTATTCGCAAGAAACAACCATGACTTATACCTTGCGCAAGGATATATTCATGCCAGGTACCGTTTGTGGCAAATGGAGTTTCAAACGCATGCAGCGGCAGGCAGGATTTCTGAAATAGTAGGTGCCCGGGCATTGCCCTACGATCGCCAGCAAAGACGATTTGGAATGGTTTACGCAGCGGAGCATGCAGAAGCTGCCATGCAGGATGATCCGGTGATGAAGGAAGCTGTTACAGCGTATACGGAAGGTGTGAATGCATTTATTAAATCGCTGTCGGCTAATGAACTACCCATTGAATATAAATTACTTGATTACCGGCCAGAGCCATGGACCACTTTAAAATGTGCCTTATTACTGAAATATATGACCTATGATCTGGCTGGCGGAAGCAGTGATCTTGCTGTTACCAATGTGTTAAAGCAATTTGGCCAGGCTGCGGTGGATTCTCTTTTTTCCGGCCGACCGTATTTAAATGAGCCGATTATCCCTGCCGGTACGCCATGGGATTTCGTCCCCTTGAAGCTTCCCGCTCCGCTGGAACCGGAACAGGAAGCAGCAATCTCTATCGCTAATTTTGATCATACTCCAAATCCTGCCAACGGAAGCAATAACTGGGCGGTGAATGGCACCAAGACAGCCAGCGGCTACCCGATCTTATGCGGCGATCCGCACCTTGGCTTAAACCTGCCTTCTATATGGTATCAAATGCAACTGATCAGTCCTGACTGTAATGCAACCGGTGTCACGCTTCCCGGTGTTCCTACGGTAATCATCGGCTTCAATGATCATATCGCCTGGAGTGAAACCAATGTGGATGCTGATATCCTCGACTGGTACAGCGTAAAATTCAGAGATGATTCACATCTGGAATATTTTTATGATAATACATGGAAGAAAACAGACGTCAGAAAAGAGGTGATCAAAGTAAGGGGAGAAGCGGATGTGATTGACACCGTTTATTACACACATCATGGCCCGGTAGTGGCCATGGGTGATAAAAAGCTTATGCGCAGCAATTTCCCCGTAGGGTATGCGATGCGATGGCTTGGCCATGACCGTTCAGAGGAGCTGAATACATTCCTGTTGCTGGACCGTGCCCAAAACTATAATGACTATGTGAAGGCAATGAGTTACTTCCATTGTCCCGCACAAAATTTTATTTATGCAGACACAGAAAATAATATCGCTGTGTGGGTGGATGGCAAGTTCCCGCTGAAGTGGAAAAACCAGGGTAAATTTCTGATGGATGGTTCCCAGGCTGGCAATGACTGGCAAGGCTGGATTCCATTTGAACAAGACCCTCATGTTAAAAATCCTGCAAGAGGATTTGTGAGTTCTGCCAATCAGGTGTCGGCGGATTCATCCTATCCCTATTATATCAACTGGCAGATGGATGCACCGATGCGCGGGCACCGCATTAATCAGCAGCTTGCAGCCATGAACAATATCACGGCAGAGGATATGCGTGCCCTGCAATACGATAATAAAAATATGGTTGCCGATTTTGTCCTGGACGAAATGATTGCGGGGGTTGATGAATCGGCATTGGATAAATTGCAAAAGCAACAATTGCTCCTGCTCCGGCACTGGGATCAAATGGCGGGTGCCGGCAGCATTGAACAAACTGTTTTTAACACCTGGTGGAGCAATCTCAAACAAGCCATCTGGCATGATGAATTTGGTAAGGAGGGTTTTGAATACCCTGGCACCGATATATCCCTTCAAACCGTGAAGTATAATATCAATAAAAAGTGGATTGATGATAAGAATACGGTTCCGGAAGAATTGCTCCAGCAACTCATGCATCAATCATTTGTCAGTACCATTGATTCATTGGTAAAGAATTATGGAGCTGATACAAAACACTGGCAATGGGGTAAAGTAAAAAATACGCACATAAGTCATTTGTTGCATATCGGAGCATTCAGCAGGATACCGGTTATAACACCTGGTAATTCAGGTATTGTAAATGCCACGGGATATGATCACGGACCTTCCTGGCGAATGATAATTGAGTTGGGAAAAGTAATAAAGGCTTATGGAATTTACCCGGGAGGCCAATCCGGAAATCCCGGTTCTCCATTCTATGAAAACATGATTGATCCATGGAGTAAGGGCTTACAGAACGAGTTGATAATCTTGCATAGTCCAAGTGAAAAGAATGAACATATTGCCGCTACCTTAACATTAAGAAACTGAGAAATGGTGTTGTTTTTTTTAATTGCGCTGCTGAGTGCATTGCTGCAGGTTTGGTTTCCCTGGTGGTGTATAGTCATTGTGGCTGGAGTGTTATCCTTTTTTGGAGGAAAAAGTTTCATGCATGCATTGGTAGGCGGTTTCTTTGCCTGCGGATCAGTATGGTTGCTGTACGCATTTTTCATCACTTCTGTCGAGGGAAGCCTCATGACAGAGCGTATTGCTGCGCTTTTCAAACTTCAGGCCTCTTGGTTGCTATACGTGATCAGTTTTCTCATCGCAGCCACAGGAGGCGGATTAGGTGCTTTGCTTGGTTTTTCATTGAAGAGAAATATTTTTGATTTGAATTAAGTAAGCGTTATGAGTTTATTGGAAAATATACGACTTGCATTGCGTGCTATCAGGGGTAACCTCATGCGTACGGTACTTACCTGCCTCATTATTGCTTTTGGCATCATGGCGCTGGTGGGCATTTTGACGGCCATCGACAGCCTTGAAAGTTCCATTAAAAGCAATTTTTCAAGCATGGGGTCCAACTCATTTTCCATTGAACGTAAATGGGACGATATGCGCGGCGGTGGAGGCGGAGAGGACAGTAAGCCTGGCCCACCGGTTCTGTACCGTGAAGCCATGTTATTTAAAGACCGCTATAAGTTCCCTGCAACAGTATCTGTTTCTGAAAACATCACCGGTATTTCTACGATTAAGCATGATTCGAAGAAAACCAACCCCAACGTGTTGGTGACCGGTGTGGATGAAAACTTTTTATTGACATCCGGAAACCAGGTGTCATCCGGCCGCTACTTCACTGTTGATGAAATTAAGGAAGGGGCGCCGGTCATCGTTTTAGGGAAGGATGTGGTGGATAAAATATTCGGTTCAAAAGATGATCCGGTGAATCAGTATGTCTCAATGTACGCTATCCGCTACCGGGTACTTGGGGTGCTCGGTTCAAAAGGCTCAAGCATGGTTTCCCGCGGCGATAATGTTGTGCTGATACCACTGTTAAATGCGATCAGGAATTTTATTGGTCATGATAATTCCGTAGATGTGGATGTGAATGTAGCTTCCATTGATCAGTTGCAAGTAGCCATTGATGAAGCCACCAGCTTATTCCGCAACATTCGTGGACTCACTTTGGGTGAGGCGGAAGATTTTGAGATTTCAAAAAGCGATGAGCTTGCCAATGAACTCATAGGGAATATACAGTATGTTACTTATGCCGCAACTTTGATTGGCATCATAACACTATTTGGCGCGGCCATCGGGTTAATGAATATCATGCTGGTTTCTGTAACAGAACGAACAAGGGAAATAGGGGTAAGCAAAGCGCTCGGCGCTACCAGAAAGGAGATTAGAGCGCAGTTTCTGACAGAAGCGATTGTAATTTGCCAGCTCGGCGGAATCATGGGGATTATTTTGGGAATACTGGTAGGCAATCTCGTTTCGCTGGTATTGGGTGCCAGTTTTATTGTGCCGTGGCTATGGATCCTGGCAGGTATCATATTCTGTTTTATTGTCGGATTGATTTCCGGGCTGTATCCGGCAATTAAAGCGTCGAGGCTTGATCCGATTGAAGCATTGCGATATGAATAGTAAGTCTGTCGGCTTTTATGAACATGAGGATGATTGTTTTCTTCCTTCTCCGTAAGCTATCTATGAAGGAATGCAATTTTTTGGATGTGCAACCTACATTCATAACGGTGCTGATTCGTAACTAAACGGGATTGTTCTCATGAAAAATCCGGGATAAATTTGTAAACAATAAAATTTTGTGACGGAAAAGTTCACGCCAGGCGATAAAGTATTCCTTATTCACTTGAAGGAGACCGGCTTTGTAACGCGGCTGAGTGGTGCGGATATGGTTTTTGTTCAGTT
This sequence comes from Chitinophagales bacterium, assembly GCA_044227805.1. GTDB lineage: Bacteria > Bacteroidota > Bacteroidia > Chitinophagales > UBA10324 > JACCZZ01. The sequence continues at coordinate 28,716 of JBGAWA010000041.1, read as the reverse complement.
GCAGGAAATGGAGATTCCTGTCTACTTAACAGATATCACCCACCAACTGCCTGATCAACAGCTTTCATCAGCCAATGGAAAGCAAGAAAAAAAAGCGGACGATAATGTTGCATCGAATCATCAAAGGGCATACGATAAAAGCGACAGTGGACTATTTCTTTGTTTTGAACCCGTACACGACCATACCGGCGATATCAGGGCATTTAAGGTCGGCTTAGTAAACGACAGTGCTGTCGCCCTGGAGTTTCGCTATCGTTTTTTCCTGGCGGGGAACACTCATTTTCAGCTCGACCGGAAAATTTTGCCCTACGAAATTTTCCTGTTGCATGAAATTAAGTTTGATACATTGAATGAATTGCCCGAGGTGGACGTATATATCCGTGATGTGCAAAATGAATGGTTGAAGGGTGAGCTTACACAGAAGATTAAGCCACAAAATTTTTTTAATAAGCTTGGGTGAGCTTACACAGAAGATTCGGCCGCAAAATTTTTTTAATAAGCTGGGTAAGTCACCCTTGACAGGAATCGAATCATATGTATATCCAGTTCCGACTTCTTTATTGCAGAAGCCAATCAAGTCGCCGCCGAAAAAGAAGGAAGTTGTTTTTGATCCCGATTTGCTGAAAGCAAGGATGCTGGACAGTCCGCCCAATAAAGACATGGAACTTGTTAAAGCTTCGCGTGAAGTTGATCTGCATATTGAAAAATTGGTTGGCAACACACTTACAATGGACAATACAGAGATTCTACATGTACAGCTTGCCAGGTTTCAACAATCCCTTGATCAGGCCATTGCAGGTGGTGTTGACCGGTTTTATGTGATACACGGCAATGGGAAAGGCAAATTGAAACGGGAGATACATCACTTGCTGAAAAACTATAAAGAAGTGAAATCCTTTAACAATGATTATCACCCGAAATACGCGCACGGTGCCACTGAAATTATTCTCCGGTGAAATCATGGATTGAAGCGCCCTGCGCAAGTTGCAGACTGATTTGCTGACAACGTGCGGGAGAAACCTTACAAGCGCATCTGCAATTTACATGCGGCAGCATCAACTGTTGCGGGAAGTGTTTTGATGGAGTCTATTGTTCTCCATATGAAAATGTAATTTGCGGCGCTATTCAGCTATACACCAGCAACAACTTGTCAATCATTAAAAAATACGGGCTTTATTACCTGGCGCTTGCCATTGGGTTGATGGCTTTGTCGTATCAATCCGGAAGCATCACATCGGAAATGTCGGAATTAAAGATGGCAGCCGGTAAACTGAGTAATAGTGTGTCATCTATGGAAAGCACACTTGCCCGGCAGTTTCCTGACAGCGACCTGGTAGAAATGTTACAGGATGGCAAAATATGGAACGGTATTGCATCATTCAATACCTATCCTTATGAGTTGCTGCTCTACCGGAACGACAGCTTACTGATGTGGACGCAGAACCTGGTGATACCGGCACAACCTGTTGATATCCTTCCCACAGGCACTAGTTTTCAAAAGCTCAGTAACGGGTATTATCTCGTCTATCGAAAAAATATTCGGGCATTCACCGACAGCACGCGCAACTACGCATTGGCATTGATACCGGTGAAGTACGAATATGAGGCATCAAACAGCTATCTCAAACCGCACTTCAGCGAAAATTTCAGCATCGCAAATTATTTCCAGGTTGCGGAGAGCCATGAATCCGGTTACCTGCCGGTTACAGACGCTACTGGCAAAGCTATTTTTTATGTGGGAATCAACCCGGCTGATTACTCAGTAAAGGCGAGTGCGCTTGCATTATTGCTTTTTCTCTCTTCGCTTGTCCTCTTTGTCTTGTTTCTGCAACAGATGCTGAACCTTTTACCGGAAGGTAAAATGGTTTGGCTGAAGCCTTTGCTGCTCGCCATATTGTTTTTTGCAATCTACTTGATGATGTCGGCCAAGTGGGCACTGCCCGTTGGGGTGAAGAACTGGAAGATTTTTGATGCCGACCTGTTCGCGTCAGAAGGTGTGGCTTCCTCATTGGGAAGCCTTGCCATACAATTGCTGTTTCTCTTCTGGGCCTGTATTTATATCACCAACAAAGTGCATATCCGCTTCAGGCTGGAGGAACATTCGATGAAAAATTATATCGTCCACCTGATTGGTTACTCCGCCATTTTTTTCCTGGGAATCTATATGGTAGATGTGATACGTGCGCTGGTTAGAGACTCGAAAATCGAGTTTGTTTTCTTTAATCCGCTGCAGCCTGACTACTATAGCATACTGGGTGTGGTCTGTATTGCGCTGATCTTTATTTGCCTTTTCTTATTGTCATTGAAAATAATTGCCACGCTTCAACGCAATCCATTGCGGCCAGTTGATAATGCAATCGTGCTGCTTACCTGCACCACGCTGGCTTTCCTTTACTACCTGGCGTATGATACCGGCATATCAGGATTGTGGGTGATGATCTGGATCAATGCATTGATTTTTATTCTTCCTTATTTCAGCGCCCGCACCAGGGTCGGCATTAACTTCACCGGCTTATTTCTGTTGCTGGTATTTGTCTCTGCATCAGGTGCCTCACTGTTGCTGGTATATGGCGAAAAAAAGGAGCAGGATACGAGGATCAACTTCGCGCGCAAGCTGATAAATACCGAAGATAAGGTGACAGAGTTCCTGCTGGCTGATCTTCAGGGCAAAATTACCCGAGATACATTCTTAATCAGGTTTTTTCAATCACAGAATGATTCAGGTCCGGAGCTTGCCGGGAAGATGCAGCAAACTTATTTCCAGGACGGATTCAACAGATACCGCGTAAGATATTTTCCGGTGGATCCGAAAGGCTACCTGCTTTCCGGAAAGGATGAATATTTTGGGTTTGTAACGGAGAAGGGATTAAAGTCAATGAAGTCGGAAATCATAAAAAATGAGTTGTACCATTCTTCATCACCCTCCGGAAGTTTCAGCTACCTCGCTGAATACGCTATCAGAACCCGCGACTCCACCCTTGGCAAATTATTCGTGGAACTGACAGCGGATGCTTATAAAAATGCAGGTGTGTATCCCGAGTTGCTGCTCGAAGATAAGGACAAGTTGCCCTATCAATACCTGAATTATTCGTTCGCTATTTACAGTCATGATCACCTGGTGGAGCAAAACGGAACCTATAATTATGATTATCATCTTAAGTGGGCGCCGGATGAGAGCCGCGAATATCAATACATCAACTACCATGGTTATCACCACCTTGTTTATAATCGGGGCAATGGGATTGTGATTGTAGTATCTTCAAAAACAAATTGGTTTTCTTACTTCACTTCCTATTTTTCATTCCTGTTCGTGGTGTTCTTCAATATCACGCTGCTGGTGTTGTTGTTCAACCTCATCAGTATCAACCCGAGCCTGCGTTCCATCCGGCAGTTTTTCAGAGTTGCCTCTTTGCGGATGCTCATCCACGGCTTTTTCATGGTCTTTATTTTGGCATTGCTGATGATCATCGCTTATGTGGCCGGCTGGTTTTTCATCAGGCAGTTCAACGACCTTTCCATACAGGCTGTGGTTGATAAAATGAACCGGGTGACACAATCTGTACAGGTACTTTATAGTGAGAATGCAGGTGCCAGAGGCCCTGAAACTTTTCAGAACCTTTTAAAAAAGAACGTCAACTCATTTTCAGAAGTACAGGATATTGATGTGAATTTTTATGACCTGCAGGGTAACCTGGTGGCAACAAGTCAGCGTAGCTTTTTTGAAAAAGGATTAGTATCGAGAAAGATGAATCCGCTGGCATTTAAAGAACTCTCGGATGAAGGTCCGGCAGAACTGGTGATGGAAGAACAAGTGGGCTCGCTGAAGTTTTATTCCGGTTACCGCATTATCCGCAATCCGAAAGGCGAACCGGTGTTATTTGTGCATGTACCTTATTTTAATTCAAAAGCAAAGCTGAATGAACAGGTCGGATTTTTCTTTGTCGCGCTGGTGAATGTCCTCGTATTGGCCATCATCATGGCCGGTTTACTGGCACCGCTTATTTCAAGGCAGATAACACGTAAGCTTTCTTTGATTGGTGAAAAATTCAAGCAGGTGAAGATCGGATCAAGCAATGAGTTGATTGAATGGCACGCTAATGATGAAATCGGCAACCTGGTATCAGAGTACAACAGGATGATTGGTCATCTTGAACAAAGCGCGGACAAGCTGGCGAAGTCGGAAAGAGATATTGCCTGGCGGGAAATGGCAAAACAGGTGGCGCATGAAATAAAGAACCCGCTCACCCCTATGAAGCTCGGCATTCAGCATCTGCAGCGTGCCAATGAGCAGCATGCACCTAATCTGCCGGAGCTCACTGCAAAAGTGGCCACCACATTAATTGAACAGATTGATAACCTCAGTCACATCGCCAATGAATTTTCAAACTATGCTAAAATGCCGAGGCCGGTATTGGAGCAAATTGATGTGCACGATGTGGTACAAGCTGCCTGCAATTTGCTGAAAGAAGGAGAAGGCGCGGAAATTCACCTTCATCCTCATGCGGAGCGGAGTATCGTTTTAGCTGATAAAAATCAATTACTGAGTGTATTCAATAACCTGCTGCTGAACGCGGTGCAATCCATACCGGAAGATCGTGCAGGCAGTGTGAAGGTGATCACTGAAAATACAGATGGACAACTGGTGATATCTGTTTCTGATAATGGGGTAGGTATTTCGGATGCAGAAGCGAAGAATGTTTTTATTCCAAGCTTCACGACCAAATCCTCCGGAACCGGTTTAGGATTAGCCATCAGCAAAGATTATGTGGAGAGCTTTGGAGGCACCATTGATTTTGTTTCCGTAAAAAATGTAGGTACCACTTTTTTTGTCAGGCTGCCGGTTTTGGCATTCAACCCGCAATAATAAATGCCGGGTTAAATTTCCAAGGGCGGATGAACCCGGTTATTTCAATTTAATAATTCCGCTTTCCCACGATTGTGCAGGGCAAATGCAGTGCTCAGCTTTTCCTGTGAGGAAAGGATTTTTTATGGTGGCTGTACAGTGTTGCCTCATGTGGGGACGTATTGCAGGTTAGCGGTAGAAAATATGTCGTGAAGTATCCGTGCGGCAAAATGATACCTTTGAACACGCAACAAAATGGGTGCATTTGAAAATTCTGATTATACAATCAGCATTTATCGGTGATGTGGTATTGGCCACCGCATTGATTGAAAAGCTGCGCGCATATTATCCTGATGCTGAAATTCATTTTCTGCTTCGCAAGGGAAATCAGGGCTTATTAGCAGGACATCCGGCCATTCAAAAAATTTGGGTGTGGGATAAAAAGCAATTCAAATACATCAACCTCATGCAGCTGCTATTTTCAATCAGGCGGGAAAGATTTGATCTGCTTGTCAATTGTCAGCGATTTGCCGCATCAGGATTTCTCACAGCTTTTTCCGCAGCCAAAATCAAAGCAGGATATGCAAAGAATCCGTTTTCTTTTTTGTTCACTGAAAAGTTTCCCCATGTCATTGGCGGAATCGGAGATAAAGAGTTTCTGCATGAAACAGCCCGTAATCAGCAATTGATAGCCCGCATTACAGATGCTGTTCCGGCTTTGCCCAGGTTGTATCCGGCAACGGCTGATTTTGATAGCGTGAAGAAATACAAAAGCGAATTTTATGTAACCATTTGCCCGGCTTCCGTATGGTTCACCAAGCAGCTACCGTCCGGGAAGTGGGTGGAGTTAATCGGGGAAATTCCTTCATCACATACTATCTATCTGCTTGGTGGCAGTAACGACAGGATGCTTTGTGATGATATCCGCAGATCTTCACCTGGCGGTAACATATGCAACCTGGCAGGTGAACTGACTTTTCTGCAAACAGCGGCTTTAATGAAAGATGCCGCCATGAATTATGTAAATGACTCCGCGCCGCTTCATTTTGCCTCTGCCGTAAATGCCAAAGTAACGGCCGTCTTCTGCAGCACCATTCCGCAGTTCGGTTTTGGGCCGCTTTCAACCGTGAGTCATGTGCTGGAAATAAATGATATACTGCCCTGCCGTCCTTGTGGGTTGCATGGTCTCAGCCATTGTCCTGAAAAACATTTTCAGTGTGCTGCGGCCATCAGGATGCAAACGTTTTTGGAGGGATAGAAGCCTGAAATAAATACGCGGCAGCGAACTTATTGCATTGCGTGAGTTCATGATGCTAATGCCAGGGTATTCAGCATGGTGCATCAGTAACAAACTGTCAGATTTCTTCCGGATTGTTGAATTTTCCTTCATGTTTTGGAACCGATCCGAAAACATGATCCCACATGGGCGAAGAGACGCCAAAGCCTTTATCAGGCGATTTGTAGTGATGGAGATGATGATATCGCCACCATGATTTCATAAACTTGAACGGCGGAGCCATGGCGTGAATGGCATAATGCATTGATCCGTAAGCAAGGTAACCGGATAAAAATCCGGGAAAGAAAACAAAAGCATTTTGATGCAGTGCAAAGTAAAAAGAAGAAAAAATAATTGTTGCGAGAAAAAGTGAAGGTATAGGCGGCATAAACAGCCTGTCTTTATCCCTGGGAAATTCATGATGGACACCATGTGCCGTGTACATGAACTTCTGCATTTTGGGATTATCGGAGTGATGATGAAATACAAACCGGTGCATCAGGTATTCAAAGAGCGTCCAGAAAAACATGCCGGCGAAATAATAACCTGCAACAAGGTACCAGCTGATGTGAAGGGAATAGAACCCGTAGCTGAGCATGGCTACAATAATCGGCACATAAATGCTGAAGATCACTTGCGGGCTTGTTTTGGTCATCCCTTCCAGCCATTTAGACTGAAACATGGTTGCCTGGCCCTTATTCTTAATTTTCATTTCCATTTGTTAAAAAAATGGTTTCCGCAAAGATAAGCGGAATTTTCTCTTTTGATTTTTACGGACACAACTATTAACATTATGTTATCTCCTAAAATGACCTGGCGGTTTATGCAGCACCTTCACTCATGGCGTCTATGATTATGCCATCCTGCCTGCAGATTGAATGGTGCAAAAGATTCGGAGGATGAATGATTTTGTTACCAGAATAAGCATGAACAACCGGTTGATACAACACAAGTCATCATAGATTGTAACCTGCCTGTTTTCAGGCGTCATTTATTAGCTATTTTTGCGTGCTCAAAGAACTATGACTACAAAGAAATCAAAGCCTCTCATATTGGTAACCAATGATGATGGAATCACTTCTCCCGGTATCCGGGTTTTAGTAGAAGAAATGAGACACCTGGGTAAGGTGATTGTTGTGGCACCTGACAGCCCTCAATCGGGTATGGGTCATGCTATCACAATTGACGAGCCGCTGCGGTTGGAACATCTTCCGATGTTTGAGGATGTGGAGTCCTATCAATGCACCGGAACGCCGGTTGATTGCGTAAAGTTAGCGGTGGATAAAATCATCAGGGGGAAACCAGATCTGTGCGTTTCGGGAATCAACCATGGTTCCAACTCGTCAATCAATGTAATCTATTCGGGTACCATGTCTGCTGCCATGGAAGCTGCCATTGAGGGAATTGATGCCATTGGCTTTTCCTTTCTGAATTATTCATACGAGGCCGATATGGCATTGCCAAGAAGGGTGATCAGAGAGGTGGCGCCACAAGTGATTAAAAACGGTTTGCCCAAACATATTCTGCTGAACGTAAATATTCCTGATGTTCCCGAATCCCGATACAAAGGAATTAAGGTTTGCAGGCAGGCCGTCGCGAAATGGCAGGAAGAATTCACGGAGCGCATTGATCCCCGTGGGAAGAAATATTATTGGCTCACCGGTAACTTCGTCAACAAAGACCTGGGCGATGATACGGATGAATGGGCACTCGAAAACGGCTTCGCTTCCGTAGTACCCGTTCAATTCGACCTCACCGCTCATCATGCCATTCCCGACATCATCAGCAATTGGAAATTAAATGGATAGAAAGGTTCCGCCGGTCAGGCCACGCGACAATATTTACCTGGGAGCTTTCTTCGGCCTTGTATTTCCCGTTATTGGATTTCTCTTGTTTTACATTTTTGCCTTCTCTGATCAGCTAAGCCTGGAAAAATATTGGAACCAGTTGTTTAATACTTCTAAAATTTCTGCTGCGTTAAGTCTTTCCATTGTCATGAACCTTCCTGTTTTCTTTTATTTCCTTACATCAAAGCGTTATGAAACAGTTAAGGGAGTAGTGGGTTCAACTATTTTTTACGGCATCTTTATCATCCTCTTCAAATTTTTCTGATGCGGTATTATATCATTGCGGGTGAAGCGTCCGGTGATTTACATGCTGCCAACCTTGTACATGCTGTTAAAGAATTGCAACCTGCGGCTGTCTTTCGCGGTATCGGTGGCGACCTGATGCAGGCAGAGGGTGTCACCTTGGTAAAACACTTTAAAGAAACTGCCTTCATGGGTTTTCTGGAAGTGATCAGGAATCTCCGTAAAATTATGGGCTTCATCAACCTTGTTAAAAGTGATATCGAACAATGGAAACCGCAAGCTGTCATACTTGTTGACTATCCGGGCTTTAACCTGCGCATTGCTTCATTTGCAAGACAGCATAACCTGAAAGTCTTCTATTACATCTCACCGCAGGTTTGGGCCTGGAAAGCATCGCGGGTAAAAAAAATTAAGCGGGATGTCGATCAGCTATTCGTAATTCTTCCTTTTGAAAAGGAATTCTATAAAAAATGGAATTATGAGGTAACCTTTGTCGGTCATCCGCTCTTAGACGCTACAGCGAGATTCGTCCATCAGCCTTTGAATTTATCATCGGCTAAACCGGTTGTTGCTTTATTGCCGGGTTCGCGCAAGCAGGAAATTGCCACCATGTTGCCGGTGATGCTCCAGATGATTCCACATTTCGCCGATGTGCAGTTCGTGGTAGCAGGTGTAAATTCCGTGGAAGAAAGTTTTTATCGGCAACTGGTAACTGATGCTCCCGTACAAATACTATTTAATAAGACGTATGAGCTGTTGTCGCATTCCAAAGCTGCCCTGGTAACTTCAGGCACAGCTACGCTGGAAGCAGCTTTGTTTAATGTTCCTGAAGTGGTTTGTTATAAGGGGAGTGCTCTCTCATTCTGGATCGGTAAACAACTGGTGGATGTAAAATACATTTCATTAGTCAACCTGGTGCTTGATCAACCGTTGGTGAAAGAATTGATACAACAGGACTTCACCATTGAAAATCTGAAGGCTGAACTCAACAAAGTGCTGAACGATGAAAATCACAGGTCAGTTATACTTAAAGGTTACGAATTGCTGCGGCAACAATTGGGAGGGGCAGGGGCCTCAGCGAAAACTGCCGGGCTGATTGTAAAGGAAACGGTTATAAATTGAATATCCCTTCATGTTGCCTTAACGTTTATATTTGCAGCTTTTCCGGGGATATAGCTCAGTTGGCTAGAGCGCTTGCATGGCATGCAAGAGGTCAGGGGTTCGACTCCCCTTATCTCCACATATTTCTGTTGCACCGTCCTGTGCACTATTTTGTTCTTCCGAAGTCATCTTTGTGAAAACAAACAAGCAGGCATTTTATTTTCTGATCCGGCTCCCGGTTATTTTATCTTCATCAGTAACATCACTCAAAATTATAGCATGCGGATTTTTCAATAGAGAAATCCGGGATTGAGTTTGCTCATTATGTAACGGGTATTTTGCTGGCTTTAACATAGTTTGCTCAAATTGTATTTTTGCGACGTCGTATGAACAACAAGTTTTTTTACATCCTTTCTTGCTGCCTGCTGCTGGGTAATTGTGCCAGTTCGCAGGTGAATGATCCAGCCTATTCATTAATGTTGCAAAAGCTGCTGTCTCATTCTGTAAGTGAAATCAGTGTGAAGGAAGCAGCTGAAAAATCTGACAATGTCATCTTTCTTGATGCGAGGGAGAAGGAAGAATTTGCTGTGAGCCACCTCGAAGGCGCCATGCAGGTCGGGTACGATCAATTCACACTGAAGACTGTTAATAATATCAATAAGGACGAACGGATTATTGTTTACTGTTCTGTAGGTTATAGAAGTGAAAAGATCGCTGAGCAATTGGTGAGTGCAGGATTTTCACATGTCGCCAATCTCTACGGTGGAATTTTCGAATGGGTAAATGAAGGCCATCCTGTTTATGATCAGTCGGGTAAGCTTACCAACAAAGTGCATGCATACGACTATACCTGGGGAGTTTGGCTCCGAAAGGGCGATAAGGTATATTAAAGCAATCTTCTTTCTGGCAAATCCCCAATGGTTTCGCCTTAGGATGAAGTGGCTGATTATTACAGGAAAAGAAAAAGTTTGACGAGGACAAAGCATTGCTGCATCAGGGTAAAACCAAAAGTTGTTTTGATCTGAAAAATCTGGGTGTTATGCTCCCATTTCCTCTTTCTCATATAAACCTTAACGCCTAAGTTCTATATTTGCTGTTCCTAAAAAAAATCAGCTCATGGATGTATTACCCTTTCTCAATCAGCACAAGCAACGTTTCCTGGATGAGTTGTTTGAAGTGCTTCGCATACCATCGGTAAGCGCCGATCCCCAATTCAGTAATGATGTGATTAAGGCAGCTGAGTTTATGAAAAAGAAGCTCATCGAGGCGGGCGCCGAGCATGTTGAATTGATTCCTACGGACGGGTTCCCTGTGGTTTATGGAGATAAGATCATTGACGCCAAACTGCCAACCGTTTTGGTGTACGGACATTATGATGTGCAGCCTGCTGATCCGTATGAACTCTGGAATTCACCGCCTTTTGAGCCGGAAATCCGGGATGAAAATATTTATGCCCGCGGATCGTGCGATGACAAAGGCCAGGTTTTCATGCACATCAAAGCGCTGGAAATCATGATGAAAACGAGTTCTCTGCCCTGCAATGTAAAATTCATGATTGAAGGAGAAGAGGAAGTGGGTTCTTCGCATCTAAATGACTTTTTAAGTAAAAATAAAGACCGCCTGAAGGCCGATGTAGTATTGGTATCTGATACATCAATGATTGCCAATGATTGTCCTTCGATTACGATTGGACTTCGTGGATTAAGTTACAATGAGGTGGAGATAACCGGACCGAACCGCGATTTGCACTCAGGTGTTTATGGCGGAGCGGTTGCTAATCCAATCAATGTGCTGGCTCGGATGATTGCCTCACTGAAAGATGAAAATTTCCGCATTACGATTCCCGGTTTTTATGATGATGTGATTGAATACAGTGCTGCCGAAAGGGCTGAAATGGCCAAACGGCCATTCAGCTTAGATGCCTACAAAGAAGAATTAGGCATCAGCGATATTGAAGGGGAAGCCGGCTATACTACTATTGAGCGCGCAACGATTCGACCCTGCCTCGATTGCAACGGAATTTGGGGAGGATACACAGGTGCTGGCGCCAAAACAGTTTTGCCATCAAAAGCAACGGCAAAAATTTCGATGAGGCTGGTTCCTAATCAGTCATCAGAAAAGATTACCGACTTATTCCGCAAACATATTATGTCTATTGCACCTGCTTCCGTCACCGTGAAAGTTACCGCACATCATGGAGGAGAAGCTGTTGTTACACCGACAGACTCTATTGCCTTTGCAGCAGCTAACAAGGCGATGGAGAAAACTTTTGGCAAGAAGGCTATTCCCACATTTGAAGGCGGGAGTATTCCTGTGGTTGCTTCTTTCGAAAGCATCCTGGGTTTGAAATCGATCCTGCTCGGCTTTGGCCTTGATACCGATGCGCTGCATTCACCTAATGAACATTACGGGTTGTTTAATTTCTACAAAGGCATTGAAACCATCCCTTTCTTCTATCATTACTTTGCGGAGTTGAGCGGTAAGAAAGGTTAGTCGGGAGGCAGGATTGGAACTATGCTGCACAATTGCAAGTTGGTGAGGCGGAATTTCAGACCAGTATGCAGTTGTTCGCAGCAAGAGCACGGTGGAATATTTTAACAGGAACTTGGTAAATACAAAAGACAAGGTTCAGGCAATAAATTCCTGCGCATATGATTTTATCAGGCGCCAGCCTTTCACAACATCATCAAATGTAGTATGCGTGTTTCCTGCAACGAACCTGATCACCAGGCTGTTATTTAATTTCGTTTGTGTCAGCAATATTTTACCGCTCTTATTTAATTTACTCAGCAGCGAAATATTAATCTGTTCCAGCATTGTTTCATCATTTATTCCTTCCGGTTTTATTCGGAAACAGACGAGGTTCAATGGTACCGGCGACATGAGTTCGAAACAGGGTGTGGCAGCGATTTCGTCCTTCAGCCATTGCCCGTATTGTATGTGTTGTCGGATTTTTTGCTGCAGTCCCGACAAACCATAACTTCTGATCACAAACCACAACTTCAACGCCCGGAATCTTCTGCCCAGTGGAATGCCCCAGTCACGGTAATTATTCACGAGCAGATCTTCCGGTGTTTTCAGATATTCCGGCAGAATGCTGAAGGTATTTATGAGCGCCTGCTTATCCTTTACAAAATAGGCTGAGCAATCAAAATGTGTAAACATCCATTTATGCGGATTAAAGACATAGCTGTCTGCCAGCTCTATTCCATTGCTCATCCACCGGAATTCCGGAAGCAGCAATGCCGTGCCGGCATACGATGCATCAATGTGATGCCAGCATCCATATTTTTTGCAGAGGCGTCCGATAGCCTCGATAGGATCAATGGCTGTTGAACTCGTTGTGCCAATTGTGGATATGACACATAAGGGAAAATGGCCTGCTTCCAGATCTTTTTGTATAGCGGCTTCCAGTTCAGAAGGAATCATGGCAAACATATTATCGGTATTAATCTTCACCAGGTTTTCGATGCCGAAGCCGGCGATCTTAACGGCTTTGTCAACAGATGAATGTGCTTGTGCAGAAGTGTAAAGCCGGAAGCGTGGTTGTCCTTGAAAACCGGATTTGTTTACGGAGTAGTGGGTCTTCACTTCCCTTGCTGTCAGCAAAGACACCAATGTAGCGGTAGAGCTGCTATCCTGTATCACACCGGTAAAACTCGCAGGCAAACCTTTCATCTCCCTTAACCATTCCATCATTTTCTCTTCCAGTTCTTCCGCTGCAGGGGAAGTTAGCCAGATCATGCATTGTGCACCAAGCGTTGTTGTCAGCATCTCCGCAATAAGTGAAGGCTCACTGCCACCCGTAGGGAAATAAGCAAAAAACTGCGGATGCTGCCAGTGTGTTATTCCCGGCAGGATTATATTTTTGAAATCACGGAAGAGCAACTCGAATGATTCCGGAAAGTCAGGTGCTTTGTCCGGAAGTTGATTTTTTATTTCTCCGGGATGAATAGACGGTTTTACCGGATAGTGATGTATATTTTCCAGGTAGTCTGCCATCCAGTCAATTAATTCATGGCCGTGTTTTCTGAATTCAGCTTTGTTCATGTGGAGTTGATTATAGATGAATGGAAGACTTATCGGTATTTCCTTCTAAAAGTAGTCTTCTACCGGTTATCGCCTCAAACCTGACAATGGATGGTGAACTTGCTTGCCAAGCCATGGCAGTAAATCATGTTTACAAAGTTGTAGTTTTATCCAATTAACCTCCTGTTGATCATGATCAGACAATTACTTTTTTCATTTGCTGCGCTTAATTTTATTTTGCTCGCATTACTTGTTTACGAACCAAAGGTATTGATGCCAACTTCTGAAAGTCCTGGTCATAAAAAAAGTGATAGGATGGAATCAGAAAAGGAGGCGAACGAGGATTTCCTGCTGCTTCGGGCTTACCCTGATGCCTACGTTGACCCTGTAGCTTATAACGCTGTCGTAAAGGAGGCCCTTGCTGCCAACAATGCAACAAGAGAAGAGCAAAGCTGGCTTGTAGAGGGGCCCGGTAATATTGGTGGAAGGATCAATTGCTGTGCGATTGAACCTGGAAATCCGAACACGATATATGTTGGCAACGCTTCCGGCGGAATATTCAAAACAACAGATGGTGGCCTTAACTGGTTTCCGGTGTTCGATGAGCAACCTTACCTTGCCATAGGTGCGATTACGATTGATCCATCGGATCATCAGACGATATGGGCCGGTACGGGTGACCTGAATATAAGCGGCTACCCGTTTATCGGCGATGGCATTTACAAGAGCAGTGACGGTGGCATTAACTGGACACACCTGGGGTTGACTGCACAGAGCATCATATCAAAAATTATAGTGGACCCATCGAATGCCGACATTATTTATGCAGCCACAATGGGTATTCCTTTCTTTGAAAGTGCTGATCGTGGTTTATATAAGTCAACTGACGGCGGATTGAACTGGAACCAGGTGCTTTTTGTGGATGAAGATGCCGGCATAATCGATATGGTAATGAGCCCGGCTGATCCGCAGATATTATATGCTGCCAGCTGGAACCGTATCAGGAATAATCAGTCAACAGTAGTGTATGGTCCAGATGCACACATCTACAAATCAACGAATGGAGGTAATACATGGACGACGCTTACGAATGGGCTGCCTTCATTCAATACATGCAGAATCGGGCTTGCCATTTCACAGCAAAATCCTTCTAAACTATATGCGATGATTGTGGACACTACCTTGGTGCTGCAAGGTGTTTACAAAACCACCAACGGCGGATCATCCTGGACTAATGCAACTGGCAATTTCGATAATGGTATTTTTGGGACACAAGGCTGGTATTTCGGTAAGATCTATGTAAATCCGACCAACGACAATCAGCTTTATATTCCCGGTGTTGACCTTCAAAAGTCATTTGATGGCGGAAGCAGCTGGTCGTCGGCTACTCCTCCCTGGTGGACTTATGAAGTGCATGCTGATGGCCACTATATCGATTTTGTAAATGGTAATACTTTCTATTACTGCACGGATGGTGGCATGTATAAAACAACCGATAACTGTGCAAGTTGGACGGATGCGGAAGATATTCCCAATACGCAGTTTTATCATGTTGCCTGCAATCCTTTTCAGCCGGAAAAAGTTTTCGGCGGTGCACAGGATAACGGCACTACCGGAGGTAATGCATCGGCCATCAATACATGGGAGCGTATTTACGGAGGTGATGGATTCAAGCCTGTATTTGATCCGGTAAACAGCAATCTGTTTTATGTGGAAACACAATATGGCGGATTGGCGTACACAAACAATGGCGGATTGAGCTTTGATGACTTCACCAATGGAATTGATTTCAATGATCGTTTGAGCTGGGATATGCCTTATATCATGTCGCCCCTGAGCCATACCATATTCTTTTGTGGAACATATCGTGTCTATAAAAGAACTGGTGCGCCAAATGGAACCTGGACTGCCATAAGCTCCGACCTAACGGATGGCGTTATTTATGGTGATCGATTTCATGTGATTACCACTCTCGCACAGTCGCCATTGAACGAAGACTACCTGTATGCAGGTACCAGCGATGGAAATGTCTGGCGTTCATTGGATGGCAGCAGCTGGATCAATTCAACAGCCGGCCTGCCCGACCGGTATGTTACTTCCATCCTGGCTTCTCCCAATCAGACAAATGCTGTTTATGTAACACACAGCGGATATAAGTACAATGATTTTATTCCACATATCCATAAAAGCCTCAACAATGGCCAGAGCTGGATTGACATCTCCGGAGATTTGCCACAATGGGCGATAAATGATGTAATGGTCTTTCCCGGAAACGAAGAAGTAATTTTTGTTGCCACTGATGGGGGTGTTTACTATACGGAAAATGGAGGAACAAAATGGTACCGGTTGGGGAACAATATGCCGGTGATGGCAGTGTATGATATTGAACTTAATCCTGTTACGAACCGGTTATTGGCAGGAACCTTTGCAAGAAGTATCTGGACAATTGACATCAGTAACCTAACAGGCATTGATGAGCAGGAAGAATATCACAGTCAGGTGCAGGCTTATCCCAATCCTGCGACCGATATATTGATGATGGAATTGAATAGCACGGGCAAATCAACACTCCACATTTATGATTCAAAAGGAGTTGTTGTACTGACCCGGGAAGATTGTCTGCCACACAGTCGCCTGGAAATTCCGCTGCAAGGCTTTTCTGCAGGCATCTATTACTATAAGTTGAAGGGGCAGGACCGCGCATACACCGGAAAGTTTGTGAAGATGCCGTGAGTTATCAAATGCTTTTGATTTATTTATGCGGTGCGTTTTTTTTCATGAGTTGAGTGAGACTTTATTTATTGACAGCATTGCAAGGTGCAAATGCTTCATGAACCCGTAATGTTATAGGTTATAGAGTAGCCATAATCCTCAATTGAAAAATCCGGTTTAATTTCACCCCTTCTTCATGATCAACAAAAAGAATTGATATATGCCCATTCAGATTGGACAGGAAGCACCGGAATTCGCCTTGTACGACACCCATAAGCAAAAAGTCAGTCTAAGCAGCTATCGTGGAAAAAATGTGATTTTACTCTTTTTTCCCTTTGCATTTTCCAGTGTGTGCACCAGGCAAATGTGTGAAATGGGAGAGAACTATTCCTACTATCAAAAGCTGAACGCGGAAGTGATTGGTATTAGCGTAGATTCACTTTTTACGAATAAACAGTTCAGGGATGAGCATAAACTGAGTTTCCCGTTGTTGTCTGATTTTAACAAAGAAATAGCTCCGCTCTACGATTCGCTTGCAGAAACATTTGCTTTTGAATACCGTGGCGTTTCAAAACGTGCTACGTTTGTGATTGACCGGCGGGGTAAGATTGTTTATATGGAAATCTTGAAATCACCCGGTGATTATCCGGATATGCAAAAATTGAAGGAGGTTGTTGCAACATTAATCTAATTACTTATAAATTTGACGATTGGTTAAATTTATCCAACCCGAACGATTCATAAAAAAAACAGGCTATGAAAAAAATTGCACTTTTGCTGGTTCTCATCTCTTCACTTTGCATTGCTGCTTATGCGCAGAATATCCCGAATGGTGATATGGAAACATGGATTCCGGTAACGGGGTATGATTCACTTGCCTACTTTACTTCCACCAACTCATTTTTCTTTCCGACTATAAATGTCACTAAGGATGCTGACGCACACGGCGGATCTTTTGCTGCGAAGATGGTAGGAACAACCTGGCTTGGCGTTTTTCCGGTTCCCGGTGGAATTGGCACCAATGCGGAGGTGAACCTTACCACTTTTACATTAAGTGGCGGTTACCCTTACACGGAACGGCCTGTTGCTTTTACGGGATGGTTTAAGTATGCGCCGGTGAATAATGACTCCTGTATTTTGTTAGCCTTGTTCACGAAGTGGAATGGAACAAAGCGTGACACGATTGGTATCGCTCCTTATTTTGGTAAATCAACGGCAGGTGTTTACAAGGAATTTACAGCTAATGTGCTTTACTTTTCTGCTGATGCTCCGGATACGGCATTCGTGCTGGCACTGACTTCATCCGCTTTTCTCACGGCGCAGGTGGGCAGTGTGCTGTATGTGGATGATTTAAATTATACTTTCAATGTCGGTATTCACGATGTGAAACCTTCCGCGCTTGTGGTGAATGCTTATCCTAATCCGGCGCGTGATCAATTCACCATTGAGTTAGCGGATCATAACCAGGTGGTTGCCGCTGAATTGTTTGATGTGTTGGGGAATAAGGTGAAACAGGTAAAGGTCGCCGGACAAGGTATAGTGCTGTCAACTGCATCGCTGATCGATGGGATCTATTTCTATCAGCTGAAAGATGTGAATGATAAAACGTTGATTTCCGGGAAATTTTCAGTTCGAAAGTAAACCCGAAGGACAGAACAGCCTGCAGACCCGCCGATGATGACCGGCGGGTTTTTTTGTTTACGATACATAATGTGGGTTAAACCCGCATTTTTCAGTTCAAAACGGCAACGGGTTTAACCCCGACGTAGAACTGCTTAGGGATTGTGAAACATTTTCTTTTCTTGGCAAATTGAGCAAACCCTTAGCAGTTCTTAGTCGTAGCGAAGCGGGATTTTTCCACTGAAAAATCCGGGTTAAATGACAAACCGTATTGGTTTTTACCCGTTACAGGTCTTTTCGGAAAGAAGTTATGCAAAAAAGATAGGCGGCTTAATGGGTTGGAACGGATGAAACTTCAGTTTCTTTTTTCTCTATCTCTTGCTGTTGCTTAAGTCTGCGGCGTTCTTGTTTTTGTTTTTCTCTTTCCTGATCCTTCTGAAACAAATCTTTGAATTTATTGAACTCTCGCTTATAGGAAAGTGCAACACCGTTTTTGGTTTTATATCTTTCATCTACCACATCATACTGGCTCTTGCTGAATGCCTTTCCGCTGAGCCTGCCATCGGGTGTAATTTTATAGTCAACTGAAAAATCACCTGCCACATTGGTGGAGCCGGTTGTGGGGGCAGCGGTATTATTGGAACCTGCAAAATCGAAATTGCCACCGGCCTCCAGCGCTAACCGGTCGTTGAAAAAGCGTTTCGTTAATGCCACCTCCAGCTCATTCCTTTTTGTATAGTCATTGGGATTGGTTGAATTCAGCTTCGCTTCATAGGATTGGTAATTCAGGTTCACATCAATGTCATTGCGTATCTGTGATGTCCAGTAGCTCAGCTGGTTCAGTAGAAATTCGCTCACACTGTTGTTTACATCTGATCCGATGCTTTGATTTCCTGTCCCGGAAGTGGTTGGCAGAAACCTGTTCAGTATAAGTAATCCGAAAACCTGTTTATTCAATTCTCCTTCATCCTGTTTCACTTTCTGTACCTGCTGATAAGCCGCACTGCTGAGCGCTGTTTCATCTGGCAGCAAGATGTCAAAGGTGACATCAGGCAAAAGTAATGAGCCGCTGAGTTTCAAGGCTACTCTCACGGGTACATGTCGCTGCAGGTCTTTGATTTCCTGGTCGGAAAAAGTAATGCCGGAGCCAACGGCGAGGTCATAAACCGATGCTTTAGTGGAATAGAGGGCATCAATATTAATCTGTGCCTCATAAGGATCACCGGTCCACGAAATGGTTCCTCCCTCATCAATCGTAAAGAATTTATTGAAGAAATTCTGGAGTGTAAACAGGTAATCACCTTCCGCTATAGTGTAAGTACCATACATGTTGAAATCTCCTTTTGTATCAATCTCCATCCTGATATTGCCATTCCCGGTGCCTGTCAAAATGTCTCCGGCTTTTTGATCAAAGATGATACTGATCTTTGCATCAGGGGTGATGTCCATATCAAAATTCAATCGCAATCCCTGAAGTAATTCGCTGGCATTGGAGGCAAAGCTTACAGTATCAATGCCACGCTTAACATACCGGATAAATGAACGGTCGCCGATACCGGCTCCTGAATTGATTGGGACAGCAATGCTGGTTCCCTGCAGTGAGGCAACGCTTGCGCGAATTTCCATATTCTCTACAGGGCCTATGAACTGAATGATACCGGAAGCTTCTGCAGTGCCATAAAAGAGTGTATTGTCTTTTTCTGTTGTATTCAATGCCTGTATCCGGTTGGTATTTACAGCAAGATTAAAAATGAATTTGTTCAAATGATCATGCACCACTTGTCCGGTGGCAGTCGCTTCATCTTCATTGGTATCCACCAGCTTCATTTTACCAATATCAATATTGCCCGAGTTAAATGTGACGGTTTCATTATAAGTCTTGTAAGTGGTTTGCAGGTAGTCAATCTTCAGTGATAAGAATGGTATGTTAAGTTTACCGGTCAGTTCCGGCGCTTCGGGATTTCCGGTAAGATGAAGTATGCCTGATGCCGAACCGGTGGTATTGGAGAAAAAACCGGGAAGCAGTGTCTCAAAAAAACTGAGATCAAAATTTCTTATATCAAGTGTATAATTCATTTTGTCGTCAGGCCGCCGCGGAAAATAGGAGCCGGTAGCTTTCACCTCATAGAGCACATCTGTGAGTAGCCATTCGGTAATGACTTCATCGGTTTCAGGAATGTAACTCATATTCAAGCTCGATGCTGCAATGGAACGCCTGTTGACTGTTAAGGGGGTTAGTTGCATGTTAGCCTGGAAACGAGGAGAGTGAAACACGTTTAATATTTCCATGGTGCCGGAGAGATTCCCGTCCACTTCAAAGCCCTCCTGCCGGACGAAATGATACAGGTCGGCAATGGGAATATTGTTGAAATCCAAAAGCAGGTTGGTGGCACGTGGACGAAGATTGATATTCGTGATCGTGAGTGATTGGTTGTCATGTTGCAGTGTGAAGTGATGGAAGCGCAACCGCTCATCGGCATAATGCAGCAGGTTGTCGGGGGAAACCAGCCACCGTTTATCATTCAACACTAAATCTGATGGCAATACTTTCAGCAGGATACCCGAAGTATCGCCAGTTACCAAAGCCTGCAGGTTCATGTATGTGTTCTGGGGAATATTAGCGCCAGATAATTTAAATAGTGCCGAATCACCCGATACGTTTACTTCGATTCCCGGATGAATGACTGATAGGGAATCGCCGATTTGCAGATCGCTGGAAATCGCACTGAATTGAAACTGCTGCTGTGTGGTATTTGCCTCAATCGCCAATGTGTCCACAAACAGATTCTTGAAGCGCAAGGATGGAATCTTACCGGTGAAAGTAATGGCGTTGTGGAGGGAATTGAAATGGCCATGTATAGCGCTTTCACTGAATCCACTCCATCCCGGAAAGAAAAAATGCAGCACTCCGGAGACATCATGCAATGCAATATCAAAATCAAAATCCTGCCGTTCAGGTACTGCAGTTGCCTCATAAGGTAATGATGGGAAGTAAAAATCCAGCACCGCCAGAAAGGAATTGGGAATCCTGGTCAGTAAAAAGTGTCCGTCAAAAACGGCTTTTCCCTGATCCGCCTCCAGCATAAAATGCTTTGATCCGCCCGATTCATGGATCTTCAGAAAAACAGTATCCAGATCGAGTGACTGACCATGTTTGGAAAAGCGGGTATGGTAGGCGATTGCATTGCCAAGCAGGTTGTCAATATTATCACCTTTCATATTCATATTGAGGTGGGTGCTTACCACATAAGCGCTGTCCGTAAATCGCAGCTTGTTCAATCTTGCATCGGTAATATCCGCCTGGAAATCATATACTGGCAAAGCCTGGTTCAGATCAACGAGACCGGTAAAGTCAAGATTCAGATTTTCATCATGCAGTTTCACATTACCCGTGAAAAGCCTTTTGGTGAATGTTCCGTCCACTAACAGGTGCTGATAGTTATATCCGTTGAATTGCAACTGTTGTACTTCTCCATTCATACTTGCGTCCAGATCAGCGATCTTAAGGCCGGTGCCGGTAATTTTTGCGTTGAAACTGATGGCGCCCAACAAACTGTCGGCATTTGCATAGTTGCCAATGTCAAACTGGTTCATGGCCAGGTTGCCGGAGTAAGAGGCATTGGTATATTTTTCATTGAATTTCATATTCAGGTCAGTGCTCACCTGGCCTATCTTAGAATTTATCACCCCATAAGCGACGAAGTCGTTGAAGAAGCCGGTAAAGGATCCATTAAAATCCACCGTGCCCAGTTTGCTGAATTCTTTTGGTAAATTCAAGCCGGTGACTATTACTTTGGCATCCTCGGCGCTGGTCACCAGTTGATTTACTTTCAAGTCAATAAAGGTAGCGGCAATATCAGGCAGGCCTTTGATATCCATGCTTCCGCTGAAGCGGGTGAGCGAAGCCGTTTGAAGTTTGACTTCCTTGCCCTTCAGGTTATCGACCGTACCATGGAAGTTGCCTGAGGTGAGCACTGTGCCGGCAATCTTTTGCAGCTGAGGCATAAAGTAAACGAGGTCTTGGAGCGAGATGCTCGCTTCGCTCAGCAAGGCTTTCATCGTTACGGCCGAATTGTAATCGAAGAAGGAATGAAAATTCCGGTAGCTCATGGAATAGTAATTATTCACTGAACTGTACGGTGTTTCAATTTTAAGCTGATCAGCAATAGCCTCTACCGGCGTTACCGTTGCATTTGCTTCGAGGTGATTCACGATAAAACCTGATTTTTCCCTGAAGCTGATGTTCCTGATCCTGGCTTTAATAGTATCCAATACCATGGAACCATCATTGATTTCCATGTTAAGATCGCTGTATAACTGGTGAAACCCGTCGAATCCGGTATCTGTAGCTGGTTCATTCAAATCATCAAATTGGAACTGTGAATCCCGGAAGCGGAATCTTGAAACCAGCAGTTTCAGCGGCTTGGTATTGAGGTGGACTATGGCAGTATCCATAGCTGACAGGGTATCGTTGGGATCAATGTAACGTTGCAGTTTGGCTATTTTCAGATCGGCCCGTTCAAAGGTCAGATCATGAAGGGCAATGGTGGAATTGGCAAGATCTAATTGCCGTACCGCAATAGTTAACTTTGGGAGATGAAAATCCAGCAGTACATCATTATATTCATCAAGCATCACAAAGTGAACCTGGTTAAGCAGTACTGCACCCAGGTTCAGCACAGGCGGTGTCGTTTCTATGGGTGAAGGTCCCTTCTTGCTGAAGGCATCAACAATAAACTGAAAATTGAAGGCTTCGCCGTCTTTGGGGTTGTGAAGAAATACGGTAGCTCCATCCAGTTTTACTTTTTTAATAACATACTTTCTTTGGATCAGGTCAATCAGCCCAAGGGTAACATCAATGGTTTTAGCTGCTACCAGCGTATCGCTGTTTAAATCCCTGATCAGTATGTCGTGCAGCACTAAATGATCGAAAAAGCGAAAGTTCACACTGCCAATCCTGATTTCAGTATGCAGCATGCCTGAAAGGTAGTTGACCACCTTGTCGCCGATATAACTTTGAAATTTTGGATTATCAATCCTTGCTGCAAGTATTCCTGATAGCACAAGGATCATCCCCAGCACGATCAATAATATATTCCCAATTTTGCGGAAGGTGCTCAAACCTGCAGGGGATAAGTGTTTCAGTGATTAACAAAATTACGGCTTATTTTTGCAAACATCCTGCCGAACTCCATACCTGTGTATCTGCTTGCCATCGAATCTTCCTGTGATGAAACATCCGCCGCAGTGATTTGCGATGGAAGGATACTTTCAAATATCATTGCCTCACAACCTGTTCATGGCATCTATGGAGGAGTTGTTCCTGAACTGGCCAGCCGTGCTCATATGGTAAACATACTGCCTGTGGTGGATGCAGCCTTGCAACAGGCATCGGTTGCAAAGGAACAACTCGATGCAGTAGCTTTTACCGCTGGTCCTGGTTTGATGGGATCGCTGTTGGTTGGCAGTTCATTCGCGAAGGCGTTGGCATGGTCTCTTCATATTCCCTTAATCAGCGTTCATCACATGCAGGCTCATGTACTCGCCCATTTCATTGATGATCCCAAACCTGCTTTCCCCTTTTTATGCCTTACGGTTTCCGGCGGTCATACACAAATTGTCCTGGTGAAAGACTTTTTTCAGATGGAGGTGGTAGGTGAAACAATTGATGACGCTGCAGGAGAGGCATTTGATAAGACTGCTAAAATGTTGAATCTGCCTTACCCTGGCGGCCCGCTGATAGACACTTATGCGCAAAAGGGAGACAGTATGGCATTCAAATTTCCGGAGCCGGCAATTGCAGGACTCAATTTCAGTTTCAGCGGATTAAAGACATCCATCCTTTATTTTCTACGCGATCAAAAGAAGAATGATCCTTTGTTTATTGAAAGAAGGTTGTATGATATCTGCGCTTCCGTTCAACATAGAATCGTGACTATATTGCTCAATAAACTGGAGCAGGCTGCGCGGCAATATAAAATCAAGCAGGTTGCCATTGCGGGCGGGGTAGCCGCAAATTCCGGGCTCCGCAAAGAGCTTAATATGTTAGCTGCAAAAAATGACTGGTCTGTTTTCATACCGGAGATGGAATATTGCACTGATAATGCGGCAATGATTGCAATAGCCGGGTATTATAAACTTCTTGCACGGGATTTTGAACGGCTTGATGTGGCACCCTTGCCTGGCCTGAAATGGTAATGAACTTTCAGCCGCAATGGACAATATGGATAAACTTCGCGTTAAGAAAGGTCTTCTGCCGATTAATCTTCCTGTTTCCGGATTAATGCACTTCCTGAAGGTAACCGGTTTAACCCCATATTTTGCGCTCTAAAACCGGTTGAGTCATTGATATAATTGTTTATCTGAAGTGAAAGCATCGTTCGCGTAATAGATTTCTATGCAATCAGGCAGCATTTTTCCAGGTAGAAAATGCGAGCGAAAACATCTTATTTTTGCCGCTGAATAACCTTCATTGCCATGAACGAAAACATCAAAACCTTTTCGCTCGCAGTCATCACGATCTGTGTTTTTATTATCACCGTCATTGACATCCTGAACCTTGTTCAGGAACGAAATGACCGGCTGGCAGCACATAATTTTCCTTATGCAGGTGCGGAGATGAATGCACCGGCAACAGAATCTGCGCCGCAGGAATCTTCAACCTCCATTATACCACCGTTGGGAGATCAGCCACTTACCACCATAAAGTTTGAGGAGATGCAACATGATTTTGGGGACATGAAAAAAGGTGAGGTGGTGAAATATTCTTTTAAGTTCAAGAATACAGGTTCGAATCCGCTGGTTATTTCAAATGCTCATGGTTCCTGCGGATGTACGATACCATCCTATCCTAAAGAACCGGTTCCGCCGGGTGGTGAATCCACTATAGAGGTACAGTTCAATAGTGCCGGCAAAGAAGGATTACAAAATAAAAGTATTGCCGTAACAGCAAACACCGAACCGCGGCAGACTGTGCTTACTATAAATGCCAATGTGATAAAGAAATAATGAAGCGCTATCTGTCACTGATAAAATTCAGCCATACCATCTTTGCCTTGCCATTCGCGATGATCGGCTTTTTTTTGGCTGTTTGGCTGGAAGGATTTTCCTTTAGCTGGGAAAAATTTTTCCTGGTACTCGGCTGTATGGCATTTGCCAGGAGTGCCGCCATGGCGTTTAACAGGTTGACAGATGAAAAAATTGACCGCACTAATCCACGAACAGCAACCCGTGAAATTCCGGCAGGCATCATTTCAAAAGCGGGTGCATCGTTATTCACATTGGCTTGCCTGCTTGCTTTTATCAGTTGTGCTTATTTCATCAATACACTTTGTTTTATGCTGTCACCGGTTGCGTTACTGGTGATTCTCGGTTACAGTTATACCAAAAGGTTTACACACCTGTCCCATTTTGTATTAGGACTGGGATTGGCGCTGGCACCGGTCGGCGCCTATCTTGCCGTTGCAGGATCTTTTCATATGCTACCCGTTTTGCTGGGTTTTGCGGTACTATGTTGGGTGAGTGGTTTTGATATTATTTATGCTTTGCAGGATTTTTCATTTGACAGGGAGCATGCTTTGCATTCAGTACCGGTTTGGATGGGAAAGGAGGGGGCTTTGATGATTTCATCAGCAGCACATTTAGTTTGTATTGCTTTCCTGGTCTTATTCGGCGCAATGGGTGAGCTAGGTATTTGGTATTGGGTGGGTTGTACAATTTTCACGGCCTTGCTTATCTATCAGCATACGATCATAAAGCCGGATGATATTGCAAGAGTGAATGTGGCTTTCTTTACCACCAACGGCATAGCCAGTGTTATTTTTGCCATCTTTGTTTTGATCGATATATACTAAGCAGCACTCTTGGCACGGATACTTGCATTGGATTATGGTTTGAAAAGAACAGGAATAGCGGTCACCGATCCGTTACAGATAATTGCCACCGGGTTGGACACTGTTGAGTCAAAGCAACTATTCAGTTTTTTAAGTGATTACTTTCTGCGCGAGCAAGTGGAATGTGTAGTGATCGGTGAGCCTAAAAATCTGGATAATACTCCATCGGAAATAAGTGCTGATATCAACAGGTTTATCGCCATATTTCAGCAAAAGTATCCTGCAATTCAGGTGAAAAGAATGGATGAAAGGTTTACGTCACGCATCGCCATGCAAACTATCCTGGCTGCCGGTAAAAATAAAAAGGCGCGAAGAGATAAGGCAATGGTGGATAAAGTGAGCGCAGTAATAATTTTACAATCATATTTATCCTCGTTTCAGAAATGATCCTGCCCATCATAGCTTACGGTGACCCGATACTCCGGAAAAAGGGAATGGCCATCGACGGTGACTATCATCAATTGGCTGAACTTATTGCCAATATGTTTGAAACGATGTACGCCGCAAGCGGAATCGGCCTTGCTGCACCACAGGTAGGACATGGAATCCGGCTGTTTATTGTGGACACGGTGCCCGTATTAAAAAACCTGGACAAAGAGGATCCCGAGCATGATTTTAAAGGCGAAAGCGGGATAAAACAAGTATTTATCAATGCGAAGGCCCTGGAGAAAGGAGGAGAGGAGTGGCGTTACAATGAAGGCTGCCTGAGCATACCCAGGATCAGGGAGGATATTGAACGACCGGATGAGATTACCCTCGAATATCAGGATGAAAATTTTAATAAACACCGTACAGTCTTTAGTGGATTGGCAGGGCGGGTAATTCAACATGAATATGATCACATTGAGGGAGTTTTGTTCACCGATCATTTAACGCCTCTGAAAAAAAGACTGCTGAAGAAGAAAATGGAAAATATCTCGAAAGGATTAGTGGAGGTAGACTACAAGATGAAATTTCCCCAAAAGAAATAACTGTTCGCAGCCATCACTTATTTTTTCTTGAATGCGCCGTTTTGCAATGCATTAAAAAACTGCATCCAGGCGCTGGGGCTGAGTATCGCCTGCGGTTGATATTGCCCGGCATAATAGTAAGTGTACGAGTAATTCTGTAATGATTTTGTAGCACTGAGCGTACCGTCCTTCAGGGTCTCACCCAGCTCGCGCAATTTGTTCGCATCAAGGTTTTTCCTGGCACGTTCAAGGTCATCATCCGGAATGTTGAGATGCACGAAGGCATCCCTGAACTGATCTTTTGAAAACCAGGGATACACACGCGCTTCGGGCAGCATTTTTATTTCAGGTTGCAGAAAGATGAGCGCGGTATAACTTTCCTTATCCGGAATGTCAGGCACTACCACTAAACCTTTTTGATAGCCGACAGAGGTGATCTCAATCGTATCGCCTACCCTTGAAGCGAAGGTGAAAAAACCCTGGTAGTTGGCAATGGCACCTAATCGTATGCTGCGGTTATAAACGCTTGCGAATGGTACCGGTGTAGTGGCTGAATCGGTTGAAAGAACGACTCCACTGTATTGAATCAATCGGGGACTTTGTGCCATCAATGGCTGCCAATCAATAAAAACCAGTAAAAGGGAAATAATACAAACGAATGTTTTCATGCAGGATTCAAACCTACGGCATTTCATTGAAATAACAGAAATTCAACAACACAACAATTCATCAGGCACCTGCCAATAAACTGCAAAAAATGGTTGAACAGCCATATTACAGATTCAATACTGAGAAGAAATTGGTTCGGCTATAGAATGGTTTAGCGTCCATGAACTATTTTTTATGATAGCAATGAGCAAACCCTTATTATATCAACGCCACCGCTAAAGGAGCTTTTCTATGAAAAAATCAGCCGTAACGTACAATTGAAGGAGGCGTAAATCTGCACTGCATTTGAAATAACATGTAAAGGGAAATACCTAATGCATGTATTTCTTCATAGACTGGAAGCCAATGGCTGATTGAACAAAAAAATACAACCCTACCGGCCATGCGATAAAGATCACACCAAGAATGAGGTAGATGCCCATGGTATGCTGCGCCAAAACCACTGTCACAAATGGAGTGACCAGTAAGATAGCTCCTACAATCATGAAAACAATCAACGTTGGATAAGAGTACAGGTAAGTATTCCTGTAAAATTTTGTATGAAGAAATTCTTTTTCTGACATAGCCGCATGTTGCGCAGCTCTTGTCCTGGCATTGTTGATCCAATAATAATACACCTCAAACTGAAGTGGATCCTTGGTGGTATTATAATCCTCCAGGTAAATTTCATGTGTATTCTTATGAATCAGGATCTCGTAGGCCTCATTTACGAGAATAAAGTTATCAAGTGAGTTAGACGAACGGTTGGTGGCTGGATGGTATTCCTTTGCTTTTTTGCGGTAGGCACGTTTGATTTCCATCTCACTGGCATCCTTTGGAATACCCAGAATTGCAAAATAATCAGGAAGCATACAATGTAAGTTTGGGTGGAAAAGTTAATCAATATTCGCCTAATTTCAAAGATCAAATATTAATGTTCACTATTATTGAAAACTGGCCGGTTAGGCTGATAAGTTATGCACAGGGATAATCCGGCAGTAGGTAGTGACTCATTTTGATTTTTAACCCCTTTTATGCTTGACCGCTCAAATTTGCCGTTGTATCTTTGAGATATGGCAAATACTCCAAAACGTCCCCGCGACACAAACCAGTTAGCAAAGTTTATAGTTGATCTATCAACAGGTGAAATTAATGAACCGGACAAGTATAAAGGTAAAAATCCTGCTGCTGTAGAATTGGGAAGATTAGGAGGATTGAAAGGTGGTAAGGCAAGGGCAGAAAAGTTATCGGCATCAAAGAGAAAGGAAATTGCCAAAAAAGCTGCAAGCAAGCGATGGGAAACTAAATAAAGGCTCCTTCCTATTGTAGTTTGAAATAGGCGTGGGAGCAAATTTAACATTTCATGTTTTCATTAATTGACTGAAAACCAATTAGTAACAAGGTTTTTGACAAAATAAGTGGCATAATGCTTGCATTTTGCAGTATCACGATGTATCTTTGGCAAAAGATTTTAATCTTACAGTAGAAAAACAAGATATAGTTTTAAAAAAACTCTCACAAAAAACAGACTTAGCTTTAACAGATAAGATTTTAA
>JBGAWA010000040.1:0-35403 GCA_044227805.1 Chitinophagales bacterium | reverse complement strand
CCACTTTCGCATTTTCAATGGTTTTTGCATTGTTCTTGAGAGCGGAAATGTTTTATCAATAGCTTCTTTGATGTCATCATCATTAACCTCTCTTTTCCTTATCATATGCCTGAAATAATGCTCAACTTCTTCTAATTCTGCTCCTGAAAATCCCTTTTACTCTTTTTGCAAGTTCATTTGTATTAAAGTCTTTCGGTTTTTCTGTTTTTCTTTTCAAATGAATTTTGATGATTTCTTCTCTTTCCTTTTCAGTTGGCAAATCGACAAAGAAGATTTCATCTACACATAACACCGGAAGCAGTTCAGGGGGAAGTTGAGAAATGTCATTCGCTGTTGCAACCACAAAAACGGGTTTCGATTTTTCCTGCATCCAAGTAAGAAAAGTTCCCAATACTCTTGCAGTCGTCCTGCCATCTGTGTTTCCCGAAGAAGAAATACCTGACATCCCTTTTTCAATTTCATCAATCCAAACAATAGATGGGGCAATAAACCTGCAATGTTTAATGCTTCTCGAATATTCCGTTCTGATTCACCTACTATGCCACCGAAAATTTTACCCATATCTAATCGAAGTAAAAATGCCATTCGTTGCCGATTGCTTTTGCTGTTAAACTTTTTCCTGTTCCGGGAATGCCTAATAATAAAATACCTCTCAGATAGGTTAAGCCAAAATCTTTTGCCCTTTTGTCAAAACCTCTGCCTCGTTTTATCAACCAATCTTTCAGGTTGGTTAATCCCTTACATCGGTCATTGTTTCTTTCGGGTGATAATATTCAAGATAGCCGCTTTTTTAATCACATTTTCCTTTTCACGAATGACCAAGAACCTCTGTGCTTGAAAGATTTCCGCTCTCAATGTATGCCAACGAAAAAGCCTTTTCAGCTTCCATAATTGTCAGACCCAATGCAGCTTCAATTAGGTCGCTGTCAGGTTCGCCTGAATTTTTTTATTTCATATTCATTACATACCTTGTTGTAAATGGCTTTATGTCTTCAAAGCTTGGATAAGGTAATTCAAGAATGTGAACTTCTTTTTAAGTTCCTTGAGAGTTGTCGAAAGGGCTGAGAAAAAATGAGGGTCTTATTTTTAGAGTTGTTTAAAGCGACGTTTCTGAGTGTTTTTATTGTACTCGGTTTATCCTCAGTCAAGTCAGTGAAAATCTTCTCTAAGAGCAATAAAATATCGTCTTTCTCTTGAAAAAGTCAATGCAGAATCTGGAGATTGTGCTTCTTCGTCTTCTGCTTCAAACTTTTCCTTTGAATCCCACTTTTTGATGCCTTCAACTCTGTTCCAAATAAACAGGTCTTTTTCCAATTCTTTAGCGGCACTCACAAGCATTGCGTGTATTCTCAAGGATTCGTAACTGATTATCTGAATCAGTTTTACGTTTGCTTTATAAGGTTCAATAGGTCTTTTTCCATTTATTTAGAATTTTGATACTAAGATATTGTTTTGGTAAATGAGTTGTCAAAAAAGTGGCTGACTCGTCTGAAAAAGCCTTACGTTTTTATTGTTACCTGCTATTAATTTACGAAGTCAAACCCAAACGCATCATTCATTTTTTCCTGCATTACTTTCTCAATAGTAAAACGGGCAGGTTATGTTACCCCTAAAATGAAATTTCATTTTTGCTGAAAGTAAATTGCAAGATGAACAGACCACTGTATTAAGCTCACGATTAATGAATACCTGAAAATGGGATGTTATAGCATAACAGGATGTACTTGATATTTCCACACTGTTAAACAAGCGGTTTCGCTTAAGCTGATCATTCCCAACCAACTTAAGCATCCTCCACAGCGGCGCTTTTTATCGGGTGATCCAGGCGTCGCTTCAGCAAGGCAAAACCAATGGCAACCGCAACACTGAGTACGCTAAGTGAGTAGAAGGTGGCATCAAAGCCCAGGTGGTCGGCAATGCCGAGCCCAACGGGTGGCGCAGCGTCATGAGCGCGATGCCAAAGGCGATGGAATAGAGTGCTGCATACTGTCCCTGCCGTTCTTTCAGTGGTTGCGACAAGGCATGATTCATCATAAACGGCATGGCAAATATTTCTGAGAAGGAAAGGATGATGATGTAGATCACCGGCCATATCAGCACGCAATGCCCGATGAGCAGCATGGCAAAGGCCACGGGTATGCACAGCGTGCCGCCAATGATGAAACGGAAAATATTTTTCTGGCGCTGCAAAGCGGTGACGAGTGGCATTTCTACCAGCACCACTATCAACCCGTTGATGGCCAGCAGCCAGCCGATGGTGTCTTCTGAATAGTGACATTGCTTGCTGAAAAACTGCGGTATGGTGGCAACAATCTGGAAAAAGCAGATACCATATAGAGCAACAAGGAGAATGAAGAAAAGGTACTTCCCATCTCGGTAGGCTGATGTGCAGGTCATTCAACCTCTATGAGAATTAAGCCAATACTTCCGCTTTGCTGTTGTTGTCGCGGCAGATAGGCATACAGCATCAGCGCGGCGATCAGGCTTGTCATGCTGTCGATAATGAAAAGCCATTGGTAACCGAGGTGCAGGGCCACTACGCCACCGATTGCCGGCCCAACCGTAAAGCCGAGGTTGGCGGCCAGGCGCACTAATGAAATGGAGCGTGTACGGTTCTGTGTATTGGTATAGGAAGCGATGGCCGCGCCATTGGCCGGCCGGAACATATCCGCCATAAAGGAATAGCAAAAGATGATGGCTGCTATGGCAATGCCCATTCGTCACGATCAGCAGTAACAACAGGATGCAGGCACTGCCCGTCAGGGAAAGCATCATGATGTCGTGGTAGTTTTTCCGGTCAGTCAGCCAGCCTCCCGCGTAGCTGCCAAGGATGCTTCCGGCACCGAGGAAACTCATGATGATACCTGCATCACTGATGCTGAAATGCAGATCGTTGGTGAGGTATAAAGAGGCAAACAGCAAGACCATCGAACCACTGCGCTGATGAAATGGTGGCAGGGATAGCATCCAGACATTTTTCTGGAGGTTATCAGGTCGTCAGCCTGTAAAGTGTGAAAACCGACGTCATGATAATAGCCGGTAAATGTAGAATTTTGAATTGGTCGGTTGGTGGGAAAGGAGCAGGAAGGCAATGGGAAAATTTCAATGGTGAATGGTTGAATATGGGAGGATGGATATTCAACATCAGATAATCAATATTTAACCCCGATCTGGTTAGGGTTTGCGAAACATTTTCTTTTCTTAAAATAGGCAAACCCTTAACGTCTACGTCATGGATTTTCTACTCAAAAGCATCATAGAGTTCATCATACTCACTCAAAAAGCATCATGGGGTTATCATACCTCAAAATGGTGAAGCATTCACGACCGTGTCACCGATTGATTTCCACCAGTTCGGATTCGGGCCCTGCAGCGTCACGAGCGCGCCTTCGCGCAACTTGGCGGATAAGACATTCATGGTAAAAAAGCGCTGCACAATATTCTGTACGCGGCTGTCACGCAGAAAGAGTCCGTGGTAGTCGAGGTTATCGGTTGGTTCTGAAAAAATACCTTTCTTAAAAATGATCAGCGTCTTCACGCTGTCTTTATAAACCGTTGAGCTTGGAACAGGCACGGTGCCATCACCCTGACCGGTCTTCACGCTTCTTTTGTCATCTATGATAACGAAGTTGCTGATCTTGCCTTCCTGCTTCCTCACCTGCAACTGTGTAAGGGTATCATCGCCCGAGCCCGCGAGGATGATCATGCGTGTTCGTAGTTCTTCCGGCAGATTGTGAAGCTGAAACATTTTGTTCCACCTGAAATCGGCCAGGTCTTTCAGCCGTGCCTTGAATAAATCAGGATAGTCATCACCGATATTCGATTGCCACTGGCTGAACTGCGTGAGTTCAATATTCTTGTGGTTGTATTCCGTCACGATGGAACTGTCGTACCACGGCAGCAGCTCAAAGATGGAAGGGTAGGTTCGCACCACTTTGCGGATGTCTTCATTGCGGCCAAAGAGACTGTTGAGCAGGCTTTTTACTCCGCCGTCACCTTTGATCATATGTACGAGGGCATAGGGTGAGCCACGAAAGGGCGGCGCTGTGATCACAACCTTATCGATGTCATCGTATTTGCCCTTCAGCTCGGAGAGGTAACATGAAAATATCAATCCGCCCATGCTGTGGGTGAGAAAGCGGAAGCCTTCACACGGATCATTTTTATTGACAGCCAGTTTCTGTTTGAGGTATTGGGTAAAGTCATACAACCTTTTTCCATTCACCACACATGATAAGCGCCAGTCGTAGCCGAAAAGGTAAATGGGGCTGTTGTCGCCGTTTTCACTGAGCTTGGCAGCGAGGTTCACCACCGACCGTTCATAAGGAAGTCGTGCCATGTGGTTGCGCTCAATCAAAGAACTCACATTCTCATCATACAGGGCATTGAGCTGCAGCCGCTCGGAGATATAAGGACCAGTGACTTTTGTGGCGAGCGCGGTGCCAATGGTATCATATGCATTCCAAATGCTGGCAAAGTCAAAGGTATTCGCATTAGCCAGTGCTGTTGCCTCGATGCCGGGAATCAGGATGATGGGTTTCATAGGCTGATCTT
This sequence comes from Chitinophagales bacterium, assembly GCA_044227805.1. Taxonomy (GTDB): domain Bacteria; phylum Bacteroidota; class Bacteroidia; order Chitinophagales; family UBA10324; genus JACCZZ01. Next base: position 30,849 of record JBGAWA010000040.1, on the reverse strand, counting down.
TACTTGACCCGAATGTACTGAATATCCGGCGTTGTCGCTTGCCGGTATAGAAGGTGCTTTTTCAACCAGTATTCAATCAGCCCGGATTTTTCAATGAAATAATCCGGGTTGATTGAAACGTTCAGGAAAATTTTCTTTGCAGCCTGAAAGGTGTGATATCAAAACTCATGGGCTCTTCCAATGCCATCTCGCATACTATTTTACCGATGGCGCTGCTGAACTTAAAGCCATGACCGGAGCAGGCGCTCACGAGGATGATGTTGTGATGCGCAGGATGATAATCAATCATAAAATGCTCATCCGGTGTATTGGTGTACATACAAACCGCCGAAGCGATGCAGTTGAGATCCGCATTAAAATGACGGTTGACCAGTTCCGTGATTTCCGTCACTTCAGCCGTTGTAACATCGCGGTTGATGCTATCAGCGGTAGTTGACTGCCCGCGGTGATGTACTGCTATCTTAATACCGCTGCCGAGATCAGGAAAACCATAGAACATTTTACCCGGCGCATGCTCCCAGATGAAAACCGGAAAGGCGGCCGGAAGAAATTGACGAGCCGCTGCTCCGTTGCAGGAGAACCAAAACAAAACCTGTCGTTTTACTTCCAGTGGCAGCTGCAGGGCCGGCAGCAATGTGGTGATCCACGCGCCGTTGCAAACAATTGCCTTTTGCGCTGTGTAGGACGACTGTGCCGTGCTGACGGTAACTGCATCGTTGTTGCTGTGCAGTGCCGTTACCGTTTCATTAAAATGAAAATCCACGGCAGAACCTGCGGCAAGTTCTAAATGTGTGCGGATACATTCTTCGGGAAAGAGAATGCCGGCATTTTTTTCCAGCAGGGCAACAGTTGAGCTGTCTGACTTCAGGATGGGAAATTGTTTGCGTAGCTGTTCCTGCTCCAAAAAATCATAGGCGATTCCAAATTGCTGTGCACTGCGGGCGGCGCCACTGAATAGTTTTTGATCTTTGTGCCCGAGCATGAGTCCGCCTGTTTTTAAAAAAAGATTTTTACCGGATTCCGCCTCCAGCCTTTCCCATAAATGATAAGCCTGCTGCACGAGTGGAACATACAATGGGTTTTCAAAATAGGCTTCACGGATAATCCTTGTCTGTCCGTGAGAAGAACCGAAGGCATGTGGCGGTGAGAATTTATCCAGTACAAGGATTTTCTTCCCTGACTTTGACAGATGGTAAGCAGCAGCGCTTCCCATAGCGCCGGCGCCGATCACCGCAATGTCATAGGCTGGAAACATGGCTGACAAATGAATAAGGATCCGGAGTTGTTTTTATTGGATGCCGGCTGCCTGCTGCAATGTAAAAAAAGATCTGCCTTGTGAGCGGCCGGGATGGAGTGGTTATAACATCTATCTTTTCCGGAATGAAAAAATGCAGGTGGAATAATAGCGGTAAGAGGCAAATTGCATTTTGAGGCAGGCGACTGAAATACGTCAGCGCAATAAAATTACACTGCCCGACCTGGTGACAGTAGTGCCATCCAGAAATGTTGCCGTGATATGATACATATAAATACCGGTCTCCGACTCCGCACCTTTATTCGTTCCGTTCCAGCCAGGTTGCTGATCAGTGGCTGCATATTCCATTTTGCCCCAACGGTTAAATATCTGCAACTCAAAGCTTCTCACATTCAACAGGCGCGGAAGGAAAAAATCATTGAGGCCGTCACCGTTTGGGGTGAAGACATTGGGAATGGCCAGCAGGTCAGGAGATTCTTCAATCACCACGCTGTCCGTCAGGATGCAGCCATTGGCATCTTTCACCGTCACATAATAAGTGCCGGCGGCCAGGCCGGTGGCAGTCGGCGAAAATTGTGGCGGATCGGAATTCCATTCGTAAGTGTAGGGTGCGTCTCCTCCGGACACGGTAGCTGTGGCGGTAGCATCATTCGACTGCCATTGTGATAAGGGAGTCGCGCTTGTTGAGGTTGTCATCAGCGCAGGATCCGTTATCGCAAAGGATAGGGTGTCTCTGCACCCATTGTGATCAGCACAATACACACTGTAACTTCCGGGCTCGAGATTTTCTGCATAGGAAGTGTCGGCAACGGTTGCTATTCCCCAATCGAAATAATAAGGCGCTGTGCCTGATTGTGGGATGATAAGCACAGTGGCATCTGCTGCGCCATGGCAGGTAATACCGGTGATGCTGAAGGTGTCGGTTAAAGCGGCATGCACGAGGAGATCGGTGATGATGATGGTATCGCAGGCAATGATGGAGAAAACAGTATCCGTATAAATGCCGTTGGCGGAAACAAAAGTACCAGATGGCAACTGGTAAATTTCTCCTTCGCAGATAGCTGCTGAAACATTTTGCACGATGGCCGGCAGCACGGAAAGATCGGTGATCACTATGCTGTCGCAGCCGGTGGAAGCCGTCAGCGTATCGGTATAGAGGCCTGTTGTAGCAACCGTATTGCCCGATGGCAAAACGTAATTGTCGCCATTGCAAACGCTGACAACAATTGTTTGCGTGTTTACGGTCAACACCGTGAGCGTGGTAATGATGATGCTGTCGCATCCGGTACCGGCAGACATCGTATCGATATAGATACCGGAAAGCAGGGTGACTGAACCATCCGGTAATACATAGCTGCTGCCGGGGCAAATGGCCACAGTAATATTCTGTGTGGTTACAGGGTTGACGGTGAGCGTAGTGGTGATGATAACACTGTCGCAGCCATTGGTGGCAAGCAGCGTATCATCATAAATGCCTGAGACTGTTACAACATTTCCACCGGGCAACAGGTAACTGTCACCATCACATATGAAAGCCGTTACCGTTTGTAAAACCGGAGGATAGACGATACTCACCTCAATGGTGCTGTCAACAATGCAGCCGACGGTTGATTTCACAAATACGGTATAAAACCCGGCGGCAAGTCCAGGGAAATAGGAACTGCCCTGGTAATTGATACCATCAATGGAATACTGAAGGTTCGCATTACTGGCAAATATGGTGATGCTGCCATCTGGGATGGCCTGGCAGGTGGCGGCTGTCACGGAAACACTGTCGATGGCGATGGGATCATTTGAAACGGTTTCCACCAGGTATTGAGGCGCGCCTACTGTAACGCCATCGTATGTTGAATTGCCCTGTACATTGACCAGGTCGTTGTCAAATTTGTAATAGGCCAGCAAACCGGCCTGTGTTGCTGGTGAAGGCAGATCAAGCATGTTAGCCTTAATTTGTGCTGCTGTCCTGCAAACATTCCAGATACGCACTTCATCCAGCTTGCCGATGAATTGCTCCGCCTGGCTGGTGCTTTGTGCGCCGATGGCCGTTTGTAAATTATTCTGACACAGGTTACCGCTGAAAGGCAGCTCAATCACAAGGCAACCATCAACATAATACCGCACCTGGCTGCCATCATAGGTTCCTGCGATGTGATACCACTGATTAGTCACGAGGGCGAACGGATTATTCATCTGCATGAATTGCGTTGGCCCGCTGCTGCCGCTTACGTAAGTGGTCAGCTCAAAAGTTAATGGACGCAACAGGTAGTTAACGTTGAAAGGACTGGTGTGTTTACTCACCACATCGTTGCCTCCTGCATTACCGCTCCATTTAATCAATGCTTCCACTGTAATCTGGTTACCGGAAACATCGAGGTCTCCCACTTTAACAAAGTTCGTTGCCGAAGGGAGATCAAGCACCTGTGCAGTGAGCGGTCCGGCTGATAAAAGTGTGAATAGCAGGAAGCAGCATTTCAGGAAGGAATGAAAAGCTTGCGCAATAAAAACAGGGTGGTTGGAATGCGCCATGTGCAGGGGTAGAAAAAAGCCGGGCGAAGGTAATGATTTCTTCTATGTGAGTGAGGTAAGGACAAAAGAAGGATTTTCCGTCACGTCGAAAATCTCGGGCAGCATGGCGGATAACGATATCGGCCATATGGATATGACAGCATGAATTGCGTAACAGGAAAAGTATGCAGGCCGATTAAAAAATGGTATCCATCTTCCCCATGATACAATCACCAGGTAAAGGACTCAGCCAGGCTACTTACACAGATGTCATTCAAAAGATACCGCTATTGAATCACTAACCGTTGTTCCTGCTTCATCTTTCCGGCTACCATATCAAGAATATAAATTCCTTTGTTCAGGCCGGTAAGATCCAGCAACACGGTATTCATTCCCGTGCGTAATTTCTCCGTATGCGAAAACACTTTTTGGCCAAGCAGATTCACAACAGAGAATGTTACATTACCCGATGAAGGAATAGTGGCAGTAACGGAAATCAGGCCATTACCAGGATTCGGATAAGCCTGTAGTACCTTGGCATTTGTTTTCACCTCACCAATACCAACATTCGGATCCCATTCTGTCTTATATAACCGGTAAGTATATTCGGTGGAATCTTTGAAACGGAATTCCCAGACAATATTTCCGTTCGCGTCAATTTCCGCTCCGTTCGGTAGCCCTTGTTTGTCGGGCAAGCCATAACCGATGAGTGTGTTGCCATTGGCAAAACGCTGCACGCTTCCCTGGTTGCGGGTGTACATATTAAACCCATTTACCTGCGGATGCGTGTAATACCATACGCAACTTGCCGTCAGATTGGTTTCATCGAGCACATATTCTTTGGGCTGCGAACGTTGATTGGGCGATGGTTGTGAATTGCCATTGTCAAACATCAGGATATGGCCATTCGGAAGGCGTTGAACATTATGCATATGGCTGAATCCGCCATTGGGATCGTTGGTAGTGATGATTACGTTGTTGTCAATGTCCGTAGATTTCAATCCCTTCCATTGCCAGAGGATGCTTCCGTTGCTGACCTTCACTTTCACGATACGGTCCATATTGCGTAACGAAACCACCAGGTTTCCATCGTTATCTTTGAAAAAGGCATTGATGTGCCAGGGATCTACGGTAGTTGTACCTAAGCTGATATCAGGTGTAGCGTCAGAAGGAAGGAAATGTTCATCCGTTCTCCACTCAAAAACTACATTACCACTTGCATCAAGACACTGGATCCATGAAACATTTACCGTGCAGGAGCTGCTTCCTCCGGGATACTGCGACAAATCCCATCCGGCCTGCCAGTCATATATGCAGAACCACTTCGTTCCATCCGGGAAAAACAATTGCTCATGCTGACTGGGTGCCAGTCCGTTTTTGCAATGCACTTCATCAATAATGTTATAAGACGAATCCAATACAAGGATGCCTGTATCCACACCCGGATCCAACCGGAGCGCGGTGAGATCACCATTCAGGTTTACGTGAAAGTTAGAACCGTCTGAAGTGGAAGCACGGTAGAAAATGGAATCTGCATCAGTGGTCATGATGCCATAACCGATACCTGAAGCAGTAGTGGGTGATGAACCGCTGTTCCGGTGGAAAAACAATTCACCCGGAGCCAGGGCCGCACTGTTATTGGTGTACAGGTTGATGAATTTAAAAGTATTGTCGCGGTTGTTGGCTTCCTGGTAGGGAACATAAATGGATTCGCGCGGTTCACTGAGTAAGTAACCGCCATCATCGTGTGTGGCAAGATATTCTTCGAGCTGTTGTTGTTGTTCGGCCGTCATCTGCTTGCGAATGGAAAAGCTGTAGGTCGTTCCGTTGAGCGATTGTCCTGCTAAGGTTTTCAATCCATCCTGTACGGTTACGGTTACTGTTTCGCCGTACTGAAATGGCTGCGAAGGCGTGATACAAACGGTTTTGCCGTCGGAGGAAAGCACCACATTCGCCGCAACAATTCCGCTTTGCGTGCCGTTCAGGATGATCTTATCGGCCGTTACGGAAGAGGCATTCATCAGGGCACCGTTACGCAAAATCATATTCGCGTCGCGGAAGTTATTGATGGAGCCGTTCTTCGGTGAGATGTATTCAAGCCAGTGCGGCAGCCACTGAAAAGTGTAAAAGTGCGATGATCGTCAGCAGTCGGAAGGTGATGTTTCTCAAGGTAGATGGGTTTTATTTTTTTGGCTGCCCGCCTTAATGTTTGCTTTTGGCAGGAGCGGTGATGAATGAATGATAGGAATATTGTTGGAAGAGATGATGGATAAGAAGATCAGGTGCGACACCATTTATGCCGCCCATGAATCATCCTAACGCCTGATCCATTTTGCCGTGTAAGAAGTTGTTTCGGAGACCAGCTGAATGAAATAAGTGCCCGGTGCGAAATGAGCGAAGTCGAAGGGTAACTCTTTTTGTTGTGATGCCAGATTGACTTTCGAAACATACACTTCCCGGCCCAGGGCGTCTTTCACTGAAATTTCAGTATTTCCTTTCATGGGTTCCTGCAGTTTCAGCACCACATTGCCTTTGGAAGGATTGGGATAAGCTATCATGGCCTGTGCAGCCGACAGTTGGTGAATGTTGGTCGGAAGCCCGCTGCCGGTGTCGCAAGCCGCAATTTTAACACCTGGCGTTTGCTGATACGCAAAATCCTTAATTACAATATTCGGAACCGTTCCGTTGGTGTTCACGTCGAGTCTCACCCATCCGAAATAAAAATCAGTGCCATCATAAAATTTCAGGCCAAGCGCGCGGTCGCTTTGATTATTCCAGATATAGGAAACGGCTCCGGCGGTTTGAAATGCAAAATTCACATTGATGAAGCCATAGAAGGAAGGCCCGAACGGGATGCTGTCACCACAATCATCCTTAAAGGCGAAAGGAACATATTCAATGGTATAAGAATGAATCAGGTTGCTTGGATTGGAAGCCGCATCAATCTTCTCATTGAATGAAAAATTGGTGCCTAACGGAGCTTTCAGGTTCATGGTTACCTTAAATTCCACGTGCCCGTCATTATTCATGTCGATGCCATAGGTAGTCACTTCAGGATAAGAGGAAGGAACGCTGCCGCCTAATTCCACATCAGGATTTACATCGGTATAAATAATCTGCCCTTGTGCGGCAAATGACGATGCGACAATAGAACCTGCCAGCAAAGAATAACCTTTTAATTTATCGGCAAGGGTAACGTATTTGTTCATGTGAAGAATTTTAATGTCCGCAAATTAATGCATCTTCAATGAATAACAAAAATGAATGTTTGGATACAAATCAATACTGTATTGCTTTTACATAGCAAATGAATCAATGATTATCTCACATTCTGCGGATTCCAGGCGTCAGACAATTATTGTTTGATAATGATTGCTTGATATTGAGTTGACTTCTAAGCAACTGATGCTGTCGCCGTTGTTGGTCGGCGCCGTTGTTGTCGTTGTTGTTCTTTGTTAAGCTAAGCGGGAGACCAGTCCAACAACAGAGGCCATTGTTGAACTTTGTAATATTATGCGGGCTGTCAGACCAACAACAAAATGTAATTACACGGTCTTGCTTTACTGTTGAAAATCAATTTACGATTTCAGGAAAAACATAGGCTTGAAGGTGAGCATTACATAAAACCAGGTACCGGTTACGGTGGGGCTGCCAATCTGCGAAAAGGTGGACGTCTTCACAAATTCCAGTGAACGGGTAGGAAAGAACAAGCCTAATCCTGTATTCAGGCTCACTTCTTTGCTAAGCTCTCTGGTAACAATCAAATCCAGCTCAGAGCCGAGGAACTTATCCAGTGCTTCTCCCGGATTTTCTACGTCTTCCACATTATTCTGTAAGTGGAAGCGGTGAAACTCGCCGTTGAAATCCCATTTCTTATACGTGTATTTGGCATTCAGGTAAGCGTCAACCAGTCCGGCATTGCGTGTGCCTTGCGGAAGGTTAAAGAAGATATCCATCTTGCCATAGAAGCGGTGTGCCGCTCCATACTGGAAATTAAACATATTGGTGGTGCCGCCTTCTGAAGAATCCCGCAAGGCATCACTTCCCGAGAGGTAATCAATGCCGATACCTGCCCTGAAACTGCTGGTTACCTGCACCCAGGGATTTACTGAAAACATAAATGCTTTTACGGTTTGAAAAGAATCAGGTACGATGTTGCCGCTCTGGTTGATGGCCCTGGTTTTTCCGCTTTGTCCGTAGGCTTCCACATTAACACCCCATTTATGATGATCGAAGCTGGTGTTCACACCATAGGTATAGCGCATATAAACACCACTTGTGTCTGGCGTCTGATAACCATCACCCATCACCATCAGGGTAGCACTGTATTTATAGGTGCTATCCACTTTTGATTTATTGAGCCATAGAAAGTCTAGGGTTTTGGGATTATTGAGGTTATAGTAAGTTCCGAAATAGTTATTGACCTGCTGATTGTATGAACCGGCCACATCCATTTTCCAACCCTGTCCGAGATTCATTTTCAGTGTGGCGGCATCATAGGCGCGGCCTATTTGTATCCAGGCGCCATCGGTGAGCATGCGTTTGTTGTCGTAAGCAAATTCCTGGCGGCCGACCTTCAGCCCGATCTTTTTATTGAAGTTATACTGGCCCCATGCTTCATGCATACCAAAGGAAGGTACATCAGAAACGAGCACCTCATCACCCCATATTCTTGCATCCTGGAGGCTGATATAAGCATTGAAACGCTCGCTGGTGAAGCCTGCATTGAGGCGGGTGCGCTGTGATACCAGTATCTGTGGCGTACTGCTGGTGTCAGGAGGGAAACGGTAGCCGTGCTGAATTTCAAACCGCGGGCGGATTTCTGCGCCGATAAAAGCAGTCTGCGCAGCAGTGGGAATGGTCAGTGAAACAGACAATAAAGTGAAAAGAACAGGCAGCATCAGGCTGTAACGGTTGCCGGCGAGAGTGATTTTCATACGGGTCATATTTGATGGAGTGGAAGATGAATGCATTTGACGATGAAAGTTAAGAGCAGTTGGTCGCAGATGACAGGATGGCCACCATTTTTTACCGCCACGAAAGTAATTAGAAAAGAATATTTCTGAAAAAATCCCGCTGTGACGGTATTTAAAATCTACAATAGGTTGCGCTTATACGGCAAAATGAAATAATGGAAGGAACCTGCGCAGTTATGCATCCTGCCCCATCCGAAAGATTTTTGAAAACCAAATTGCGCAGTAGGGAGAAGAAGGTCAGGCGATGTTTGGCAGGTAAAAGACGGTGTGAAATCCGCTGCACCGCTTTCATTTCTTCCATTAAAAGAGGAAGCCTGCCAAGGCTTCTGTCATAGTTTGAAAAATAATTTCCCCGGCTACTCAGCAGCCAGCGGCTTACGCTTTGTTAGCCAGTGACCGCCATGTCCATACGGCCAGCAGGAATTCCAGTGCTGCCAGCGCGATAAGCACAGGGACATTAAAAAACCAGGCAAGGAGGGCAAAGCCGGCAGTGAAAAAAAACCTTCCATAACTACTTACCTGTGCAAACCATCGTGCATCGTTTTGTATGGCCTGGTAATAATACAAGCAAAGCAGCAGGGCCAGCAGTCCAAGCAGCCGCACCCATATTTCGGCAACCGGACCAATATGGAGTAAATCGGAGAGTAGTTGTGGAGTAGCCAATAATCCTGCCCCGGTTACAGCCATGTAAATGATTTGTGCATACAAGGAAGTTTTCCAGCTGTTCATAACGTAAGATTTTGTAACGTCGAATCTAACAACTCTATTACACATTTTCAATAATGGCAGGTTATCCACTGCATTGTTCATTGCTCTTATCGTTTTGTCCGTGACCTGTAGAGGACTGCAGAATGCAGGCATGAAAATATTTTCGGAAAAAGGGCAGGCGACAGACAGTCGCCAGTAATTAGCTGGTTATCTGATAGGATTTGCAGTGTCTTCAGGAACCTGGGACTACTGCCCGTTGAACCTATCTATGTAATGATTGAAAAAAGGAAAAGCAATGCTGCACTGTGGCAACTTTTTTTGAAGTCTGAGTGCATCATGACTGATGAACTTTACCTGGAATTCAATGTTGGATTATCACTTTTTTTGTTTGCGTATATTTCCCTGTCTGTATCTGAACGAAATAAACTCCTGCTGAAAAATTACGCGTATCTACTTCCAGTGCCTGTTTTTGTGTTACCAAGCTTTTGTAAATAATTTTTCCGTTGCTGCTGGTGACAATAACATCAGCTTTTTTACTGTCACCAGTTAAAGCAATGCTAAGAAAGTCAGTTGCAGGATTAGGATAAACTAACACACCATTTTGATTTTCATCTGTTTCGCAGAGCATGCCATTCATAATATCATTATTGTAACGGGCCACAAAAACTTTACTGAAGTATAACTGGTCCGTTGCATACCCCACCACGGTAATTTTATCGTTTGGAAACAGGCAGATTAAATTGCCTGTACAGCTTAACCCGTCAAACTGATTGCGCATCATTCCTTGCACGCCGAATGTGCTGTCAGGAGAACCTTGTGGTGTGAAACGCATCATCACCAGGCTGTCGTTCAACAAACCTGTAGTTACAATTTTATGATCACTCTGGATTTGCAAAGCGTAAAAACCCTTATTATTAAAATTTCCTATTGATTGATAGTTGCCAAAAACAGCGAATGACGAGTCAATCAGACCATCAGGTTTGTATTTACTCAATCTCAAACTTGACGGACAGTCAAAGCAGTTCTCTTCTCCGGCCACAAGAATTGAATTATCATCTTCTACTGCTATATCAAAACCAAACAAAGAAGTGAGGCTATCGATAGCGATACCATTATTTCCAAAAGACGAATCCAAATTTCCATCTGCATTATATCGAAGCAAAATAAAGGAGCTGCTGTGTGCAGATACAATGATCTTTTCATCCGTCCTTACTAAAAGGTCACTACTGCCTGTTGAACCGTAACCCTCTTCGGTAACGTCTGTGATTGATACACCATTCGTTGCGAACGATGAATCCAAAGCACCATCAGGCCGGAGACGTAATAATACTACATCATAATTCGAAATAGTCCATATGGTCCAGCCACTGCTGCCCGATATCAATATCAAGCTATCCATCTGTATGTTTATGCCTGAAACACGCTCAGTCTGACCAAGGTCCAGTATCACCCGTCCCTGATTGCCAAATAGGGAATCGAGGCTTCCATCAGGCAGAAATCGGGCGATATAAAAATCTTCGTAGTTAAAATTGGTATTCGGCCAATGTGGAATGCTTCCCGCAAGTATTATTTTATCATCTGTTTGAAATTGCAGCAGGCTGATTATCGCACTATCATTGTGTAGCAACAGTTGGCCATTGTTGCCAAATGAAGCATCCGCTGTTCCATCTATGAGATATCTGTGTAATGCCAAAGTGGAGTCATTGAATTTACCCCACGACACCACCCTGTTTTGTGCATCAATAATACTGGCAATACAGGGAAAATTTGTTTCGCAATACACTACTCCATTGTTTCCAAAGGTGGAGTCTAAGGTGCCTGCTTGTTGCGCATAAGTATTCAATGATAAAAACCAGATTGAAAAAACTATGCACAGGGGCAACTTTCTTATGGAACGTGATTTTTTCATAGTGGAAGATTGTAATATGGATATCAGTGTTGAATGACCACTTTTATGCTTTCCCTTAATTCTTCTGTTTGTATTTGCACGAGGTAAATTCCATTGGCAAAATCACGGGTATTCACTTCCAGCCTTCCTATTGGTAAAGAATTGGTTTGATAAATTACTTTTCCGGTAAAATCGGAGATCGAGACAAGTAAAGCTTTACCGCTTGCGTTTGGATAACAGATGTTTAATTGTTCAAGGGCAGGATTGGGATAGACGGAAATCCTGTTCGAACTTTCAATGTTTACAATTCCTGTAGATATCGTGGTATCCAGCTTGACAACAAATGCATCTGAATTTCCATCGGGATTTGAAAAGGTTGTTGTTCCGGTAATGGTGGCAAATGACAAATCCGGACTATAAAAGAAACCCGTTAAGTATGGACATCCTGCATTATCCAGCGCCATGCTGATAGCGATATCCGTATGTGTGTCGCCGAACCTTTTTGCCCAAATAAAATCACCGGAGCCAACATCTAATTTTATGATGTAAGGATCCTCATTGCCGGCTGAAGTTAAGTTATAGGTACCTGTGCCCGGATCAAAATCCACGGTTCCTGAGAAACTGCCCATAACATAAACGCCACGGTGTGCTGATTGCGCTTCGAGTGCTATTGATTGCAATACTTCATTATTGGGACCTCCGACAGATTTTGCCCAAAGAAAATTTCCGGTGCTGTTTAGTTTAAAAATGTAAGAATCCCATTCCCCGTTAGCAGTTAAGTTGAAAACTCCTGAACCGGGATCAAAATCAACCGTTCCATCAAATGATCCGGCCGCATATATATCACCATTCGTATTATCAATTGTAAGGTCTTTGACATACTCAAATCCTTCACCTCCCAATTGGAGAGCCATAAGAAAATTACCTGACGCATCTAGTTTTAAAATGTAAAGATCATCTGAATCAACACAGGTTAAGTTGTAAGTGCCCGGTCCGGGATCAAAATCAACAGTTCCCTGAAAACCACCGGCTGAATAGATATTTCCACTATTGTCAATTATGATTTTTAATCCACGGGCTTCTGCCGTGCTTCCCAATGATATGGCCCACAGGAAATTACCTGCATGATTTATTTTTGAAATAAAAATCCCCCCGGCTTCCTGTGCTGTTAAATTAAATACGCCTGCTCCCGGATCAAAATCAACAGTTCCATAAAAATACCCGGTTGTATAAACGTCCCCGGTAGCCGGATCAACGGCTAAGGAAGTTGGCCAATTCCAGTTCCCTTCAGTACCGTATAAAGCTTTGGCCCAAACAAAATTTCCGGCATCATCCAGTTTAGAAATATAAATGTCTGCATCACCGGTTGCCGTTAAATTATAGATGGCTTCTCCCGGGTCAAAATCTGATGTATTCCTGAAAATTCCTGTGCTGTAAACATTTCCCGAAGCATCGGTGGCGATATCAATACCTAAGAATCCTCCGACCCCGTTAAATGCCTTTGCCCAAAGAAAATTACCTGAGGCATCTAATTTAGAAATGTAACCATCATCGGCGCCTGTGCCTGTTAATGAGAAGAGTGCTGTACCGGGATCAAAATCTACGGTGCCCCAGAAATTGCCTGTTGAATAAACATTCCCGGAGCCATCTACATAAATGCCTTGTCCGGAACTATAGGTGCCGGCCATTTGCCTGGCCCATTGCCAGTCGGGCGCTTGTGCATTTGCTTTTTGGTAAATGGAGAAAAGCAAAAAGAACAGCATTGCCGCCATGCGAAGTTTTAAATGAACGCTGTATTTGAAAACCTCTTTTTTATGTGTTGAATATGGATTTGTTTTCATAACAACTTGATTTTATTGTTACACAAAGTGACTTATATATGATGAATTCAACAATGATCTAAATCATGAATGCAATATTTATTTCAATGCCTGATCCGTTTCAATAACGATGGGAAGAACAGTTTGATCAGGTAGAATGGAGCGTGTTGTTACATTTAATTTCCACAGGTATTTATTCCTTTCTGGTGCGGACTTATAATCATCTGCATTTGAAAACCTTATTGATGGCAGAAGAAAAAACTGTCTTGCTGTTACAGTCCGGTTTTTCCGCTCATAAGCCCTGGTTGAATCAGCAGTTGTTTTTTTTTTGCCGGATTTTTTTTCTTTCTCCTGCAAATTATTTTTTCCGTTTCTGAAACTATTGATTAAATTACAATCCTTCATTTAGATTGTAATATAGTCATGCTTCTCTCACCCGATAAAACGATTGTGCACCTGGATCTCGATTGCTTCTTTGTAGCGGTATCGAGGCTCATGAATCCTGCTCTTCAGGGCAAGCCCGTGCTGATAGGTGGCAGCAGCGACCGTGGTGTGGTGGCGGCCTGTAGTTATGAAGCCCGCCGGTATGGTATTCATTCCGCTATGCCTGTTAAGCTTGCCAAAAGGTTGTGTCCCGAAGCATTGATCGTGCATGGCGATTACGAAATGTACACCAGGAAGTCGGAGGAGGTAACGGAGATCATCCGCGACAAAGTACCGTTGTATGAAAAGGCATCGGTGGATGAGTTTTATATCGACCTCACCGGCATGGATAAGTTTTTCGGTTGTTATAAATGGGCTACGGAGTTGTGGCAGAAGGTACGGAAGGAAACCGGCCTGCCGAGTTCCTTTGGCTTATCGGTGAATAAGACGGTTTCCAAGGTGGCGACGGATGATGTAAAACCCAATGGCAACAGGAAGGTGGATCGCGGCACGGAGAAAACTTACCTGGCACCGATGAGTGTAAGTAAAATTCCGATGGTGGGGGAGAAGACCTATCAAGTGTTGCGGCAGATGGGAGTGGAAAAAATTCATACGCTGCAGCAGATGCCGGTGGAGCTGATGCGCGATGTGCTGGGAGAAAATGGTATTACCATCTGGCAGAAAGCGAATGGCATTGATGATACGCCGGTGATTCCCTACAGCGAACGCAAATCCATTTCATCGGAAGAAACCTTCGACCAGGATACCATTGATATCACAAAACTGAAGTCGCTGCTCATCACCATGACGGAAAAGCTGGCGCTACAGCTGCGCAATGAGACCAAGCTCTCCTCCTGCATCACGGTGAAGATCCGGTATTCAAATTTCGATACGCATACCATGCAGTGCCGCATCCCTTACACCAACTGCGATCATCACCTGATACCCAGGGTAAAGGAATTGTTTGATAAACTCTACAACCGGCGCATGCTGATCCGGCTGGTGGGAGTCCGGTGCAGTCACCTTGTAGGCGGCGGTTACCAGATCAACCTGTTTGAAGATTCACAGGAGATGATCCGTCTTTACCAGGCCATGGATAATATGCGCCGCCGTTACGGCGATCATGCCGTGCAGCGTGCCACAGGACTGGGGTTCCGCTTACGCGATTTCAATCCGTTTAATGGCATCCGCAAAAGTGTGGCGGCGGGCGTACAAAATAAAGCTGTAGCAGTAACCTGAGCGCTACCGTTCCCTGGCGCCGCCAGGGGCGGTCAGCGTAAAGGGCTGAACAGGGCTTCGCGGCGACGCGGGATTTTTTTTAAGGGGAAGATCTTTCGCGATGCGTGGGAGTGTTACGAAAACTGGAAATTGAATGGGATGAAAAATAACTGTTTGAATCTTTTGGTTAAACCCTTCGCGGCCCTAAGTCGCAGCGACGCGGATTTTTTTAAGGGAAAAAACCAGGATTAATGGCTGAGCCATGTACCTAAACTGCCACACCTATTACAGCTTTAAGTTCGGGACGATGAGCCCCGAAAGCCTGCTGCAGGAAGCAACAGCTAAAGGTGTGCGTAAGCTGGCCGTAACAGACATCAACAACACTTCCGCCATTCTCGATATGCACCGGCTCGGCAAAAAGTGCGGCATACAACCCGTTGCCGGCATTGATTTCAGAAGGGGTGCGCAGCAACAGTTCATTGGCATCGCCAAAAATCACCACGGCTTTTTTCAGCTCAATACTTTTCTTTCCAAATGCCTTGATGAAGGGGAGGCCGGCCTCACAGGCAAAGCAGCACAGGCACCGGATCACGCCCCTGATTTTACGGATGCCTTTATCATTTATCCTTATGCATCCGTTCGTGCCGGTGGCCCTGCCCGGCAAGCGGCAGTGCTTACAGCGGCCGGCCTCCGTGCGCATGAGTTCATCGGCATTAAGCCGTCCGACATCAACCACCTGCGCTTCTCTCCCTGGAAAAATCATCCGGGAAAACTGGTGCTGCTGGCACCGGTCACGTTTCGCCATAAAGCTGATTTTAACGTGCACCGCCTGCTACGGGCCATAGACAACAATACGGTGCTCAGCAAACTGCCGGTGAGTGAACAGGCGCCGGCTGATGAAATCATGATGCGTGAAGATGAACTGTGCCTGTTGTACAACGATTTTCCTGCCGTCATTTACAATACCCGCAAACTGCTGGAGGAATGTGAAACAATTGATTTTGAATTCGGCAAAAACAAAAACAGGAAATATTTCACGGGCTCCGAAGCGTCTGACCGTGTCTTGCTGCATCAGCTCTGCGAAGAAGGTATGCGTTACCGTTATCCTGTCTCCAGTGATGGCATCCGCGAAAGGTTTAAAAAGGAGATTGACCTGATCAGCAGCCAGCAGTTCACGGCCTACTTCCTCATCAATCATGATATCGTCCGCTTTGCACGCAGCAAAAATTTTTTTTATGTGGGAAGGGGAAGCGGCGCTAACTCCATGGTGGCTTACCTGCTCAACATCACCGATGTGGATCCGATTGAACTGGATCTCTACTTCGAGCGCTTTATCAACGCTTCGCGGAAAAACCCGCCTGATTTCGATATCGATTTCTCTTCCGATGAGCGGGATGAGGTGATCAACTACATTTTTTCAAAATACGGAAATGACCACACCGCTTTGCTGGGCACCTACAGTACTTTCCAGGCGGATGCAGTAGTGCGTGAACTGGGAAAAGTTTTTGGCCTGCCCAAAGCGGAGATTGATGCACTGCAGAATCCACGCCTGTATCCTCCTGCTAAAGATCACATCACGCAGCTTATTTACCAATACGCCCGCCTCCTCCACGATTTCCCCGCTCACCTCAGCATTCATGCCGGTGGCATCCTGATTTCCGAAGCGCCGGTCACCTGTTATACCGCACTCAGTAATCCACCCAAAGGATTTCCGCTTACACAGTTCAGCATGCTGGAGGCGGAGGATGTGGGCTTGTACAAGTTTGATATCCTCAGCCAGCGCGGGCTTGGCAAGATGCGCGATGCCGTGGACCTTGTTGCGCAAAATCAACACATCAGCATTGATATTCATGACGTGAAGCGGTTTATGAATGATGAAGCCGTGAGAGAGAACCTGAAAAATGCCAGGCTGATGGGATGCTTTTATGTGGAGTCGCCCGCCATGCGCATGTTGCTTACCAAACTCCGCGCCTCCACCTACCTCGACCTTGTGGCAGCCAGTTCCATTATTCGTCCGGGCGTGGCGCAGTCCGGCATGATGCAGGAATATATCCGCCGGTTTCACGAGCCTGACCATGGAAAGAAGGACGCCATTCCTGCCATGTGGGAACTGATGGAAGATACGTTTGGCGTGATGGTGTACCAGGAAGATGTGATCAAAGTGGCGCATCATTTCGGAAAGCTCACCCTCGCCGAAGCCGACAAACTCCGGAGAGGAATGGGTGGAAAGTACAGGGGCCGCCAGGAATTCCTGGAAGTGAAGGAACAGTTTTTTGCGAACTGCCGCAGGGAAGGACACAGTGAACAACTGATCAGCGCTGTGTGGTTTCAGATGGAAACATTCGGAGGATACGCTTTCGCGAAAGGCCACTCGGCCTCGTATGCCGTGGAAAGCTATCAGTGCATGTTTCTCAAAACACATTTCCCGCTTGAATTTATGGTGGCGGTGATCAACAACGGTGGCGGATTTTTCAGAACCGAATATTATATCCATGAAGCCCGCATGTGCGGCGCCACCATACATGCTCCGGATATCAACAACAGTACGCTGCTTACTGCCATTGACGGAACCGATATATACCTGGGACTGGGCCTCGTGGCCGACCTGGAAAGAAAGCTGCAGGAGGACATCGTCACCGAACGAAGCCGGAACGGGCTGTTTTCTTCACTCGAAAATTTTATGCGGCGCGTTGCTGTTTCGGTAGATCAACTCCGCATCCTCATCCGTACCGGCGCTTTCCGCTTTACCGGCCGCACCAAGCAGGAACTGCTGTGGGACATTCATACCATTCTCGGCCAGCGTAAAAAGACGGCCGTACGCATGGAATTGTTTGAAGGAGAAAACAAAAAATTCGCATTGCCCGAACTGTTCCATGACGACTTCACCGATCCGCGCGATGAGCAGGAGATATTGGGTTTCCCTTTGTGTTCTCCTTTCGAACTGATACAACTTCCGGCCACCACCAGTAATACACCCGAAGTGCCGGCTGACCTGCTGCTGGCCGCCGACCTGAAAAGATATAAAAACAAGATCGTGGAGATCACCGGTTATTATGTAACCTATAAACCAACGCGCACTAAAAAGGGGGATGCCATGATGTTCGGCTGTTTCCTCGACCATAACGGATTCTTCTTCGATACCAACCATTTTCCCGAAGCAACCAGGAAATTTCCATTTCGCGGCAAAGGCTGTTATCGCATCAAAGGCAAAGTGGCGGAGGAGTTTGGGTTCTACTCTATCAATGTGCTGGAGATGTACAAACTGGATTACCGTATGTATGAGGAAGATGCGGAAGCGAAAGCGAGGTCGAAGCCTGATCCTGTGGTGCAGCCCGTTGTAGTACCGGCTTCCAAAGAATACCAGTACCTGCTGGCGATCAATCCGCCGCCGCTCATCAGGCATGAAGTGGAATGGCTGAAGAAAAAATTTCACCGTCATTTCGATCACTACCAGGCCGTCGTATCAAAGCCTCATCTGCAACTCTGCAGTTTCCTGGCGAGCGGTACGAAAGAACCCGAGTTGATCAAAAAGGTGACGGCCGTTGCGGCAAGGCACACGGCTTTCCGGTTAACCGTAAAGAATTTCAACACCATTTCATCACATACAATATACCTTGAACTGCTGAACACGGATGACCTGCTGAATGTAATGGCTGATTTAAAAAGTGAATTGCAGCTTTCACCGAAAGAATCGAGGTTCTTCTCAAAATCTCACCTCGCCATTGCACGCGGACTGGACAAGGAAAAATTCAGCAAGGCATCTGCTGTTTTTTGTGAACAGGAATATACCGCTTCTTTTATGGCCAGTAATATGGTGCTGCTGAAAAGAGAAGCGTCGCAGCAGTTTGCGAAGTATGAAGAAGTGAAGGAGTTTACTTTTGAAGCTGCCGGCGCAAAGAAGAAGCAACACAGGCATAACCGTGCCCTGGCATACAGAAACCCGTTATAACCACCAGTCATTAACAGCACCATAAAGAGAAACTTCAACCCCAGGCATAAATCAGTTAACTATGATCTTCAGTTCAAACGTCAAGCTGCTGCGCACACGCCGCAACAAAACACAGGACATCGTGGCACGCGAGCTCGGCATGAGCCGTTCCACCCTCAACAGCTATGAAAACGGCAGTGTCAAAAACCCTACACTCGACGCGCTCATGGGATTTTCCAGGTATTATAAGGTATCAATTGATACGCTGGTAAAAATGGATCTCACCAGGTTATCCGGCTTTCAGTTGTCGGAGCTTGAACGCGGGCACGATGTGTACATCACCGGCAGCAAGCTGCGGGTATTGGCGACTACCGTTGACAGCGACAACCATGAAAATATAGAAGCCGTAAACATAAAGGCCAAGGCAGGTTACAGGAATGGTTACGCTGATCCTGACTTCATTAAAAAACTGCCCACGTTTCAACTGCCGATCCTGTACAACGACCGCAAGTACCGCATGTTCCAGATTGATGGCGATTCCATGTTGCCGATTCCGGATCAAAGCTGGGTGATCGGTGAATATGTAGAGAACTGGCACGACATAAAAAACGGGCATGCCTATATCCTCCTCACCCAGGAGGATGGTATTGTTTTTAAAAATATATTCAACCAGTTGAAGAAAAAGAAAAAGCTCGAGCTGCATTCACTCAATAGCCATTACAAACCGTATGAGCTGGATGTGACGGAGGTGAAAGAAGTCTGGAAATTCTGCAACTACATCAGCAGTGAAATCCCCGAACCCGTGCGGCACAAAGATGAATTGCTGGGGCTCGTGCAGAAAATGGAAGAGGAGCTGATGATCATAAAAAATGCATTGAGGCTGGAAGCAAAGGCTGGTTAAGCGGGAGCTATAAACCCGCCATTTGCAGTTTAAACCAGCAAACCCTGATCAGTGCTGCGTTACCGCGAAGCGGGATTTTTCCACTGAAAAATCTGGGTTTAAAAATCAGGGTTATACATTGTGCAACTGCTGCAGCAAAATCAAAACCCTGAAAATTGATTTTCAATTTTCAGGGTTCCTTCTATTCCACTCTCTAAATCTCTATGGCCGGTTCTTTCAAGCACCGCCTATTGCTGATTCTTCACCAGCTTTCTCATCATTACCCGATCACCGGCCTGTACGATGCAGACATACAACCCAGCACTGAATGTGGAAGCATCAACATGTACAACCTGGCGTCCGCTTATGGAGCATTGATCAGTCATGGCCTTTACTTTCCTTCCCGCTGCATCATACACGGATAATACCACTGTAGCCGGTGATTCCACTGTGTAAGCAACATCAAACTGATCAGTAAATGGATTGGGATAAACGGTCATTTCTTCGGGTGTTAAGTTCTCAGCGCTTGTTTCAGCCGTCACCCTACATCCCGATCCTGTCGTATTGAATGTATAAAAGGGCGAATAGTTGGTATTGCCTCCGGTGCTGCATTTTGCTTTCACTTTAAATTTATAGGAGGTGCAACTGGCGAGGCCTGTTGCTGATAATGAATTGAATGTTGAAGTAAGTGTTTGTGAAATACCGGTACTGTTATTTTTCAGCGTAATCGTGTACTTGCTCGCGTATTCATCGCTCCAGTGCAGGGTGGCGGAGGTGGCGGCGATATTATCGGCAAACAGTGCCGTGGGAACAACGCATTGCGGGAGAGTCGTTTTTTTCAGGGTCGTGTTCAACACTGTAACCACTCCGTTGGTGAGTGTAACGCCGTTAATTGTTTTGGTATAATATCCCGACTTGGACAATTGTACATTGTATGTTCCAGCCGTGGCATAACCTGTTTTATAATTCCCCGACAGATCAGTGGTAGTGGCAGTATTGGATGCGTTCACGATGGAAACACTGACCCCATTCAAGCTGGCTCCTCCCGTGTAGTCGGTAACTTTCCCCGACAGGAAACATGCCGACACATAATTGACGCCCAGCACAAACAGTCCTTCTTCAATATCGGCAGCCAGAATATTGCCTGATGGTAAATAGGGATAAGCTTCCCAGCAACCGTTGTATCCATTGCCTGATAGTGGCGAGGTATCGTAATTGCCGACCTTAATGATGTTGGTCGGATCACTGGCATCGGCGATCACCACACCATCACGGTAGTAGGCCGTTACCAGGAAATTCCCTTTCACATGCACATTGTGTGCGATACTATTGGTGCCGGGATTGGCCTGGAAGCGGTCTGTTTCCGTGATATTGGAAAGATTGGAAACGTTATAAGCGGTCACGTACGAGTTGGTGACTTCGTCCGTGGTAAAAAGATATTTGCCGTTAGTTGATAAATCAGTATTGTGTGTAAAATTTCCGGGTGTTGACTGCGAAGCAAGAACCACCGGCGCCGTCTTGTTTGCCACATTCACCACCTTAAACTGTCCGCTGTAAATCTGAGCAGTCCACATCGTATCATGCCGCACAAAGCAGTCATGCACATAACCATTGGTGTACGACCCAAGATAGGTAGGGTTCATCGGATTGGTATTGAGATTGAGAAACAAGACGCCGCCAACACCCACATTGGATCCATTGATATAGGCAATGCCGTTGGCATCAATAAACAAAGTGTGTCCTGTTGATAGTCCTAATGATCCGCCTGTCCAGTTTACGTAGGTAACTGCATTGGGAAGATTGTTCAGATCAACAATCAATAAGCCTCCTCCCGACTCATTCACCACATACGCATAGTGGCTCCATGTTTTTATTTCATGCCAAAAGGAATTATTGGTGGAAACAAACTGCACCTGCACCGGATTGGCAGGCACTGTTACATCCACAATGGATAATCCATTGTATGCGCCCACGAGAGCATACTCTTTTCCATTGCCGTCAGCATAGCCCCAAAGGCTGCCAAGGTCATTGGAGTAGGTTTTTTTCCCCAGTAGTGTCATGTTTTGCTGGGCAAAAAGTGTGGAGGTGCAAAGTGATAAAAGCAGGAAGAGGTGGCTTATTCTTTTCATTGGATAGAATTGGTTTTTCTGTGAAGATTAAATTGCCGGGAAGAAGCAGATATGGAAGCGAAAATAACTGAAATAATGCGACAGGCATCTATCCTTGAACCTGGCTTCGTATTTTTCGTTTTTAATTTGCTTCACTCAATTCCCGAACCATGAACCGACTTTCTGCTCTTTTGCTCACAGCCTTGCTGTTATGCTCAGTCGTCTTGTTTTCGCATCATTATATTTTAGTTCCTCAAAAGTTCATCTTCCAGCGTGGTGATTCGCTGATCGTACGACTGATGGTGGGCGAACCATTCGACTTTGAATTTGAACGCGAGTTGCAGCATCACATGACGCCACATTTCATGCTCTATACAATGGATGACTCCACTAACCTGCTGCCTTTAACGGCTGATAGTACCAGGCCAGTTGTGCGCTCCACCGTAAATTTTAAGGGACTTGCATTGATTGAGATGCAGCGCAATGCATCCACTATTGAACAAAAACCCGCAGCTTTTGAAAAGTACCTGGAAGAAGAAAAGATTACCACCATCAGATTCGACAGCAGCAAATGGAAGAAACCTGTGGTGAAGGAAAACTATTCGCGTTGTATCAAGTCGCTAATCACTTCCGGCAAGCCGGGCAATGAAAATCTCTACCATAAAATGGTAGGGCAGCGGCTGGAAATTCTGCTCATGAGCAATCCATACCTGATGGAGACCAATCAACGGATGGTCGTTAAAATTTTATGGGAAGGCAAACCTCTGCCGGATCAATGGGTCACCGCTGCCTATAAAGATGACCAGGGTGAAATGAAGGAAATGTCGGTTATGACCGACAAAAAGGGAATGGCCGGATTTGAACTGTCATTAAACACTGTTTATTATATGCACACCATTTATATGCTCAGGCTGAAGGGTGATCCGTCTGCTGACTATGAAAGTGTGTGGGCGAGTTACAGTTTTCAGACGGCTGCAAATAAACCCACATTTTGCAAAACGGCAACGGGTTTAACCCCGACATAGAACTGCTTAAGAAACATTTTTCTTGACAAATTGAGCAAACCCTTAGCAGTTCTTAGTCGCAGTGAAGCGGGATTTTTCCACTGAAAAATCCGGGATAAAGCAGTTCAGCCGCAAAGCAGTGCTAGGTTGGGGTTCAATCCGTGCTACTGTTTTGCGCTGCAAAATGCACGATTAACGCGACAGAAGGGCAGCAGTTTTTTTTAGGTGAAAGATTCATGCTAAAGCACCTTCAATAAAATTTAAGCGCCACGAGCTGGCTCATGAAACCGATAAAAAATCCGAGTGAGACTTCATTGATATCATGTGCGCCGAGCAGCAAACGGCTGCTGCCAACCATTCCAGCCAGCACCGCAGTGATCATCAGTAACAAGCTATAGTCAGCCTGCGAAAGAAGGCACATCGCAAAGGTGAGCATGAAGAAGCAGGCCATCGCTGCTGCATGAATACTCACCTTTCTGAATATGGTGATCAGGAAGCAGGCGAACAGCGTGATCGTTGCGCCTAGAATGACGATGCTGAGTATTTCAGGTAATCCCGACTTGCGGAATACAACATAGGTCCAGATGTACATCGCCCCACTGGTGATATATGGCACGAGGCGTTCCTGCTGCGTTTTCCATGTAAAGCGATTTTACGAATCCCAGCCGCCAGATGAGCAGGATGGCGATTGCAGGAAACAGAAACGTGTTAATGAAAACCGTGAGAAAAATTTTGCTGAGTGCGGTTTCATCGTAATTCGAGAACAATAACGGGTTGGTACGGTATATCAGCAGGAATGCATAGGTCGGCAAGATGAGCGGATGAAAAACAAAAGATAGGAACCTGGCGGAAAGTTGCACGGATAGCTGGATGACGGTGAGTGATTATAGTTCTTTCCTGAGTCGTGCCACCGGAATCTCCAGCTGTTCGCGATATTTAGCAACGGTACGGCGCGCAATATTATATCCTTTTTCTTTCAGCAGCTCGGTGAGTTTCTCATCTGATAAAGGCTTTTTTCTTGTTTTCCACGGAAATCATGTCGAGCAGTATTTTTTTCACTTCCCGCGTCGACACTTCTTCACCGCTGTCAGTAGAAAGCGATTCGGAAAAAAATGATTTCAGCTTCAAGGTTCCCCATTCCGTCTGCACATACTTGCTGTTGGCCACGCGCGATACGGTCGAGATATCCAGGTTTGTGGTTTCGGCAATATCTTTTAAGATCATCGGCCGTAATTTGGTTTCGTCACCGCTTACAAGATAGTCATACTGGTATTCCATGATGGCATTCATGGTCAGTAACAAGGTTTGCTGGCGCTGACGGATAGCATCTATAAACCACTTTGCAGAATCTATCTTTTGCTTGATAAACATTACGGCATCTCTTTGTTGCTTGTCTTTCTTATTGCCTTTCTGGTAATCGCGCATCATATCGCGGAAATGCTGGCTGATACGCAACTCGGGAACATTCATCTGATTGAGAGAGAGCTCGAGCACGCCTTCATTGTTGATGATATAAAAATCAGGGATGATTATTTTTTCCAGGTCACCGGCGCCGGTATAAGCACTGCCCGGTTTCGGGTTGAGATGAATGATGGTGTTGATAACCTGTTTGAACAGTTCATCATCCACATCGAGCTGCTTCTGCAGTTTCTCGTAATGCTTTTTTACAAATTCATCGAAGTGATCCTTTATTACCCGGTGGGCAAGCTCCCTTACCTGCTGATTGCTGATCTTACGCCCGAGTTGCAGCAGCAGGCATTCCTGTAAGTCCCTGGCCCCAGTTCCCGGCGGATCAAACTGCTGTATTATTTTCAACAGGTCTGCCAGCTCTTTCTCCGTGCATTTTACATTTTGTGAAAAGGCAAGGTCATCCACCATAGCATCCAGCGGTCGGCGAAGATAGCCGTCATCATCAATGCTTCCGATGATGTATTCACCCAGGCTATGATGATGTTCATCGAGCTCTTCCATACTCAACTGCTCTTCCAGGTATTCATGAAAACTCCTGAATACAGGAATGGGAATGACGCGCTTGTCATCCTGTTCGGGATAATTTTCATCACGCAGCTTGTAGTCTGCGATATCATCATCTTCTGTATAATCACTGAGGTCGGGTTCATCATCCACCGTCATTTCTTCTTCTTTTTCCTTTTCCGCTTCAGTTTCCGCGCTGCCTGCATCTTCTTCCGCAGTCACTTCTTGTTCTTCGGTCTGCTGTTCTTCTTCCTTTTCCTCTTCCTCCCCCGTATCGGTATCACCTTCACTTTGCTGGTCGTCTCTTTCTTCTTCGGTGCTTTCATCTTCCTGCCCTTCTTCCAGCGCAGGGTTCGATTCCAGCTCTTCCTTAATGCGTTCTTCCAATGAATCCGTCGGCACCTGCAACAGCTTGATCAGCTGTATTTGCTGCGGCGACAGCTTTTGCAACATCTTCTGAAATTGTCCTTGCTTGAGCATGCTTATATTCTGCTGTTAAACGGTTGTAAAGATATAGAGTAATCAACGTACTCGGTGTGTTTTTATGCTGGCAGGGTACAGAAATTAATGGTTAATTTCGCCCACTTGAGACGCGGTGTGTGCTGATTTTGTGAAGCGGTGAAGAAGTAATTCTCAAACAGTTTTTCCTGGCGGGTTGCCAGCGATGGGTAATATAAAATCAAACAGTAAAAAGCGGCGCTGATGAATCAGCGTATGTATTGACTATGAAAACAGTTTATATAAGCGATCTGCCTGTTCACGAAGGGCAGCAGGTGACTTTAAAAGGATGGGTGTCCAACAAGCGTTCCGGTAAGGGAATCTATTTTATCGTGTTACGCGACGGAACCGGTTTTTGCCAGTGTGTGGTGGATGAAAAAAATGTAGCACCCCGTGATTTTGAACACGCCGGAAAACTCACCATGGAAAGTTCCTGCGCCATAACAGGAAGCGTGGTGCAGGATGAAAGGCAGATAGGTGGTTATGAGTTGCATGCAGTGCATGTTTCCATCATCAGTATTGCGGAGGAATACCCGATTTCGAAAAAGGAACATGGTGTGGATTTTCTGATGGACAACCGTCACCTCTGGCTTCGTTCACAGCGGCAGTGGGCAATTATGCGCATTCGTAATTCAATGATATTTTCCATACACCGGTTCTTTCAGCTGGAAGGATTTGTGCAGGCTGATGCGCCGATATTCACCGGCAATGCAGTGGAAGGAACGAGCACCCTGTTTGAAACGGACTTCTATGGAAAGCCCGCTTACCTCTCACAGTCAGGTCAGTTATATGGCGAAGCGATGGCAATGGCCTTGGGAAAAATATATACGTTCGGTCCCACCTTCAGGGCGGAAAAATCAAAGACACGCAGGCACCTTTCAGAATTTTGGATGATTGAACCTGAAATGGCTTTCTATGATCTCGACATGAATATGGATCTGATAGAAGCTATGGTGAAGTTTGTGGTGAAGTCGATCTTGCAGGAATGTGCCAATGAATTCAAGTTGATTGGGCGCGATACAGGTATACTGGAAAAACTGGTTGACAAGAAATTTCCCCGGCTCACGTATGATGAAGCCGTGAGGATCATAAAAGGCGAACAGGATGTTAACGGAAGAAATGCCATTGTCTCTCTGGAAGTGGAACTAAAAAATGTGCGGGAGCAAATGGAAGCCATAAAGCAGGAAATAGCCGAGCGGGAGCAAAAACTGAGCGTGCCGGGCATGAAGAAGGGAGAGATCACTTTTAATCAGGCTAAAATTGACAGCCTGAAAAATGAGTTGAAGGACCTGGAAGAAAGCGAACGCAATATTCCTCAATGGATCAACTCGGCTAAAACATTTGAATATGGAAATGATTTTGGCGGAAGCGATGAAACAGTGATTACGAGACTATTTGATGTGCCGGTGATGGTGTATAACTGGCCGCATGCCGTGAAGGCGTTTTATCTCAAACGGGATAAAGATCCACGCTGGGCCAAGGGTGTTGATGTGCTGGCACCGGAAGGCTATGGTGAAATTATTGGCGGAGGCGAAAGGGAAACAGACATCGGCCTGCTGATGGAAAAAATCGTTGAACATAAATTGCCGATGCAGGCTTTTGAATGGTATCTTGATTTGCGGCGCTTTGGTTCAGTACCTCATGCCGGATTTGGGCTGGGGCTCGAAAGGCTGATTGCCTGGGTTTGCAAATTGCAGCATGTCAGGGAGACAATACCGTTTCCAAGAATGTATGGAAGACTGGAGCCGTAGTGGGACGGGATGTTGCGTATGTTTCTGTATCGTAACGATGCGGGATTTTTCAGTAGAGAAATAAATGTTCATCTACAGTCCTGCTTGGTATATACCAAACGATTGGTATCAAATCCTTTCATACGAATACCTGCCAGAATTTTTTCAAGCGTCGGCGGTTCCAGGCTGGGCTGCCGGCTTAAAATCCACAGGTAGTTCCGGTTTTCTGTTCCAACCACAGCGTACGAATAGTCATTTGCCAGGTCGATGATCCAATAATCTCCGCGGAACGGCCAGAAGAACTGCACTTTCAGTTTTGCATTATTGCTTCCTTTCACCGGAAAGGCTTTTCCTTTGATTCCAACGGTCTTTCCCGTGGAGGTATCTTTCCTGCACTGATTAAAAACAATGACGTATCCTTTTTCCGTAGGAGTATATTCAGCGGTAGTGCAGCTGCACCCTTTTTGAAAGCGTTGAGGAAAAGAGGCTATCTCATACCATTTTCCGCTATAGCGCTGAAGATCAACCTGCGGTACAGTATTCAAAGCAGGATACGACATGTTGCTGGAGAGTGTTGTAGCAATTAGCAATAGATGGGTCCAATACATCATTTGAGCCTCAAATGTTCATCTGCCGATAAAAAAACATAGTACGCATCATGTTGTGCATATCTCATTTGTGACTCACAAAAATCGGCAGCGATTTATTTTTTAAAAGTTTTGATGCAGCACTGCGTGAAAAAAACCGCGACACGGCATTACGGCCAAAAGCACCCATGATGATGAGCGGGTGCTGCATCCGTTCCGCCACCTGTAATATGGCATCTTCCGCATTACCGGCAAAATTTTCCGTGTCAACGGTTTGGTAATGAGCGGATACGTATTCATGCATCAAATGCTGGTAGTCGAGCTTTTCCTCTTTCGAACGGGTAATGGATAATAAAGTAGCCGGCAATGCCTGCGTGAGTGCGGGAAACAGTTGGGTGAATTGTTTTACTGCATACACGGATGGCGACTTCCCATCAAAAGAAAGCAAAAGACTTTCAATCTGATGAAAATCATCCGGTACAGCCACCACCGGACATTCAGCATCGAGCAGCACATCTTTCAGAAAACTGGCTTCTCCCATTACATTCGAAAAAAAGGTGCGGTAGCCAATCACAATCAGATCAGCGAATAAACTTTCGCGAACCAGTTCATTGACCGGTACACCTTTGTCAAGATGAACCTGGTAACTTACACCTTTCTGCTTGCAGATGCTTTCGAATTTTGCCATGCTCTCGGCAAATTTATCATCATCCTCGTGTTCCATCTTTTCCAGCAGTGCAGAGTTGAAAGTGAAGTAATCTTCACCGAACAGGGTGGCATACCCTACATAACTGAGATCCTCTATAAAAACGCCAAGAATCATCGCTCCATGATTGGCGGAAAGATGAAATGCGTATTCCAGCACGCCTTCTGAAAATACAGTACCATCAAATGCAACGAGTATTTTTTTCATACAGGAAAATTTATGATGATGGTGATGCGGTAATGTATACACTTACTCGGCATGGTAACTTATTTCTTTCTTCCACTTCTTCTTCTGCCATTAGAATGAAATGGAATTAAGTAAAGTTATGGAATTGGCTGCATGTGTGATGAAATTATTTGACTCGTTTCATGGATGTGTATAGCTTCACAGGAAAGCGGTGTGCATCACAATTTTTTCACGCCATATTTTGAACTTATAAAGCGTGAATAAACTATACATTTTTGATTGAAAATCCCGGTTCAATGGATTCTTCGCCTTGACGGAAATGATTGAACCCTGCCGAAGTGTTGATGGTCATCCTGACTGGCGGAATTCAATTATCAGTTTTCTGAAACGCTGGATTTATTTGACAGCTGAAAGTGGATAATGACCATGGATGTCAACAGCAACAAGGCAATCATCTGATGCAGCACACCCAGTGTTACCGGAATTTTTCCGAGTGAATTGATGAGTGTCAGTATACCAAGGAGTACCTGTACAACTACCAGCAACGGCAAACAATTCAAAACAATCTTCATCAATGGGGTGACTTTTTGCCTGCTGTACTGCCAATAAAAATATACCATCAGGAGGGCCACCACACCACCCAGCGTGCGGTGGACGAGTTGTATTGTAGCGGTGTTTTCAATGAAATTTGCTGCCCATGGATGAACTGAAAATAATCCGCCGGGGATATAGTTTGTGCCGATTTTTGGAAAGGTAGGGTAGAAGAGCGCTGCCTTGGTGCCTGCCATCAGCCCGCCGTAAAAAATCTGCAGCATCAGGAGCAACAACAGAATCATGGAAAAACGACTGGCAGCCAGCACCGCTCCCTTTTCTTTGGCAGGCTGCAGCAATGTTAAGGCAACCCAAAGGATGTAGCAGAAGAGGATTAATGCCAGCACCAGGTGTGCACTGAGATTCACGGGGTTCACCCACGGTTTGTCAATCAGGCCGCTTTGCACCATGATCCATCCAAGCAATCCCTGTAACCCGCCCAGCAGAAAAATGACCAGTAATTTCCTGCCCAGTTGAATGTCAATCATTTTTTTCACCAGGAAATATACCAGCGGAATGATAAAAGCAAAGCCCATGAGACGTGCCCACAGGCGATGCAAAAATTCCCACCAGAAGATGGATTTAAATCCATCCGTGGTCATGTCGCTGTTCATCAGTTTGTACTGCGGAAATTGTTTGTACTGCTCAAATGCCTGTTGCCATTCGGCATCATTCAAAGGCGGTATCGTTCCCATAATTACATTCCATTCGGTAATCGAAAGCCCTGAACCGGTAAGGCGGGTGATGCCCCCTAACAATACCTGTATCATAATCATAAAAACGCCAAGCAATAACCAGTAACCCAATTTTTTATCCGCAAGTGAAGTCATAGAGAAATAATAAGCCTGGCAAAAATACACAGAAGGGATCGTTTGGCCTGCACTGATGCAAGCTGTATAGTTAACCTGATTGGGATTGATCCGTAATTTGGCACCATCACTTTGCACCGGCCGGTTTATTGTATCAAAATGTGATACCCAAACGGGCTGCTGTTTTTCAATATCAGCTGTATCCTGTTTTTTGTAAGTCGGAAGGAGTAGGATAAAAAGGGAAAGCCGGTTCAATCATGAACCGGCTTCCGGAAGTAATGGTAATGTTGATCTTGCATTATTTCGGTGCCTTACGCAGCAGGCCGTCTTTTTTCATCTGTTCGAAAATCAGGGCTGTATAGGTGGCGCTTTCGGTGGCAATATCAACCGGGTTATACACCTTTGATTGAATAGAGTATAACAATTGATTGGTATTGATGTCGAACAGGTTGCCTTCAATAAAATAAGTATCATCCGTCACATAGTAACCCGGAGTGGTGACTGTGCTTCCCATATAATCATAGTAGCCGTAAGGACTCCTGTAATAGCCACCATAGGCACTGTATCCCCCGTATGCACCACCATAATAGGCACCGCCATAACCGTATCCATAGCTTGGGGTATAGGTTGTGGTGCCGGGCACATAGCGTGTTTCACTTTTACTGTTAATCATGGCTACCGTGAAAATGGCATCACACCCTTTTTCTTTAATGCTTTGAATCAACAGACTGGTATCTACTTTTGAAATGTTGGGTGGAAATACATCCAGGCTTTTGATGTTGTTAACGCCGCTGGCTGTAGCCGCGCGGGAAAGATCATTTTCAAGCGTGGTTCTGGCATCGAGGTTACCGGACAAGACAGCGATAAACACCTTCTTGTAATCCGGATTGCTGGCCAGTACATCTTTGTTAACCCATGATCCTGTAATTTCCTGTGACACACCGCAGGAGGAGATGGCTATTACCCATGTTAATAGCAAAATGTAGTTTATCTTTTTCATGCAGCAAATGTATGAATTTCAACACTTGTTATTGTGGGCCGGTAAAAATCAATTT
>JBGAWA010000039.1:0-35101 GCA_044227805.1 Chitinophagales bacterium | reverse complement strand
AACCCACATTTTGCAGTTCAAAGCGGCAACGGGTTTAACCCCGACGTAGAACTGCTTAGGGTTTGTGAAACATTTTCTTTTCTTGACAAATTGAGCAAACCCTTAGCAGTTCTTAGTCGCAGCGAAGCGGGATTTTTCCACTGAAAAATCCGGGTTCATTCAGTTGTTGATCAGCCATTGCTTATTGATTAGCAAAGACGAACAATGTTTGGCAGCGTCATAGAAATCAACGGCGGAACGGTGGAGTCTGCCCCTCGGGACAGGTTCTGCAAGCAAAAACTGAGAAACAACACGAGCCGCAGGTCGAAGCAGTCGGGACTTAACCTAGAAATTTATTGGTGCAGGCCAATAATTACAGCAGCGTTCAAATTCAACTTCATCCGGCCAAAGCTGATACAGCGATGCATTACCAGCCGAGTATCCAGCCAAACATCAGCGGAGCAACAATGCTCGCATCCGATTCCACGATAAATTTCGGAGTATCGATTCCCAGCTTGCCCCAGGTAATTTTTTCATTCGGCACAGCACCGCTGTATGAACCATAGCTGGTAGTTGAATCGGAGATCTGGCAGAAATAACTCCAGAATGGAACATCATGCCATTCGAGATCCTGGTACATCATCGGCACTACGCAAATAGGGAAGTCGCCGGCAATACCACCACCGACCTGGAAAAAGCCCACGCCTTTGCCACCTGAATTCTTCCGGTACCAATCGGATAGCTGTACCATGTATTCAATGCCCGATTTCATGGTGGATGCCTTCAACTGATTTTTAATCACGTAACTGGCGAAAATATTTCCCATGGTAGAATCTTCCCACCCTGGCACTACAATCGGAATATTTTTCTGTGCTGCCGCCAGCATCCACGAATTTTTCGGATCAATCTCATAATACTGTTCCAGCACACCACTCAACAGCATCTTATACATGTATTCATGCGGAAAGTAACGTTCACCCTTTGCCTCGGCTTCCTGCCATATCTTGTAAATGTGCTGTTGCATTCTGCGAAAAGCTTCTTCTTCCGGGATACAGGTATCCGTAACCCTGTTGTAGTGATGTTCCAGTAAATCCCATTCATCTTTCGGAGTAAGATCACGGTAGTTGGGTACGCGCTTGTAATGACTGTGCGCCACCAGGTTCATGATATCCTCTTCGAGGTTGGCGCCGGTACAGGAAATAATCTGCACCTTATCCTGCCGTATCATTTCTGCAAAGGAAATTCCGAGTTCTGCTGTGCTCATGGCACCCGCCAGTGTTACCATCATCTTTCCACCATCGTCTAAATGCTGTACGTACGCCTTTGCAGCATCCATCATGGCTGCTGCATTAAAGTGGCGATAGTGCTTTTCCATGAACTGTGAAACCGGTCCTTGTTGCATAGAATTTTTTTTGCGAAGATAGAAAAAGAGTAATGAGCAACAGGAACAGATGTGTCACCGGCAGCCGGCTTACTCAGTACTTCACACGCTGCAGCGCAGCGACCTGCAGGTTTGTGATGTTGTAAACACCGATGATGGGTACGGTATCAGCAGGATGTTCAATATTTCCCGTTGACCACTGTATGCTTTCCTGACCGGTGGAGATCTTGAATTTCATCTCATCATAATTCAGCAATTCATAATCACAATCGAGCAGGTTTCCCATAACAGAGAATCGACTGACAAAATGATTTCCGAATAACCCACTCATGATATCAATGCCATTACGCTCATCCAGCGAATAAGATCCCTTTGCCGAATCACGTACCACCAGCTCATAATTGCGCGGCATTCCATCATAAACAATATCCCAGCAATAACGGTCAATGGCCGGTGTCGGCATAATGATCAGTTTCATCGGCACATTTTTCTCAAGGCCGCGTTCAGAATATATTTTCAGGATGCCGTCCCATTCACCTATCCAATCTTCGGGAAAACATAATTTATACGGATCAGCGAGCGGAGGCACCGGCAGGCTGCTCAAGACGAGCACGGGCTCAGGGCTCACTTCTTCCACCTTCACCATCGCCCAGCCGGCATGTATGATGTCGAGCGAATCTGCGGCGGCACGGGAGAGATCAATGATACGGCTCTTGATGTAGGGGCCACGGTCATTAATGCGAACCACCACAGATCTGTTGTTTTTCAAATTGGTAACCCTTACCAGGGTGCCGAAAGGAAGCGTGAGGTGTGCGGCGGTTAATTTTTTGTTGGAGAAAATCTCTCCATTAGCAGTTTTGCGGCCATCAAATTTTGAAGCATAATAAGATGCATGACCTGTCGCAGTGTACCGCTGCTGCGCATGGCTTGCGACAAACAGTAAACTCAGTGAAACACTCAAAAAAAAATGTAAATACCACTTCATCCGGCTAACTATTTCTGTTTCAACTATTGCACTTGCCTGCAGACCTTGCCTGCTAACCTGCGAGCAGGTGTGCATGCGTGTCAAAGAATGCAGTTGAAAGTGTGAACGGAGTTTATCTGAGCCATCTCAACGGCTCAGCCATTCTCTCATGATGATAAATATAGATAAAAACATCAGAGTCGAAAAGTGAACAAAGGCACCGTCTTCCTTTGGACAATCATGAACCGCATTTTGCAATACATACCTGCAGCGGATTCATCTCGTGTACAGGGTTGTTCAGGGCTGGTACAACATGTTATCTATTGCAAAACAGGAGGCGCCTCTGAGCAATGATACATAGAAACGAAACGGAATTTTTCAGTAATAGTGTCCGGATTCATCAGCGAAACAAAGATTTCTCAGAGCTCAGAAATTTTCTCCACCCTTCGTTGATGACGGCCTCCTTCAAATGGAGTGTTGATGAATTCCATTACCATCAGCCTGGCAGACTCCAGTGAAACAAAGCGTGCCGGAAGACAGATCACATTCGCATCGTTGTGTTGACGGGCGAGGTGTGCAAGCTCCACCGTCCAGCAAATAGCCGCACGGATTTTCAAATGTTTATTGGCTGTAATAGCGACACCATTGGCGCTGCCACACAGCAGGATGCCGAATGTGGCTTGCTCCTGTTCTATTGCCCTGCACAATGGATGAACGAAGTCAGGATAATCAACTGAAGACACAGAGTCTGTTCCAAAGTTGATTACGTCGTAACCTTCTTGACTGAGCCAATCACGCAACGCCTCTTTGTATTCAAAACCAGCGTGGTCGCAACCAATGGCAATTGTTTTTTTGTTGGTCATACTTTATGTGTTAAGAGGAAAATTATCAGGTTCGTGCCATTTCCTAAGCCGGATGATACTCATCTGCTGCCTCTTCCTTCTCCGCTGCCAGTTTTTTGCTGCTCGCTACCTTACGTGAAATTATAATTCCTATTTCAAACAACCCATACAAAGGTACCGCCACCAAAGTCTGGCTGAACATATCGGGTGAAGGGGTGATGACGGCAGCCACCAATAAGATAACTACCAATGCCATCTTCCTGTATTGCGACAACAGTTCATGGGTCGTGAGCCCTACCTTGGCGAGGAAATAGATCAGCAGCGGAAATTCAAAAACCAACCCGCAGGAAAAACTCAGACCAGTTACCGTATCGATGTAGGAAGAAAGGTTGATATTATTCTTTACCTCCGCACTTACCTGGTAAGAACCTAAAAAATTTACGGTGAATGGAACAATCAGGTAGTAGCCGAAAAGCACACCGAGATAAAACAGTAGCGATGCGGCCAATACGGCACCTCCGGCTTGCCGTTGTTCACCTTCAAACAATGCAGGTTTTACAAATCGCCAGAATTCCCAGAAAATATAGGGAAACGTGAATACCAGTCCGAGTACAAATGCAATCTGCAGGTGAATCATGAAAGGCGCCGACAGGTCAATATTGGTTAATGTAAATGAAATATCAGTCGTGCACAAGCCTTTCCAATGCAGCAGTTCGCCAAGCTGGCACATCATGCGGTAGGTCCAGAATTGCGGGTTCTTCGGCGCCAATATCACCTGGTCAAAAACAAAAGACTTATTCAGAAACAAGACGATGCCGACAATTATTATCGCCAGTAAAGAGCGGATGATGTGCCATCTCAGTTCCTCCAGGTGTTCGAGAAACGACATTTCCGCATCACTGCCACCTCTGCGTTGAATAAATCCATCTAACCAACCCATGCAAGATATTGCCTGTTAAAAAAACATGTTTATTCACTTACTGTTGTCAAAGCATAAGCCTGGTAAGAGCAAGCAGAACCCATCAGCTGCTTAGTTGCCCAATATTTTCATCAGCTCATCCAGTCGCGGTGAAAGAATTATTTCCGTTCTGCGGTTCTTTGATTTTCCTTCTGGTGAAGTGTTGGAGGCAACAGGAAAATATTCGCCTCTGCCAGATGCAGTGATTTGCTTAGGGTCAACACCGTTGTCTGTTAAAATCCTGATGATGCTGGTGGCACGCAATACGCTCAGATCCCAGTTGTCTTTCAATGCACCCGTTCCGGCAAGCGGAACATTATCAGTATGACCCTCCACTTCAATAGTGAGATCAGGGTTCTGTTTGAGCACAACAGCCAGTTTCTTTAGTGCGTCAACACCTTTCGGATCAACTGCCGTGCTGCCTGATTTGAACAGAAGCTTTTCCGCCATGGAAACATACACCTTACCATTACGCTGCTCCACGGTCAAATCACTCTTTTCGAATCCGAGTAATGCTTTGTTTAATTGCGCTTTCAAGGCAGAAGCTGCTGAATCCTTCTGATGGAGCAATGACTGAAGTTCCGATAATTTCTTTTCACGCGCCACCAGGTTTTGCTGTAAGGAATCCAGCTCTTTACCCTTTTTGTATAAATCGGCCTGTTTCTTCTTTAATGAATCATTGAGTGCAAGCCGCTCTGAAGATGCTTTGGATACGAGTAACTGATTTTGTTGTATCGCCTGTTCATACAATGCATTGATATCATTGTTGATCTCATTTGCCTTCCGGTATTTCTCTCCCAGATAAGCAGTATCGCTCGCCAGCTTATTAAGCTGATCGTTCGCTTCATTAATCTTTTCAGTCAGCATCTTGAGCTGATCACCTTGTTCATCCAATTGTTTACGCATGCTGCTGTTTTCATCCATCAGCCTGCTGTTAAGCGCATTTGCATCTTCCAGCTTTTTGGCAGGAACACAAGCGCTGAAAAATCCTATCATCAACAGCATAGAAACGATTATTCTGTAGTTCATCATGTGTTTTAATTTTAAGGGCCCGAAATTACAACAAATCATCCCGAACGCATTTTTCCAACTAACAATCTTCAATGTGGAAAACAGGATAGCAAACAATATTGGCAGGAAGCGGCATACTCAAATCACATTTTCTAAGGTGAACAAAGACTATAGCTTCGGGAATAAAAAAAGCCACCCCGCAAAGAGGTGGCTTTTTAATGCAATCCAAAAAATGTTACTTATCAATACTGAACTTCATGCGGCTGGCTACATTGCCATTGCGCACTTCAAACATGTACATTCCTGTAGCGATGTTGCTGATGTTGATGCTGTAAGTGTTGGCACCTTCAGTAGCAAAAGTTGACTGATTGAAGATAACCTTGCCGAGCATATCATAAGCGATCAGCTGAACGGCAGCATCAGTTGTGCTGCTGTATTCAACTACCATGTTTCCATTGGAAGGATTTGGGTAGATGTTGGTCATTTCGCCACCGATTTCCTGAGCGGCAAGTTCAACCGTACGGAAAGGGGAACTGCTGATAGAAGCGGTAAGCGCATAGCAAACAGTTGCATTGGCGGCTCCGCCGCTGCTGTAAACTCTTGCTTTGTAAGTTCCCACCACAGTCGTATTGTAATTAATAATATCATCCAGTGTACCTGTCTTCTTGGAAGCTACAACCTTTACACCACTCGGATCGTACAGATCCAGGTTATAGTTTGCAGGCAGTGAGGTGAGCGCTACCTGGAGATTAGGTTCTGACACGCTATTGGCAAACGAGAAGAAGTCAACGTCAGTTGAAACATCAATCAGAGCGTTTATCGTAACACCCGTACTGATTGGTTTCGCTGTTGATTTCGTATTGTTCGCTTCATACGCATCAGTACAGGAAGGAGCAGTGGTTGTAAAGTTAGTGGATGCGGAGAATGCGCTGGTAGTACCACTGGCACAAGCTGACTGTACCTGGAATTCATACTGAGTTGAACTTGCAAGGCCGCTGATTGCTTTGGAAGTAGTAGCGGAAGTGGTGGATGTCCAGGTTCCGGATCCTACTATCCTGTACTGTACATTGTAGGAAAGAGCACCGGTAGCAGCACTCCAGTTTAATGTAGCGGCAGATGCAGTGATGCCCGTAACATTTAAGCCGGCAGGCACATTACAGGTTCCGCCACCGCCGGGAGGAACGCAACCGTCGGAAGTAAGAAGGGAAACACGTGATCCTCCGGTACCAAACAGGGCCTGCATTCTGGATTTTTGTCCGGTAGTAAAGAGGTTCATGCAACCATCATCTGTGTAATCCATATAATTTGAATACATGTCGCCATTAGGTCCGTTGGTGCAACTGATACGAACGGTAGGAAGCGGGCAACCGTAGGTCTCATCGGCCTGATTAGGCGTGTCGCTTACCTGGTCTGATCCGTTACAACCTGTTCCATCATCACCCCAAATGTGATAAAGATTCAACCAGTGACCCACTTCATGGGTTGCTGACCGGCCATACTGATAAGGAGGCGTAGCACCGATGTTACCAGTGTATGCATAATCGATTACAACACCATCCGTGTTGGCAGGTCCACCAGGAAACTGAGCGTATCCCAATAAACCACTACCAAGGTCACATACCCAGATATTCAGGTATTTTCTGCGATCCCATATATCGTGTCCGCCTTGAGCAGTGAACTTCACATTGTTATTACTCGAGAATGAAGTCTTGGTGGTGGAAGTACGGGTGATTCCGGTGGTGGCATTTCCTGAAGGATCACGTGCGGCCATGCAGAAATTAATCTCGCAGTCGGCAGCTACGCCGGCAAAAACAGCGGGAGTTTCGTTAACATCAGGATTCAAACGACGGTAATCCTGGTTTAATACATCAAGCTGTGATAACACCTTTGCGTCCGAAATATTCTCAGCGGTGGTATTGTAAACAACGTGAAACACAACGGGAATGGTAACTTGTGTACGGGTTCCTGTCGGATTTACTTTGATGAATTCGGCTGTGAAAGCATCAATTTTTTGCAACTCCTCTTTGTATCCGGGATTTTCGAGGAAGAGCTGTTGCATTACTTCAGAAGTTCCGCAACGGTTGATTTGCTGGGAGAAAGCTGAAGATGCCATCATAGCAATGACGGCGGTGAGTAGAAGCAATTTTCTCATTGATTTTAAAGGGTTTTTTGAAGGGGGTGAAAAATGAAATAAGTGGGGAAAGAATCTAAAAAATCAGGCGGTAAATGTAAAAAGATTGTCCTAAAAGAAAAAAAATAATTTTACCCCTCTTTACCCTTATCAAATGGCTGCCAACAAGACTATTTTCTTATGCCAGAACTGTGGCGCACAGTCTCCGAAGTGGATTGGAAAATGTCCATCCTGCGGAGAATGGAATACTTATGTGGAAGAGGTGATCAGGAAGGAAAGCAGGGCCACACCCTGGAGAAAGAAAGACCGCGGGCTGAAAGAATTACGCCCTCAGCGGATTGATGAAATCAGTAATGAACTGAACAAAAGGTATGTTACCCCTGACGACGAAATAAACAGGGTTTTAGGCGGAGGCATTGTAGCCGGGTCCATCATCCTTATAGGCGGCGAGCCCGGTTTTGGAAAATCTACGCTGCTCCTGCAACTGGCGCTGAAACTCACAGGAAAAAAAGTGCTTTATGTGTCGGGCGAAGAAAGTGAGCAGCAGATTAAGCTGCGCGCGGAACGCTTGCAGCAACTGCATGCTGAGTGTTATGTGCTTACAGAAACCAATACGGAAAACATCTTCTTCCAGATTGCTGCGCTGGAACCGGACATCCTGATCATTGATTCCATTCAAACCATGCAGACTCCCACGATAGATGCCACAGCCGGCAGTGTTTCACAGGTACGGGAATGTACGAATGAATTTTTGCGCTATGCCAAAGAATCCGGCACGCCTGTTTTTTTAGTGGGGCATATCACCAAGGAAGGTACGCTGGCGGGCCCTAAAGTGCTGGAGCATATGGTGGATACTGTTTTACAACTGGAAGGTGACCGGCATTATGCTTACCGCATTTTGCGAACCATCAAAAACAGGTATGGCTCGGCCTCTGAGCTGGGCATTTATGAACTCACCGCTTCCGGCATGCGCGAAGTGAAGAACGCTTCAGAGCTACTCATCACGCAACGCGATGAAGCCGTCAGCGGTATTGCCATTGCTTCGATGATGGAAGGCATCCGGCCCATGTTGATTGAAACACAGGCTTTGGTAACACCTTCGGTGTATGGTACTCCTCAGCGTACCTCCACCGGATTTGATTTAAGAAGAATGAATATGCTGCTGGCTGTGT
The DNA here is from genome assembly GCA_044227805.1 of Chitinophagales bacterium. Lineage (GTDB taxonomy): Bacteria > Bacteroidota > Bacteroidia > Chitinophagales > UBA10324 > JACCZZ01. The sequence goes on along the minus strand of JBGAWA010000039.1, from coordinate 26,663 downwards.
TGGAAAAACGCTGCGGTTTTCATTTTGGCGTAAAGGATGTGTTCCTGAATATTGCCGGAGGAATACGCGTGGAAGATCCGGCGATTGATCTGGCTGTGGTTGCTGCATTATTATCGTCCTTTGAGGATGTGCCAGTTCAAAATAATTATTGTTTTTCGGGAGAAGTTGGCCTTTCCGGCGAAATCCGCGCAGTAAACCGTATCGAACAAAGGATCAGCGAGGCGGATAAACTGGGACTACAGAAAATCTTTGTCTCCAAATACAACCGTAAAGGATTAGATGTTTCCAAATATGCAATAGAAGTAAACTGGGTGGGAAAAGTGGAAGAAATTATTCACCGGTTAATGTAAACCGTGAAGCCCTGTCGCTGAATTTGTCACGGACTTTCAATGGTAAAATCCCGCTCCGCTACATCAAAGTTATATTCAACACTGAATTGAACCCACATTTTGCAGTTCAAAGCGGCAACGGGTTTAACCCCGACGTAGAGCTGCTTAGGGTTTGTGAAACATTTTCTTTTCCTGACAAATTGAGCAAACCCTTAGCAGCTCTAAGTCGCAGCGAAGCGGGATTTTTCCACTGAAAAATCCGGGTTGAACTGCAAAATGCGGGTTCATAGGTTACCAACAGATACAAAAAAAAGCTGCCTGATTTACAGACAGCTTTTTATGATTTAAAGATCTGGCTATTTGCGAATGGCCACTTTCTGGGTATAAACCTCACCGCCATTAATTACCGTTACAGCATAAATGCCATAGGCAAGATCCGCCACATCAACCTGCGTGGAGGCATTCGTGAGTTTCACAGACTTCACTTGTTGTCCCATCATATTGGTCATGATCAGTGAAGCATTGTCCAATGGCTGACTCATAACAGTGGCATGTACAACCCCATCATAAGCAAAAATTTTAACCGGATAAACTGATTGTACATCCTGTATGGCAGTCGGATCTCCCTGTCCTGCAAACAATCCCTCATTTGCCGTAGGATTATAAGCGATATCTTTGATAGTGATGGAGTTCACAAGTCCTGACACATCCAACCGGGCCCAACCATAAAATTTATTGGTGCCTATCTTGAACCGCAACGGAATGTAACGATCTTCCACACCATACCATTTTCCGAATACGGAATAAAGAGAGCTGCTTCCAGGCAACAGGATTCCTTTTCCCATGGTTTGTGAGGCAGCGTTCTGCCAGGGAATATTGTTATCAATCATTTCGCCTGCTTCCAATGCATACGGAAAATGATAAATACCGGAATGCGAGCCACCGATAGAACCATTATAAGGTTTGGCAAAAATCCTGTTCACCGAATTACCACCGGCCGATGTGCTGTGCGATAAGCCTAATGTAAAGTCGTTGGCGGAATTTCCATCCAGATCGATCATATATACCAAACCACTCTCATTGAGTGTAACATCTGGCTCTATATCTTTATAGATCACCTGTGCATCGGCATTTCCGGCAACTGCCAGAATTGACCCTGCCATAGCAGAATAGGAGGTTAACTTTCTTAAGAGTGTAGCATTTTCCTTTTTCATAGATAATGAGTTTGGCTCAAATGTAAATTATTTTTTTGTTCATCAACACGTCGTGTCAGACCTTTTCGACAAATTTATTACGGTAGAGTGACTTATCGACGGATGCCACCATTTGGGCAATGTCCATGTCTTCACTGAGAAATTCAGCCACATTTTCCGCTACCTCTTCGGGACGTTCAATGGCATCAGCATATTCGACAAACAAAGCGCTGACATTGGGCGACCTTTTAATCCAGGCTATGGATTGCTCGAGTTGCTTGCTGAACGCTTCACTTAAGACAATCGGAAAAGCATTTTGCTGCACGGCAGATTTCCTTCCCAACATCACCTGCTGCGACTTCAGCACTTCCGCCATATCGCGCTGCATGAAGATTATTTTGTAATCATACTTAGCCGGCAGGTAGCTTAACAAGGGAGCAACGATTTTCAACGTCTTGTTATTCGCTTCATCGAGCCATGACACATCCGACATCATTTTCTTCACCTTTTCATATTCCCAGTAGCCCTTCGGATTATTACTGTCGGCCTGCCGGATATCATCTGTTACGATTTCCGCACCACCGGCCTTTAGCATCTGCATCATCATACTCGTACCGGAACGCGGCAAGCCGGAAACTATCGTGATCACTCCTTTAATACGCTCCTGGATAAATTTCCGGTGTTCCGATGCCTTCTCCGGTTGCCCAAGCCGTTCTTCATATAATTTAATCAGCCACAGATGAGCCTTTCTGTTTCCGGGACTGATGGCGCAGCATACTTCAAACGCTTCGGCGGCTTTTTCATATTCACCCAGGTTCATGAGCGCTTCTGCAAGATTATAATGCGCTACCGGATAATAGTACAAAAGACCGATCGCATTCAATGCTGATTCTGCGGCTTCTTCAAATTTACCCTGCCGCAGGTAAACACCACCTAAGCCCTGGTGAGCGTTGGCATTCTGTGCATCTATAGATAATGCTTTCAGAAATGCACGTTCGGCTTCCGGCAGGTGCTGGCTCCGTAAATAAATTCTCCCGATCTGAACATGCAACTGCGACATGTGACCGGCACGCTCTTCCGCCTTCAGCAGCATTTCAAGCGCCTTTCTTGGTTTATATTCAAGCAGCAGCAATGCGCCTTCCAGCATGTCAAGCTGTACCATGTTGTTGGATTCAGACTCTGCCTGTCGTACCTTCTCCAGTATCGATCTGAACTCGGCTACCTTTCGCATTTGCTGATAGCAGCGGATCAGCGATAATCCATAACGGACTTCCGGTTCCTCTCCATAAATCTCTTCCAGCAGCTCAACCGCCTTATCATACTGCTTTTTATACATGAATACCCTTGCCAGGTACCATTTAGATTCACGGGTAATCTTTTCAATGTTTTTCTGCTGATTTTCACCGGGCGCTTCTATGTAACCCAGTTCCACCAGTTGCTTCATGGCTTCTTTTGCAGCCCACGGGTCCTGTCGCTGTTCTGAAGGATGCATGCCTGCTTCTCCTTCCACCTTTTCCCATGTATCTATATAGTCGGGCTTATTCTCTGTTTCGAATGCCTGCACCAGCACCTTTCCATCCATATCCTGGCCTACCGGCAGTCCGAACATCGTGAGTATGGTTGGCGTTACATCAAGCAATGTAGCGCCATAGATGCGTTGATCCTTCTGAATATTGTTTCCACTCATACAAAGAATACCGTATGGCGAATGTTCATGGGCCGGTCCGGCGGGTTCTTTAGGTAACTTATTGGGACGCAGGTGATCCGGGTGAAACCCATGATCACTCATCAGAATCACCGTCGTTTCAGGACCGGCCAGTTGCAAAAGCCTTTCCAGCATCATATCATGAAACCGATAGATCCCACTCACAGCATCTTTGTATAATTCAAATGCTTCATCAGGAATTCCCTTCCGCTGCGGCGGATGAAACTTCATGAATGCATGGCTGTAGTGATCAATCGCATCATGATATACGGCGAGAAAATCCCAGTCCTTATTCTCCATGATCCAGGTGCTTGCATTATGAATGCAGGCTGCATTGGCCAGTATCTTCGCTCCCTGCGCCAGCCGCGGATCCACATCCTGGTTGATTTTTTTGAAATTAGGAAACAAAGGTGCCAGGTGAGAAAGCGTGAGTTCACTCGGATGCACTCTTAATTCTTCAAAAACGGAAGTAAGTTCCTGCGGATAAACGGTACCGTCTGCCATCGGCCATGGCTCGTGATAGGCACCAACCGCACGCTGATAAAAGTTAGATACCATCACACCATTAATGGGCTCAGCGGGATGACTGGGCCACCATCCTACAACATGCGACTTAAATCCCTTTTGTGTTAAGATGTTCCATATTGCTTTTACTTTCCGGGAAGTGGACAGCACAGGCCTCACCTGCATCTTACCTGCATCCGGCTCTACAAATCCTAAAATGCCATGCTTATCCGCCAGCTTACCGGTGGCAATGGAAGTCCATAAAATAGGTGATAATGGCGGATCAAGTGTTGCGAGATTGGCAATCACCCCTTCATTCACCAGCTTATTCAAGGTAGGCATCATCCCATTGTCCATGAGAGGATTGATCACTTTCCAATCGGCGGCATCCCAGCCAATCAGCAATATTTTCTTAGCTGTTCTTTTGCTCATGCTGCTCCTGTTCTTTTTTTTGCTTTGCTTCTTCCATCTTTTTCTGCCGCTCCTCCTTCTTCCGCAAACTTTCCGCTGCCTGTTTCTTGCAACGCTCTATCAACTGTTCTTCATATCCTGACTCAATACGTTTCTGCCGCCATGGCTTGACGGCAATAGCACCCAAGGCTAACAGTCCCAATGAGCCTTCGTTAGGCATATCAAACACAGGATTATTACCATCTGGAGAGGGATTTTTTTCTGCTGCATTCATAACTTATCCATTTTAGGCTATTCCGGTTTAGTTGAATGGTTTCCGGGTATTTTGAGGGCGTGAAGAAATAAAAAAAAACGCCGGGTAACAAATTCATTTGCCGGATGATTGCAGGGGTGATAGGTTTTTGCTACCTTTTCATAATATTTATTGCTGTTTATATGCATATTGTTCAGGAATACCTGGCTGATTTTATTTCACTTTTCTATCCGCAGTTGTGCAGCTCCTGCTGCCATTCTTTGCATAAAGGTGAAGAAGTCATCTGTACCTTCTGCCGGCATTATCTTCCCAAGACCTATTATCACCTGGAGCGTAACAATGCCATCGAAAAGCATTTCTGGGGACGCGTAAACATTACCCGCGCCGCGGCCTGCTATTTTTTTCAGAAGGGAAGCCGGGTGCAACACCTGATTCATCAGTTGAAATACAAAGGCAAAACGGAAGTAGGTGTTGCCCTTGGAAAAATATACGGGCACGACCTTCTGCAGTCTGTCGATTACCGAACCGTTGATCTCATCGTTCCTGTACCGCTTCATAAATCAAAAGAACTGCTGCGTGGCTATAACCAGGCTGATCTGTTCAGTGAGGGACTTTCACTAGGCATGCAAAAACCCTGGCACAAGCATGCACTGCTGCGTGTTGCAGCTACCGAAACACAAACACACAAAACGCGGTTTGAAAGATGGCAGAATGTGGGTTCTGTCTTTAAAATAGCAGATCCGCATGCTTTGACCGGAAAGCACATCATGCTTACCGATGATGTGATCACCACCGGTTCAACACTTGAAGCCTGTGCGCAAATTATACTGGCGTTGCCGCAAACCAAAGTGAGCATTGCAACAATCGCATGCGCCGTCAAATAAGAATTGTTGATGCCGCTGCTCACCGGCATCTTTGTTTGCAGTTCAAAAAAGTTACGGGTGAATCTATGACGCAGCACCGGTTAAGTTCTGTAATACCTTTTCGTTTCTAAAAAAAAATAGCAAACCCTTAACAGTGCTATGTCACAGAGAAGCGGGATTTTTGCTATTGAAATTTCCGGTTTATACAAGTCGTAATAAAAAATGATCTTTGCCGTTGATGACGGCTGTGCGTATTCATTTCATTCAGATCTTTCTCCTGTTTGTGACGGGTTCGGTTTTTTTTTCCTGCAAAAAAGACAATTTCACCACCAGTGCCGCAGATAAACTTTCCTTTTCCACCGATACACTGACCTTCGATACGGTTTTCACCACCCTGGGCACGACAACACTTTATTTCACGGTTCACAATCCGCACAATCAGAAAATAAACATCAGCGACATACACCTCGCGGGTGGTCAGCAATCACTTTTCCGGTTGAATATTGACGGACAGCCGGTAAATAGCATGAGTAATGTTGAAATACCGGCCAACGACAGCATCTATATTTTTGTAGCGGCCACGATAGATCCGAATGATGAGAACAATCCTTATGTGCTGTATGACTCTGTGCTGTTTGAGACGAACGGAAATTTTCAGTCTGTCACCTTACAGGCCTGGGGACAAAATGCTAACTTCATTTACGGAGAAGTGGTTGGAACACAAATCTGGACACCGGAAAAGCCTTACGTAATCATTCATTCCATTTTGGTTGATTCTGATGAAGTACTCACCATACAACCCGGCTGCAGGATATATATGCATGCCGATTCACGGTTTTATGTGCAGGGAACGTTGAAAGTGATGGGGCAAGTGAATGATTCTGTCATCTTTCGCGGCGACAGGCTTGAATCCTATTATGTGGATGACCCGGCAACTGGGAAGGCATTCATCTCCTGCGCAGCAGTCATGACAATGAGATTAACTATACGGTGATCAAGGAAGCCATTGTCGGTATCAGGGTCGACTCGCTCAAAGAAACCGCGGCACCCAAACTCACCTTGCGCAACTCGCAGATAAGGTTCACCTTATCATCGGGATTACTGGGAATCACCGCTGATATTTATGCAGAAAATTGCCTGATTCAGGGCTGTGGAGAATGGAATGTTCAACTGGAATATGGCGGCAACTATCAGTTTGAAAACTGTACGTTCGCCAATTATTCTTCCATACTCATCAATCATCAAAGCCCTGTAGCAATGTTAAGTAACTATTATGCTTACAAAGAAGAACTGGGTAATGATCAGATCTTACCTGCCAATCTAAATGCAAGCTTCAGGAATTGTATTGTGTATGGATCACTCGAGAAAGAAATCGATCTTGATCCGACCACACTCGCAGATTTTAATTTCTCTTTCGATCACTGCCTCTTAAAAGTGAATGAAGATATTGACACTTCCGTTGCTTCTTTCAGCGATTGCATTTACAATGAGGATCCGCTGTTCAGCGATCCATCCGATCATGATGATTATCATCTTTCCGAAGGATCGCCGTGTATTAATGCTGGCTTTGCCAATGGCATTTTATTAGACCTTGATGGAAAGCCACGCAATGACGGCCTGCAGGACATAGGCTGTTATGAATATCAACCCTGACAGATGTATGATTTCAAACGAGGTTCACTTCCGGTATGATGTCGATGCCGAATTTTTCGCGTACCGATTGTTGAATCGCCAGGGCAAGTTGATACACTTCGTCACCGGTTGCTCCTCCATAATTGACGAGTACAAGCGCTTGTGACTTATGCGCTCCGGTATGACCCACCACCTTTCCTTTCCAGCCGCACTGCTCGATCAGCCAGCCTGCGGGTATTTTTACCTCGCCGCCGGCCTGCGGGTAGTTGGGCATCAATGGGTTCCTGGCCACCAGGGTATTGAATTGCTTTTTACTGACAAGCGGGTTTTTAAAGAAACTACCCGCATTGCCAATCATTTTCGGGTCAGGTAATTTTGACGATCTGATTTTTATGACTGCATCACTTACTGCTTTAATGGTGATTTCATGAAGCCTCATTTCCTCCAGTGTATGCCTGATGTCACCATAACCAATCTTTGGCGTGAAATGCCTATTGAGTTTAAAAGTCACCGCGGTGATCAGGAACTGATCCTTCAACCGGTGTTTAAATACACTTTCGCGGTAGCCAAATTCACATGCAGCGTTGGTAAAAGCCTGTTTCTCCCCTGTGAAAATATTCACTGCCTCCACCGCTTCACAACAATCCTTGATTTCTACTCCATAGGCACCGATATTTTGCATCGGTGCTGCGCCCACCAACCCCGGAATCAATGATAAGTTCTCTATACCGGCCAGGTTATGCTCCACACAATACAATACAAATGGATGCCAGGGCTCACCTGCGCTGACTTTTAACCAGACATTCGTTTCATCCTCCTTCAAGGTTTCAATACCCCTGATTGCATTCCTGATGACCAGGCCGTCGTAGTTTCCGGTAAACAGCACATTGCTGCCACCGCCAAGTATCAGCTTCTTTTCATTTTTGAAACGGGCATCAGTGATCAGGCCAGTGAATTCCTCCACGGATTGTATTTCAGTAAAATACTTTGCAGTGACGTCTATTCCGAAAGTATTGAAGGCCTGCAGCGATTTGTTTGTTTCGATGTGCATTCTGGAATGATGTGGCTGTTTCAATGGTCAGTCGTAAAAGTAAAAATTAACTGTGCATTAACGGGCTGCATCCATTCAAAAATCGTCATGACAGTGATTGCTTAAGTATTAACTTGCAGGTGCCACATGACATCTTCCTCTCACATTCCGCAGGTGACTGATTGCGTACTGATGGTTCGTCCAGCCCAATTCGGTTTCAATACCGAAACAGCAGACACCAACCTTTTCCAGCAGGAAATCAACGGCATCAACATCAAAGAGTTGCCCCAAAAAGCATGGAAAGAATTTGATGACCTTGTACAATTGCTGCGGAGTCATAAGGTGTATGTTATCGTTCTGCAGGATCCGGGGATACCGCCAACTCCCGATGCTATTTTTCCCAATAACTGGATTTCCTTTCATGCCGACACGATGGTGCTGTATCCGATGCTTGCGTCAAACAGGCGATGGGAACGGCGGAGCGGCTGGATCAGGTTGCTGAAAAATCTGTTTAGCATCAGCAGGCTGATTGATCTTTCTCCTTACGAAAAAGATAACCAATACCTGGAAGGAACAGGGAGTATGGTACTGGACAGAACGAACCGGGTTGTGTATGCGGCCCTATCATCGCGCACCACCGGAATGATGCTGCGGGAATTCGCCGCCAAATTAAATTTCGACATTGTAAGTTTTCACACAGCCGATACGAATGGTCATGAGATTTATCATACCAACGTAATGATGGCTATCGGCGAAAAAACCGCGGTTGTATGCAGCGAAGTAATACGCAGTGATGAAGAACGGACAAACCTGTCAGAGAAATTATCAGCGAGCCATGAATTAGTCATCATCTCTTATGACCAGTTGCTGCACTTTGCGGGTAATATGCTGCTGGTAAAAAACCGTGATGCTGAAAAATACTGGGTCATGAGTGAACAGGCATTTCATTCATTAACACCTTCGCAGATAAAAATCCTGGAAAAAGACGGAAACATTATCTATTCCTCCCTGAACACTATTGAAACCATAGGTGGCGGCAGTGCCCGGTGTATGCTGGCGGAAATCAGCTGAAAGCAAGTACACTGTGTTGAAGCTACGCTTACCGAACAAGCAGATAATGGACTGCGTTATGAATAAGCCCTCACATCCTTGCCTTCCATATAATTGATGAAGGCGCGGTTCACGACCTTGTTGCCGCCGGCAGTTGGATAATTGCCCGAAAAATACCAGTCACCGGAATGATCGGGACAAGCCTTGTGCAATCCTTCAATTGTTTGAAAGATGATCTGTACATCCGCTTTCACACTTTCATCTTTCACCAACAGGCTGATTTCATCGGCAATTTCTTCATCAGTATATAAATCATACAACGCTTTCACTTCATTTACCATTTCATGGAGCGGTTGCTGCATCTGAAGCCTGCATTTTTCATACACTTCATCAAGCATATTTTCCTTTCCCTGTTTTTTCAATAGCGAAACTAATGCACGAAAGGCGATGAAATCTTTCATTTTACTCATATCAATGCCATAGCAATCCGGATAACGGATCTGCGGCGCGGAAGAGACAATGACAATTTTCTTTGGTCCCAGGCGATCGAGCATCCGGATGATACTCCGCTTCAGTGTGGTGCCACGTACGATGGAATCATCAATCACCACAATGGTATCCTGCCCGGTTACTATGGATCCATAGGTAATATCATAAACATGTTCTACCAATTCGTTACGCTGTGAATCCTGCGTGATGAAGGTGCGCATCTTCACGTCCTTGATGGCTATCTTTTCAACGCGTTGCCGCAAGGCCAGCAGGTCCTTCAACTCATTTTCCTTTAAATCATTTTTACGGATCCGTTCAAATTTATACTGCTTGAGATGATCTTCCAGTCCTTTCATCAATCCATAGAATGCAACTTCCGCAGTATTGGGTATAAAGGAAAACACGGTATGCTGAAGGTCGAAGTCAATGGCACTCAAAACGGGTGTGGCCAGCAGATGCCCGAGATGCTTCCGTTCCTGGTAGATGTCCTGATCACTCCCTCTTGAAAAATAGATGCGTTCGAAGCTGCAGGGCCGAATCTGCCTGGGTTCGGCGCATTGAAATTCGCCTACATTGCCCAGCCGGTCAGCAATGACAGCATGGCCAGGTTTTAATTCCTGTATATCATCAACCACCAGATTAAAGGCGGTTTGAATGGCAGGTCTTTCACTGGCTACCACCAAAATTTCATCGCTTTTATAATAATATGCCGGTCTTATGCCGGAAGGATCACGCAAGGCGAATGCATAACCGGCGCCGGACAATCCGGCCAGTACATATCCACCATCAAACTCTTTAACTGCATTGGTCAATACCTTCTTAAAATCAATGTTGTCGCGCAGCATATTGCGGAAGTTTTCCTTGCTCACCCGTTCTTCCTGCAATTTTCCGGCGACCAGCTTAAGTTCATTTTCAAGATGCCAGGTAACACGGTCAAGCACTACAGCGGTATCAGGCCGGTTTCCATCCTTTCTCCAACCAAGGTCCTCAATATTGGTGAGGTTGAAATTACCGGCCATTATCAGGGAACGGGTAGAGGACTGGTGATTATTGATGAATGGATGGCAACTGTCAATTTCATTTCTGCCATAGGTGCCATATCGCAAATGTCCCAGCATCATTTCCGCTACAAAACTCACATTCTTACGCAGCCACTCAGTATCCTCAATAAGGGAGGGATTCATCTTTGTCAGCTTGTCAATGTTCTGATGAATCTTCTGAAAAATCTCCGCAATGGCCTGAGGTGAATTAGAACGGTAGCGGCTCATGAAACGGTGACCTTGATGCGCATTCAGTTTTATAGCTCCAATGCCTGCACCGTCCTGGCCGCGATTGTGCTGCTTTTCCATCAGCAGGTAAAGCTTATTCAATCCATAAAGTGCTGTACCGTATTTTTCACGGTAGTAACTCATAGGCTTTAACAATCGGATGACGGCGATACCGCATTCGTGTTTAATAGGGTCACTCATTAAGCGGAACGGTGCGTTGTAATGTTGAAAAACAGCGTGTGAAGTTAATACAAATCCAACTGCCGGACGATTCACAAAGAGTCGGATATCAACAGTGATGCGCAATAAAGCCGGTAGCCAACAAGGATGTCAGAAGACTGTTGAATACCATTCGTCATGCACAAAGCACCATTCATCCGTATTTTCACCTTGCCTGTTCAAAATGCAAGGTTTGATATTCCTTATTAATTGTAATTTCACGACGTTAAAACCACATTTTGCTGCTCAAAACAGCATAGGCTTTGTAAAACATTTTATTTTCTTGCAGAACAAGCAAACCCTTACCAGTTTTAAGTCGTAATGAAACGGGATTTTTCCATTGAAAAATCCGGGTAAAACAGAAGGAAAGACAGACCTGCAAACAGATACTAAACTTCAGACTATTTTTTATACTCTGGAACAGATGAGTACCATATCAAACAGGATCAATCCACGCAAGTGGATATTGTTTGGCTTTTTGATAACATTCCCCAGTGTTGTTTTTTGGTGTTTTGTAATCTATGGCAAGATATCACATGATTATGCCTTCCTCAACACCTTGCTTAACTGCGGTGGGTTATTTTGTGACCTGATGTTAAAAGCGCTTTTCCCTGCTTTTAGCCTGGTGATTGCGTTCATAAGTAACAGGGCCATACAGCAAAAAGCCATCACCCAAAATGTTTGGCATCAGGAAACAAACCTGATGCGGCTCAACAGGATACTCATCAACTGGAATGCCTTATTGCTGCTGGTGATGATTATGAGCTACTTCAATAATTAAGATTGCGCACAAATATTTTAAACAACCTTATTTTACAAGGACACTTCTTTACCTCGGGTTATATTTTGCATCATAGTCCACCATCCATTCAATTCCGTATTTGTCTCTGAACATGCCAAAGTAAGACCCCCACGGACTCTCCGCAATAGGCATTTCTATATTCCCGCCCGCAGAGAGTCCATTAAATAATCGGTCTGCTTCTTCTTTGCTTTCTGCACTGATTGAAATTTTACTTCTGTTTTCCTGTTCGTTTACCTGTCCTAAAATGTCCGGAACATCGCTTGCCATCAACACACTATTTTTACCTATCGGTAAAGCGATATGCATAATCTTATTTTCCTCATGTACAGCGAAAGGTTGTTCCGGGCTTGCAAAATCTTTAAAACGGGAAACTATGGCGAACTCTCCGCCGAACACTGATTTATAAAAGGTAAGAGCCTCTTCTGCATTTCCGTTGAAATGGATGTAAGGATTCAATTGTGCCATTAAATGTTTGTTTAGTTGTTTTCGGTATAAGATTTAAAATTATTGAGAATTGACTGCCAGCCGTTTTTTTGCAATTCCAGGGAATTCTCATTTTCCGGATCAAATTCAACAGTAACTTTTGTTTGATTATTTGAAGCCTCGAACCTTACGGTAGCAGTTCTTCCTCCAAATTCATACGTAAATTCCTTACCGGTAATAACCTGCGTATAAATTGCCTCAAAGTCAAACCCAAAGCTTCCGTCCTTTGCTTCCATACGTGCCTTGTAGGTTCCGCCGATCTTTATATCATTTTCGGCTCTTGGACAATGCCAGGAAGGATCTGCAAAATTCCAGTTTACAATGTGCACAGGGTTAGTGTAGTAGTCCCATGCTTTTTTAATGTCAGTATGTACGATTGCCGTCACCTTAATTGTATCCTTCATTATTACTATTTTTTAATTGTTGAAAGTAGTCATTTTCATGGTTTGGTTAGAGTTATGATTGGCAACAATAATTCATAAAAGATAATGGCAGGGTGCCGGTACAGTACTTAACAATGCTAATGAAAGATTTTCTTCAACCCGGATTTTTCAGTGGAAAAATCCCGCTTCGCTGCGACTCAGAACTGCTAAGGGTTTGCTCAATTTGTCAAGAAAAGAAAATGCTTCACAAACCCTAAGCAGTTCTACGTCGGGGTTAAACCCGTTGCCGCTTTGAACTGCAAAATGCGGGTTCAAGAAAAAAACAGCCAATTGCCTGACTACTGCAACAGCGTGTGTGACGGAATTTTCAGTTGAAATATCCGCGTTAAACAGTGGGCTCTTTTTCCGGGTTGAACTGCTTTAACCGTAGTGTGGTCCCATCGAACTCAGCGTAGCTGAAAAACCGGATCCAGTCACCGAGGTTAATGTACCTGCTGGATTCCGATAATTTGTAATCGAGCACAAGATGGCGATGTCCGAAAATAAAATAGTGGACAGTTTCTGTCTTTAGCATGGTGCGCGCATATTGTACCAGCCATTCCTTGTCTTCTCCTAAAAACTCCGCCTGATCTTCTCCGCTGATCAGGCGGTTATTCTTCGACCATCGCCTGCCCAGCCAGACGCCGATATCAGGATGCAGCCAGCTAAAGAGGTACCGGCTGAATTTACCCCTGAAAAGGGTTTTTAAAAATTTGTAGCCGTGATCGCCGGGTCCGAGGCCATCACCATGAGCAATCAGGAAATTGCTGCCTGCAATAGTAATCCGTTGCGGCTCATGAGAAACAGGAATATCCAGTTCCTTTTGAAAATAATCATTCATCCACTGATCATGGTTACCGGTAAAAAAAAAGATGCTTATTCCTGCATCACGCAGGCTGGCCAGTTTACCTAACACCCGCACATAGCCGCGCGGGACAACCTGTTTGTACTCAAACCAGAAATCAAAAAGATCACCAACGATAAATATAGCGTCAGCATCAGACTGGACGGAATCAAGCCATTGTATGAACTTCTTTTCGCGTTTCAGTGAAGCAGCGTGATCGGGAATACCTAAGTGTAAATCGGAAGCAAAGTAAACTTTGCCCTTCAGGATCGGAATATCAGTCATTATGCGCCGGGCTGGTCGACGAAAAATACGTAAACTTCTTTTGGGCCATGCGCACCAAGCACCAATGTTTTTTCAATATCTGCGGTGCGGCTTGGGCCGGATGCGATAGAAATCATGGAAGGTGTGTTCCCATTGTACTTTTCCGTAACGAATTGCAATGCCTCCTTCAGATCATAAATCAGTTGTGAATTATAGGCAAGCACCAGGTGAACGGGAGGAAAGACAGGAATACTCCTGCCGGAAGCCTGCCGGGAACTCACTAAGATACTGCCTGTACGCGCTACCAGGCATTCACAAAGGGAGATGCCTGCATCAGCCTTTTCAAGGCTGTTACCTACACGCAAACGTTTAAACCCCTTTTGTTGTAAGAAATCCTGCAGAAAATATTCCCAGGCAAAAATATTGTTCCAGTGTTTTTCATCTGCAAGGGCATTCAGGTTATCAATAAAATCCTTTTCATTTTCGCAATAGACAAAATTACCCTGGATCTTGGTAAACTGTTCTGCAAAAACAATGTCCAGTGTATCCGCAGCCGGAGGGAAAACAGCGGCAGCCGTTTCCAGGTTAGGAAACGGCTGATCGGTTGACTGAATCAACCCCTTTCGGATATTTTTCAGAATTCTTTCCTTGGCTGTTGGCTCCATACCGGGTAGTTATGCAATCTTAGGCTGAATATGCCCGGTGTTTTCAATCACAGGTTCGTCCTCTTTGGCGCTGTTGTTTACCTCTGCAGTGTGTACTTCCTGTTCTGCAACGGGAATCTCGAGGTCTGCGATGTGCTTGCTTTCGAAGGGGCGTTTTCCAATCAGGCGTTCGAGGTCTTGCTGAAACAATATCTCCTTCTTCAGCAGTTCCTGTGCGAGTATCTCCAGTTCACTCCGTTTTTCTGTCAGTAACTTTTTAGTGTGGACATAAGCTTTGTCCACCAATGACCTCACTTCCTCATCAATCATTCTGGCCGTTTCATCAGAATAAGGTTTTTGAAAACCATATTCATTCTGAGGATCGTAGTAGGAAAGGTTGCCTACCTTGTCATTCATACCATAAATAGTCACCATCGCGTAACTGAGCTTCGTGATGCGTTCGAGATCGTTCTGTGCTCCGGTAGATATCTTATCGAAGACAATATCTTCTGCAACCCTGCCGCCCAGCGTCATGCAAATACTGTCGAACAATTGTTCTGTGGTATAAAGAAATTGTTCTTTGGGCATATACTGTGCATATCCAAGCGCCGCCACGCCACGCGGAATAATAGACACCTTCACCAGCGGATCAGCATGCTCCAGGAACCAGCCGCAGATCGCATGGCCGGCTTCATGGTAAGCAACAATTTTCTTTTCATCCTCTGAAATGATTTTATTCTTCTTTTCCAGTCCGCCGATGACACGGTCGATAGCATCCTGGAAATCACTCATGTCCACTTCCTTCTTGCCTTTTCGAGCGGCAATCAACGCTGCTTCATTACATACATTGGCAATATCAGCACCAGCAAAACCGGGTGTCTGAGCAGCCAGCTTTTTCATATCAAGATCTTTCAGCACCTTGATATTTTTCGAATGCACTTTAAAGATCTGTTCACGGCCTACCAGGTCAGGCTTATCGATGGAAATCTGACGGTCGAAACGCCCCGGACGTAACAAAGCACTGTCCAGCACATCGGGACGGTTGGTGGCAGCCAAAATGATGACTCCTGAATCTGTTCCGAATCCATCCATTTCCACTAACAACTGATTAAGTGTATTCTCCCTTTCATCGTTACCACCCTGAATCACATTCCTGCCCCGCGCACGGCCGATGGCATCAATCTCATCAATAAAAATGATACACGGTGCCTTTTCACGGGCCTGCTTAAACAAGTCACGTACACGTGACGCACCAATGCCCACAAATAACTCCACAAAATCAGACCCCGAGATAGAGAAGAATGGCACCTGTGCCTCGCCGGCCACCGCTTTTGCAATAAGTGTCTTACCGGTACCAGGAGGGCCTATGAGTAATGCCCCTTTGGGAATCTTTCCTCCGAGTGCCGTGTATTTCTTCGGGTTTTTCAGGAAGTCAACGATCTCCATCACCTCCGCTTTTGCTTCGTCGAGACCAGCTACATCGGCAAAGGTGATGTTAACCTTCGTGCCTTTATCAAACAGGGTTGCCTTGGATTTTCCAAAATTAAAAATCTGTCCGCCCGGCCCACCAACACCACCTGTTACCCTACGCATGATAAACAGCCAGATAGCTACCAGCAATAATATAGGCAACAGCCATCCCAGGGCATTGAACCAGTCTGTCCTGTTCTCAGGATACACTTCGATCGGCTTATAAGTCGGGTTATTCGCCCGGATGGTGGCTTCTGCTTCACTCAGCTTTCTTGTAAAATCATCTACGCTGAGAATCTTAAACCGGTAATGTGGTCCAGGATTTACGGTATTGAAGTTGGTAGTCGCCACCGACTTATACTTCTCCTGTTGCAGCTTATCAGGCTTGATGTAAACCTCTACATACTCCTTGTTTATCACCACCAGCTTTTGCACATCCTCCGCCTGCAGCATGTTTTGATTCACTTCTTCAAAACTCACCAGCTTTGATGCTTTGGTAAACGGGAAAAACTGCAGTCCTATCAGAATGATGGCAATAATACCATACACCCAATAGATGTTGAATTTCGGGCCATTAGGTGGTACGATCTTCGGTAATTTTCTTTTTTCCTGATTATTATCTTCCATTCCTCGCTATTTTTTTTACTGCCTTGATTGACGTATAATGCTACATTAAATTTTATCCGGACGCAATTACCCATTATCAAACCAACTATGCACTGTATGACTGCATCCGACTTTCCATTTTATGGATGACTAAAAATTAACAGGGTGATTTACAACAGTGATACAGATCTGAAAAGGATAATACTTCCGTTCAATCTGATCTAAGAACACAAATTTAGTCATTATGTTCTTCAATAACGCCATCGCTCCACAATTCATCCAGCTGATAAAACTTACGCTGTGGGGTCAGGAAAATATGAACGACAATGTCTACGTAATCAAGCAGTATCCATTCGGCATGCTGCAAGCCTTCGTGATGCCATGGCTTTTCGCCAAGCAATGTCTCCGTTTGTTGCATAATGTGATCGGCAATGGCTTTCACCTGCGTTGTGGAGGGCGCATCACACACAATAAAAAAATCACATACGGCATCCTGAATCTTTCGAAGATCAATGCTTATAATATGCTCACCTTTTTTGTCGCGGATACTTTCAATGATGATAGCAACATTGCTTTGCGGCTTCTTTTTCCTGGCAGGCGATTTTTTCTTTACTTTCAGTGCTTTGATAGACTTTTTAAATTTTGGCAAAACTAAATAAATCCTGTTAATAAAATATGCCGGTTCCTGTCTTCACAGGCAAAGTGTTACTCGAATTTGCCTCACTTGCTTCCACCAATGAATATGCTCAGCAATTGCTCGCGAAACAAGCAGTTTTTGAAGGTACCGTTATACGGGCGGATTACCAGACAGGCGGGAAAGGATATGCCGGTAATCTATGGGAAAGTGAACCCGGAAAAAACCTGTTGCTGAGCATCATCTTAAAACCTTCCTTCCTGTTGCCAAAAAATCAGTTCTTCCTGAACCAGGCCATTTCATTGGCGCTTGCAGAAACAGTACGTGAAGTGACCCTGATGGATGAAGTGAAAATAAAATGGCCGAATGATATCTATTATGAGGACAAAAAAGTCGGCGGCATACTCATTGAAAATGCAATACAGGGAAACCAGCTGCAACATGCCGTGATTGGTATCGGATTAAATGTAAATCAAAAGGTGTTTCCAAGTGAACTGAAACATACGACCTCGCTCAGCCTGATGGCAGAAAGGGAACTGAACCTTGGCAGTGTGCTCCGGGCTTTATGCGAAAAAACAGAATCAAGATACCTGCAACTGAGAGGCAACAGCATTGAACAGATTCAGAAAGATTATATGAAGCAACTGTACCGGAATGCGGAGGAAGCGGTGTTTCGCGCTAATGGCAAAAGGTTTAATGCAAAAATTGCAGGACTAACTGCAGAAGGTAAACTGATTCTGGAACTCAATGATCACCATGAAGTATTCGGCTTCAAAGAAGTGGAGTTCATAAACCCCGAATATGCATGACAAGTATATTGGTAACTTATGGTTTCGGCCGTTTCAGTAGCCTTCCGCGTTCTTCAGAGATTTTTCAATGGCAAAATTCCGCTGCACGGCATCAAACTGCGCAGGTTCTATATAGTCAGTTTGGCGTCAGCAGCATATTCGAGGATGAACGGATTGCTGCGGCGTTCCTCGCCAATGGTAGTAACAGGACCATGGCCACTATAGACGGTCGTATCATCCGGCAGCACCATCAGTTCATTAAAAATGCTATTCATCAGTACCTGGTAACTGCCGCCCGGCAAATCGGTGCGGCCTATGCTTGACTGAAAAAGCACATCGCCGCTGATAACCAATTTATCATTTCCGGAATAGAGTGAAATGCTGCCGGGAGAATGACCCGGGGTAAACAATACGTTCAGTGAAGAAGTGCCGAAAGTGATTTTTTCGCCCATGGCCACGTAGCGATCCGGGGCGGGTGAAATCTCAGCGTATATTCCGTATAGTTTACTGATTTGATCCATGGTCTGCAGGACCACCCGTTCTTGTTGATGAATTAACAAGTCAATCTTGTAGGTCTCCTTCACCCATTTGTTACCCAATACATGATCGATATGGCAATGTGTATTGATAAGAAGTACGGGCTTCAGTCGATTACCCTCGATAAACTGAACCAAATCCGATTTTTCAGCCGGCGTATTGCAACCCGGATCAATAATAATGCATGCATTGCTTTCATCCCATAGCAGGTATGTATTCTCCATAAAATCATTAAAAACGAATTGCTGAATGTGCATCATGGTTTTCCGTTAAATTGATTAATTTGAACGCTCGAAATGAGTTGTGTGTATTATCGCGAATGTTGTAACAGGCCCGAAGATAGCTAACCGTGCTTTTATGCATCATTTCATTTTTCGAAATCATTTTGTTGAGAGATTCAACCCAATCTGTTTTTTAAAATTAAGAAGGAAATTGTGTTCAGAACCCGTCAGCTTATTTTATTGCTGTTGCTTTTAGGTACAGGCTTTCCATCATTTGCGCAAACAACTGATGCCGAGTTTGGTCAGAATCGTGTGCAATACAAAGAATTTGCATGGTCCTTTTACCAAACTGAACATTTTATGGTGTATTTCTATTTGGGCGGCCAGGATATTGGAAAGTTCACCATTCTTGATGCGGAAAAGGAACTTGCCGATGTGGAAAGCAAGACAGAATTTAAGCTGAGTGACAGGGTAGACATTCTTGTTTATAACAATTTGTCCGACCTGAAGCAATCCAACATCGGCTATGGCGCAGAGCTCAACAACACGGGCGGCACCACCAAGATACTGGGCAATAAGATGTTTGTTTATTTCGATGGCAACCATCAGCATCTCAGGGAACAAATCCGAGAAGGTATCGCCAGTATTTTTTTGCAGAATATGATGTTTGGCGGCAGCATACAGGAAGTGGTGCAGAATGCCGTGTTGCTGAAGTTACCGCCTTGGTTTAAAGACGGGCTGACTTCCTATATCGGCCAGTCATGGAGCACGGAACTTGACAACAAGCTGCGTGACGGAATTTCAAGCGGCCGGTATAAAAGGATTAACAAACTGACCGGTGTTGACGCACGCTTTGCCGGCCATGCCGTATGGCATTATATCGCGGAAAAATATGGTGAAGCCACTATACCCAACTTGCTGTACCTGACCCGAATTAACCGCAGTATGGAAAGCGGTTTCAGTTTCGTGCTCGGCAAATCAGTAAAGGATTTCCTCGAAGCTTTTGTCAGGAATGATCTCGGCAAATACAAAGTATGCCTGAAAGATCTGAAATCGGAAAAAACAATAACCCTGTTTAAAGGAGGTTTCAAAAATATATCGCAGCCCATCGATTACTCACAACCGGTTTTAGCCTTTGATCCTGCCGGGAAAAAATTAGCGATCGTGTATGAGAAACGAAGCAAGGTCGGGCTCATACTCTATGACGTGGAGGAAAAGGAAAAAGAAAAAAGGTACATCGCGAATTTTCAAAAAGTACTTTCTATCAGCTACAGCGATGCCAATACATTGGTTATCTCTGCGATTAACCGTGGCCAGTCAGACATCTTTACGCTGAACACCCGCTCCTCTAAATTTGAACAGATCACCAATGATTTTTATGATGACCTGGACCCGCATTTTATTAAACTGCCGACAAGACAGGGCATCGTCTTTTCTTCCAACCGGCAAGATGATACTCTGCGCAAACAATTCATGGATACCACCCGCGCCATTAATAATTATGATCTCTTCTTTTATAACACAAAAAGCAAATCGAAAGAACTGGTGCGCGTTAACAATACGCCACTGGCTAATGAGGATCATCCTTCCCTGTTCAACACAGATTATTTTTCATATATCAGTGATGCGAATGGCATTGGCAACCGCTACATAGCTTATATCGATAGTATGTTTGATCACTACGATCAATATTATTATTTCCAGGATTCGACTATTGTAAATCCTGACTACAATATTGATTCGCTCCTGCTCGCTCAAAAAAGAAAACCAGATTCCACTGCTCAGGTTCCTGTGTTCAGGGATACTGTTATTTCATTTCCGCAATCCAACTATTCAAAAAGCATCCTCGAACAGGATGTGGCAGCCAAGGCAGGAAAGATAGCACAGGTGATAAAAAATAATGACCGTTACGAATTTACACTCATTAAAATCCCCAAAGAAGTTGATCGGGTCACGCTACCCGTGCTTATCAATACAACTTATGCCAATCAGTTGGTTAAACGAACACAACCCGCCGCCGAAGTCCCGATTGTGATTCCCGAAAAACCGAAACTTCCGGAGATTAAGCGGTTGCCGGATTCCTTACGATTGTTCCCCGACTCCACGCAGGCCGACACCTCTACCCAATCGTTGAAGAGCAACTACTATTTTCAGAGTGATTTCTCGCTCGCACCTTTAAGAGTGGCGTTTGATACACTCATTACCCGCACACCTGGAAAAGTACCGGCCTTCCGGTATTCAAAAATTCTTCCTTACAACGTCAAGTTCTCCACCAGCCAGGTGGTGACCCAACTGGACAACAGCCTCGTGATCACACGCTATCAGCCATTTGCCGGAAACGGAGGTGTATTTGACAATCCAAATCTTGGAGCATTGCTGCGGATTGGAATTTCAGATCTCATGGAAGATTACCGCATCACCGGCGGATTCCGCTTTCCCACCTCTTTTGACGGTACGGAATATTACCTGATGTTTGAAGATCTGAAAAACAGGCTCGACAAGCGTTATACCGCCTACCGCCGTTCAAAGACTGTTTCCTATGATGCCAATCCGCTGTGGTATCTTCCTGTGAATGCCAAGCAGCGCACCTACCTGGCTGATGTAACCTTACGCTATCCGCTGGACTATAACCGTAGCCTCCGGTTAAGCACTTCGTACCGGAATGAACGCATCAACTACCTGGCCACCGATAGTTTCAGCCTGGGGCTTGCGCAGTACACGCAGCATTGGGCGGTATTGCGACTTGAATATGTATTTGACAATACCCTGAAAATTCAAACTAATATTTATGATGGCATCCGTTATAAGTTTTATGTAGATGCTCAAAGGCAGATCAATGAGAAAAACACCTACCTCTTCGCTACAGGAGCAGATTTCCGTTACTACAAAAAAATCTCCCGGAACCTTATCTGGGCATCAAGGCTGAATGGCGCCACCTCATGGGGCGATCAGAAAGTAGTGTACTACATGGGCGGCGTAGAGAATTGGTTTGATCCCAAGTTTAGCACCGAAACACCCGTTGACAGAAATGCCGGCTATGCCTTTCAGACGCTGGCCGTTAACGTGCGTGGCTTCCCACAAAATATACGCAACGGCAATTCCTATGCACTGGCGAATACTGAAATCAGGTTTCCGGTATTCTCCTATTTCATCACCGCGCCGATTCGCTCCGAACTGGTTCGCAATTTCCAACTCGTGGCTTTCGCGGATGCCGGAACAGCATGGCAGGGGATTTCTCCCTATGATGAAAACAATCCGTTTAACACACTTAATATTACACAAGGACCGGTTACCGTACATGTAAATTATTTTCGTGAACCTGTTGTGATAGGCTACGGCGGCGGTGCACGAACTACCATTCTCGGTTATTTCCTGCGAATGGATTGCGCGCAAGGCATTGACAGCGGGGCACGCAAAAAAGTGATGTGGATGTTTTCCATGGGTACGGATTTCTGATTCGGTAACCGGTTGATTTTTCGATAGAATCATTTTCCATTTCGGTGATCTGTCGTTTCGGCTTTCATCAATGACTGATGCATGAACCATACTTACATTCGCAAAATTCTTCTTCTGTGATGCGGTGTTCCCAAATGTGGGAATTAGCAGGTAGCTTTGCGACCTGGTTATGAACTATCGTTACAGCACGCACATCTACCTGTTTACCGCCAACCTGATATACGCTTTAAGCTTTACGATTGCCAAAGATGTTGTTCCTCATTTTATTCAGCCATTTGGTGCGATTGTGATTCGTGTTTCCGTGGCACTGTTGCTCTTTGCTGTTGTTCAGCTGTTTTTTATCAAAGAAAAAATCAGGCGCAACGATATACCCTTGCTGCTTCTTTGCGGACTATTCGGTGTGGCCATCAACCAACTTCTTTTTTTCAAAGGGCTCAGCATCACCACACCCATCAATGCATCCCTGATGATGACCACGACGCCTATCCTTATTCTATTGCTTTCAGGAATATTTCACGATGAAAAAATAACATGGCTCAAAATATTGGGCGTATTGCTCGGCGCAATCGGTGCCGTGCTGGTCATCATATCAGGCAAGGAATTCACCCTCAGCAACGGACAGGCAACCGGTGATATGCTGGTACTGATCAATGCAGCATCATATGCCATTTACCTCGTAATTGTAAAGCCGCTCATGAAAAAATACCGGCCGGTCACCGTTATCACCTGGGTGTTCCTGTTTGGCTGGCTGTTCGTGCTGCCGGTCGGATGGAGGGAATTCGCCGCCATCAACTGGACTCAATTCACGCCCCTGCTCTGGGCGGAATTATCTTTCATCGTCATCTTCACCACATTCTTTGCCTACTTGCTGAATACGATGGCCATGGAACATGCATCACCTTCTGTTGTCGGCATATATATTTACCTTCAACCGGCATTAGCCACCATTTTTGCCCTGCTGCTGAACAGGGATGAATATCCGCTCATTAAAATCATCGCAACCGTATTCATCTTCGCAGGTGTTTATTTTGTAAGCGCTAAAAATGCATTCAGCAACAGCGATAAAGACAGTGCAAATACCGCATAAGAAATAGCTTCCACCAAAAATCCCTTTCTTCATTCAATAACAGAAAAGAACAATTCAACTCACCCATGATTCAATCAATGACCGGTTACGGGAAGGCAGCGTTTTCTCAAAATGGCAAAACCATCAAAGCCGAAATCCGATCGCTTAACAGTAAATTTCTGGATATCAATCTTCGATTGCCCTTTTCCATCAAAGACAAAGAGATGGAGGTGCGCAGCCTCATTACAGAACAATTACAACGGGGAAAAATAGACCTTTTCATCTCCATGGAGTCCGGCGCGGAAGTGAGAAACGTTACGATTGACAAGGCACTCGCCAAACAATACTATGATGAACTGAAATCGCTTTCGAAAGAGCTCGGAACAGGGAAAAAGAACCTGCTGGAAATGGTGATGCAGTTACCGGATGTGATCTGTTCTGAAAAGGCAGATCCTGCAGAGGAAGAATTTCCAGGCATACTGCATGTACTCCGTGAATCCATTGAAGACCTGCAACAGTTCAGGCAGAAAGATGGCGCGGGCCTTGAAAAAATATTCAGTGAAAATGTAAATGCCATACTTTCACTGTTGCTGCAGGTTGAGATATATGAGAAGGAAAGGGTAAGCCTTATTCAAACCAGGCTGCGGAATCAACTGGCCGAATTGGTTGCCGGCGAAGAATATGACCGCAACCGCTTTGAACAGGAATTGATCTATTACCTCGAAAGAATTGACTTTTCTGAAGAAAAAGTACGGCTGAGAAGTCATTGCGAGTATTTTTTGAAAGTAATGACTGACAACGAATCCAACGGCAGAAAACTAAATTTCATCTCGCAGGAGATGGGCCGCGAAATCAATACGCTTGGTTCAAAAGCCAATCATGCCGCTATTCAGAAATTGGTTGTACAAATGAAAGATGAACTCGAAAAGATAAAGGAGCAATTGTTGAATGTGCTTTAAATCTCCATATGGCTTGCTTCTATCATGGATTTTACTTTTGAAAAATCCGGGTTAAATTTGACCAACCGATATTATTTGAAATTCATCGCCTTCTTATCATTCCTGCTCATTGCGCTGTTTTATGGCGCTGGCTACTTTCTGCTTTTTACTTTCATCCAGCTGCAGCTGAAAACGGAAATGAAGGAAATGATCCGTTCAGGATTATTTTCTGATCATTATGTGCATTTAACTTTCCCTGCCAGCCAGTTTGCCAGCCTGCAACTGGAAGATGATGAATTTGTGTGGAATAACGACCGCTACGATATTGTGAAGATGGTGGCTGCCGGCAGCAACGTGGTGATAACCTGCATACAGGATACAAAGGAATCCGCACTGATGAATAATGCAGTCAGTTATCTCGGCAATGAAAATTCATCAAAACCTAAAACGGCAGCAGGTAATAATACAATTACGCTGCTGAAACTACTGCAAGCGGTTTTTGTTGTTCCTGCTTCCGACAAAGCACCTGCTGAAAGATCCAGCGTGCAGGTTTTAACTGCTCATCTGCCCATCTATCAAATTCCGGGTATCCTAATCTTTACCCCACCACCTGAATTGAGCTGTTCCTAAAGACACCGCAACAGATGCCGGCCTTTTATATTTCTTAAGGCAACGCATCGCATTTACCATGGCCTGAATACAGACAGGCTTATTATTTCCCATCTAAACTCATACAAAATGAAACAGTTTTTCATATTGTCAGGCTTCCTGATTTTCGCATTTGGAATCCATGTCACAGCACAACCTGCGCCTACCGATACTACCCTTTCTGAACGGGTAATTACACTGGACGAAACAGTGGTGTCGGCTAATAAGGTACCGGAAGAAAAAAGAAATGTATCACAACAAATTGAAGTCATCAGTGCAAAGCAAATTCAGCAGGCTAACCCGGCCACTTCGGCGGAGATGCTTTCTCAGACAGGACAAGTAATGGTGCAAAAATCACAGCAAGGCGGCGGAAGCCCGGTGCTGCGGGGATTTGAAGCGAGCCGTGTATTGCTCGAAGTGGACAATGTGCGGATGAATAATCTGATTTACCGTGCGGGGCACCTTCAGAATATAATCACCCTCGACCCATCTATGCTGGAGAATACCGAGATTCTTTTTGGGCCGGCATCTACCGTTTATGGAAGTGATGCGCTGGGCGGCGTGATTCACTTGCACACCAAAGATCCAGTGTTGGGCAATGCTGGCGAAAAAATGAATGTACATGGAAATGCTTTTCTGCGATTTGGATCGGCCAACACAGAAAAAACAGGCCACCTCGACCTGAATCTTGGCGGTGCCAAACTGGCTTCGATGACTTCCTTTACCTATACTGACTTTGATGATCTGGTGCAGGGAAAAAATTTAAACAAGACGGCTGACAGTACCTGGTTAAGACCCTACTACATTGAACGCATTAACGGCATAGACTCACTGGTAAAAAATGATAACATCTATAAGCAGGTTTTTTCCGGTTATTCGCAGTATGATCTTTTGGAAAAGCTGTTGTACAAGCAGTCTGATCATGTTACGCATGTCCTGAACCTGCAACTTTCCAATTCATCAGATATCCCGCGCTACGACCGGCTGACGGACCCTGATGGCGAAGGATTGAGAAATGCAACATGGTATTATGGTCCACAACTGCGAACACTGGCTTCCTATGAATTGCACCTGGATGCCATGAATGGCTTCTTCAACTCCTACACCGGCCGACTGAACTATCAGTACATCACCGAAAGCCGTCATCAGCGAAGAGTGGATCGTACAGGCCAGCAAAACAGGACTGAAAAAGTGGGTGTATTCGGATTTGGCTTTGATGCCAGGAAAACAACAGACCGCAATGACCTTCGTGTCGGACTCGAAGGCTACCTCAACTCACTTACTTCAACAGCGGAAGAAGAAGATATAGTGACCGGAGAAATTTCTTCACTCGATACGCGCTATCCTGACGGAGATAATACCATGAATAATATCGGACTTTATGCCACAGATACCTGGAAGATTGATAATCACTGGGTATTGAATGCAGGGCTGAGGCTTGAGTCCATCATGTTGCATTCCACCTTTGTAAGCAAAGAGTTTTTTGATTTTCCATTCGATGAGATAAAGCAGTCTCACCTCCCGCTCAGCGGATCACTCGGCATCATCTGGAATGGCGACTCAGGCTGGCGCTCGGCCCTGGTTGGCTCTACCGGTTTTCGTGCACCTGATGTAGATGATCTCGCCAAGGTTTTTGAATCTTCACCCGGCAGCGTGATTGTTCCGAATCCTGATCTTCAACCCGAAAGAACATTCAACCTCGATTTGAATGTTTCCAAAATATTCACCGATAAAGTGAAAGTGGAATTGGTTGGATTTGCGACTTTGTTCAGGGATGCAATCGTTACCGATCAGTTCACCTACAATGGGGAAGATTCTATCGTCTATGACGGTGAGTTGAGTGAAGTGCTGGCTAACCAGAATAAGCGCAAAGCATTTTTGTATGGCGTGAATG
>JBGAWA010000166.1:0-4123 GCA_044227805.1 Chitinophagales bacterium | reverse complement strand
TGTGTGAAGCGAATTGCAGGCTGTCGGAGGAGAAATTTTTTACCTGCACCTGCAGCGATTGATTTGTCTTTGGGCAGATAGCCGTGCCAGGTGCAATCAATGATACTACGCCAGCATCGGGAGGAGCCATGGCTCCATACTGAAATGAGAATTGAGACAACACCGGAATATGGTCGGATGAATAGTGCAGTGCATTGGCAATATTCTGCGCCACAGCATTATTGGGCATCCTGTTGATGGAATCATTGTAGTGATTGCCATCATTGCCGAATGCGATTTGTGAGTTGGGAACATAGGCCACTCCGCCGCTTTGGCTGATGGCCTTTGAATATAAAAACAGGTCGAAACGGTCGTCCATGCCGCCTGTTGATCCGCCGCCAAATGCTCTTACACGGGTTGATTGCGTATGATGTATGGCATAAGTGCTGTTGTTCCACGATCCTGTCATGGTGATGGGGTCCAAACAATACCCTTCATTGCCGCCGGTCACCTGCAAAAGTTTTTGATAGCCGCTTTCGGAAGCACTATAGAAATTGAAATCGCCGCACACAATAAAATCAGTACCCGCCGGCAAGCCATTGGTCACTTTTCGCAGGCTGTCAATTTCCCGTGCTCTTTGTAATTCATTGGCAGTGCCCGAACTGGCTTTCAGATGCACTGCATACACCCTGATCGTGTCACCTGAACTAATATGCACGAGTTTGAATTCGCTGATGTTCCGTAGTTCCGTTTTGATGGGTCGGTGACTGATGAAAGTGAATTTGGATGTTCTGTAAAACAGGCCGTTGTCGGAATCCGGTCCGTCAATAAAGGTTGCGGCACCATAGGAGGGGGAGGAAGCGTTCATCACCTTCCCCAAAAATCCATTCATGCCAGAGAGTGAATTCAATTCCGTCACCACGAGGATGTCGGGATTCACAGCGTCAATGATGGTTCTGAAGCCCGGGTTGCGTAACGCCGTATCAGCCTGGCTGTTGGCTCCATCCGGGTAATCGAGCAGATTGTAAGCTGCCAGCAGCACCTGATCCGACTGCTGCGCAAAGCATAACGTCGTCAGTAACATGGAATACAGGATGACAGGCAAAAAAAGCAACCGCTGAAATCGCTGTTGAAATAATCGGGCTGCCATTGCCCGACACGGCAGAAGTGTTGAATTGTTCAATCTTGTAAGGAATTCGTGTTGTAGTATGACTGGGGAAATGATTCAGGGAACCGGCATAACAAATATAAACGCTTTTATCCTCGGATTTGACTGTAAGGCTTTTCAGTAGCCGGATTATGATTTGTTCAGGCAAAGAGATGGGCGATGGTTCTATTTTTTTTTCAAGTTGGTTGAAAGGTGCGATGCATTTTGAAGCAGCGTTTTACAATTCAAAGCGGCAACAGCTTTATGATGAAAAAAGAATTAGTCAGGGTGCTTCTGTATAGTTTTTACCTATAAGCAACAAACGCATACTGATGCTCAATTGTAACACAACCGTTTTTTACAAGATGATACGGTTTTGTTAAAGCCGGCGCTGCGGTGTTTCCTGGCCTTTCTTGCATAAGTCAGGTTCCTTGTTCACATTTGTAACTTCACAGCAAACTCTTCATCCCATCATAATGAACAATCCTGAAAACCCGCAATCAATCCGGCATGACGACAGTACGGGATTAAGTGCCAAAGTGCAATCGCGCAACAGGCACTCGTTCAAGCGCAATGGTTCGTTTAACGTGATTGTGGAAGGGTTACCGCTTTTCAAACCCTATGAGATTTATCATGGACTGATCACCATGCCCTGGTGGAAGTTCAATCTCACTGTGCTGATCACCTTTCTTACAGTCAACAGTTTCTTCGCCTCAATCTACTTTTTAATTGGTGTGAATGAACTGACAGCCTATGCGGGCACTACCGATTGGGAAGCCTTTGAGCATTGCTTTTTCTTCAGCGCGCAATCGCTCACAACCGTGGGCTATGGACGAATAGCGCCGGTAAGCACAGCTGCCAGTTGGGTGGCATCACTGGAAGCCATGGTCGGGCTGTTGATTTTTGCACTTGCCACCGGCTTACTCTATGGTAAATTTTCACGGCCGAATGCGCGTATCATACACAGCCGGCATGCTTTGATATCCACTTATCAGCAGGGAACCGCTTTCATGTTTCGTATTGCCAACAAACGCACTTCGCAATTGGTGGATGCCGATGTGCAGGTAACACTCAACCGGATTGATGTGGTGAACGGGGAAGAGCGGCGGATGTTCTATCCGCTGAAGCTGGAACGTCACCGGATCAATATGATGCCGCTGACCTGGACGGTCGTTCATCCTATTACGGAAGAAAGCCCTTTATATGGCAGAACGATCGAAGACTGGGAAAAGGAGGACATTGAGATACTGGTTTACTTCAAAGCTTTTGATGAAACCTTTTCCAATCACGTGCATTCCCGTATCGCCTACAAAAAGGAAAACCTTATTTGGGGAGCTCGGTTCATCCTAAACTTCCGCGAATCTCCTGATGGCGCCACTATTCACTACGTAAATATGATTGATGATTATGAAAAAGTGGATTTGCCGGATAGCAATGCCGCCGTGAGTGCCTGAGTTACCAACCCGTGCATCATGAAAAGTAACGTATAGCAGCCTCAGCGGTTCTTCATGTAAGCTGACCAGCGAAGAATCAATTCAATTTCTGTTATGTGTAGTGCTTGCAGCAATTCACGTTTATTGTTATACTGCAATAAAGAAATGAGCTGCGCTCTTCCATATTGCTGATCAATAAACTGCACCATCGATCCTGATAGACCATATTTCAGTTTTCCGCTCCAGAACGCATCCAGTGTTGCAGGAGCTGCGCCGTTGTCAAGGGCGCCTTTCACTTCGCCAAGCCTTGCTGCATCACATTGCCCCGAGGCAAAAGTCGCCAGGCCTTCTACAAACCAATCAATGCCTTCTGTATTGCCGAAATCAGGACTGATATTATACTGGCCATGAAAAACATGCACCAGCTCATGGGTGATAAGCTGCTGTGTTTTAATCTTATCCCGGTAAGAATGTTCGCACGATGCTGTGTCCCAGGTTGCCGGAGCGAGTATGTCGAGTTTTTGTGCAATGCCGCTGGCTACCATCCAGCATTCAGACCGGAAATCAGGCATTTTCCAGTCTGACTGCCAGGTGCTGTCTAATGATGACCTGTCAGGATAGAGGTACACATCAAATTCTTTTTTATACGGCAATTTGAAAAACAATTTGACTGATTGCATTCCCTGATCAATCAGTTGGAGATAGTCATTTTTATTGGCCGCCTCCGCCGCCGTGTAATGGAAAGAATAATTTTTTTTCTTTTCTGTAATCCACCGGCTGTCATCAGCCTGCAGACGATGGAAAAACGGTATCAGGAAAATGACAAGCAGGAATTTAGTCAGCCAATTCATGGATTTTAATTTTAACATGATAAATAATTACCAGTATTCCCGTTACCATAAAGGGCAAGGTTGATGCAACGATTTTGATATTGAAGCTGAGCAATCCGATCACAAACATAAATACCAGCAGCAGGCTCAAACAAGCCAGACCGGCAAAGGTGAGCAGCCGGCTTGGTTTTTTTTGAAATAAAGTAAACAGCAGGATCAGCTGTCCGGCTAATGGCAGCAGGATAAAAGGATGAATTACAGAGAGTGGATCGCTGAATAATTTTGATAGTATCTGCATTTGCGCCTGGAATAAAAAAAGGTGGTTGCCTTTTCCCCATTCCAGGTATCCGGTCAAAGAGGTGAGCATGAGCCCGATGTTGAGTGCTTTACTAATCTTAAACGGATCAATCATAGCAACGTTTATTGTGATGGGCTGTCATGCGGCTTATATTTCCGTGCTCTTACATGTTTACCGGACACCATAAATCTACTTATTGCAGTTGCAATTTCCAGCGCAACGGATTTCTTGCATTGGGAATCTGGAGCTATCAGCCGTAATGTGCAAACACTTCAACCCACATTTTGCGTTTCAAAATGGCAACGGGTTTAACCCGGACGTAGAACTGCTTAGGGTTTGTGAAACATTTTCTTTTCTTGACAAATTGAGCAAACCCTTAGCAGTTCTAAAGTCGCAGCGAAGCGGGATTTTTCTATTGGATAATCCTGGTGAACCC
>JBGAWA010000165.1:0-4160 GCA_044227805.1 Chitinophagales bacterium | reverse complement strand
ACCTCATCGCGCTGCATGCCATAGCTGTTGTCTGCACCTACCGCAACGGCGGTTTTGCTGATTGGTTGCCAGAAACTGGACCAGCCGGTACCGGACTCAAATTTAGTATCAGATGAAAAAAGAGCCTGATGACAGGCGGCGCAAACATAAATTCCTTTTTCATGATTGTCGTAGTATGCACCGGTAAAAGCGCGTTCGGTTCCTTTTTCGCGGAGGATATGGTATTGTTCCGGGGTGAGCAGCTTCTTCCATTCGGCATCTGATTTCATAACTGGATAGGTTGCTTTTTGTGTTACAGCCGGCTTGCTTTCATTTTGTGCGCACGCAGTTACAGAAAGCAAACCGATGGACAGTGAAATGATCAATAATTGTTTCATCGGGCAGGAGATTAATTGCATGAAAGTACGTAACGCAGTATTGCATTGGATTGGTTCAGTACCCGTTATTTTTTTTGTTGTTTTCGATGAAAAGTGTTTATGAAGAAAAAAAGGCAGGATTGATTGATGGCATACGGAGCAATCAAAGGAGAGTCAGTTCGACCGAAGTGACCTGGCTTTAGAGGATTCTTCAATGTTGGTCAGTGATGACGACGCCAGAAGCGACAGGTTTTTAGTATTGCTGAAAGCGCTTGCCTTTCTTCAACCCGGATTTTTCAGTAGAATAATCCCGCTTCGCTACGACTTTGAACTGCTAAGGGTTTGCTCATCTTTTTCAAGAAAAGAAAATGCTTCGCAAACCTAAGCAGGTCTACGTCGTGAAGTTAAACCCGGCGCCGTTTTGAATTGCAAAATGTGGGTTCAATCGGTATCTTCCCGGATAATTATGCTTTTCATTATGGCTGAAGTAGGTTGACTATCCAAAACCGTTAGCGCACCACTTATACTTTATTGCAGGAGATGGAATAGCTGGCTTCCTGCTGTGCATGACTGTTTTCCCCGCTCAGGGATTTACCATTAGTTTTACCGTTCCCATGAACCACCTTGCCCACCTATTCCTCTCCCGCCATTCTGAAAAAATGATGGTGGGAAATTTTATAGCCGATGGAGTGAAAGGAAAGAAATACCTGGCTTATGAGGATGAAATCGCTGATGGTATTGTGATGCATCGGGCCATTGATACCTTTACCGATACCCATGAAACGGTTAGTCATAGCAAGCAGTATTTCCGCAAAAAATATGGATTGTATTCGCCGGTCCTGATTGATTTGTTTTATGACCATTTTCTCGCAAAAAACTGGAAGCGTTATTCCGATCTGCCGCTGATATTCTTTACAGAATTCTCTTATCGTGTCTTTGAAAAGTACCTCGGCCTGATGCCGGACCGGTACCAGCGCCTGTTTCCTTACATGCAGCGGGAAAACTGGCTGTTGAACTACAGCCATCTCGAAGGCATTCAGCGATCATTGACGGGTATGTCCAAGAGGATAAAAAATAATCCCGGCATTGAGCATGCCGCCTGGGATTTGCGTCAACATTATGATGCGGTGGAAGACGATTTCAGCCGTTATTTTCCGGAACTGATCAGTCATATTTCAGCGAAATTTCCTTCCTGAATGACTGCGGCTGCTCTCCCGCGAACCTGATTTTTTTCCGTTCCCGGTTATGTAACCTGCATTTTGCAGTTCATAATAACAACGGGTTTAACCCCGACAAAGTGCTGCCCATGAGGATTCAGCAGTTGTATTTATTGTTTGAGGAACTTCCCGGTGTAACTGTAATGAGAAAGTTTGTTTTCCGCTTTAAAGAAATACCATCCGGCGATGAGCGAAGAGATATCCATAGTATAGCCTGTTGCCGCAGAAGTATTTTCAGTGAGCAGGCGATGTCCGGTGAGGGAATAAACAGTGATCTCCACCATTTCCTGCTGATTCACAAATGGGAATTCAAACATCAGCTTGTCTGAAGCCGGGTTGGGAAATGCTTCCGCCTCCCAGGCATCAACAGCCGCTGAATATTTTTGCGGTGGCTGTCCATCTGCTATGTAGGAGATCACCAATTGCGGCCGTAGTGTATCCGACGTATTCAGACCTGAACCAAAGATGAGGCTCTTGTAGTATTCTGATTCATCAGCCATCTGCAGGATGATACCATAGGAAGGGTAGTTCATCATATCCTGCACCAGCGCTGTCACATCCTGATCCAGATAATCCTGTGCATCCATGCTGCTGCTTTTCAACAGGAGCTGATGCTGTTTGCTGGTGAGAGGTTTGTTCAGCCATGTAACGGTCTCCGCTTCCCAGGGAGAAGTGATCCTTCGGATATAACCACGATTATTATCACCGAAGGTTGGACGGCGATAATAGCCAAGATTGGAGGTGCGATCGGCATACAAAGAAAGCCGCGCATCCACCACCAGAGCACCGGCCGGAATCAGGCTCAGATCGACAGTCATCAAAGTACGGCCGATGCAGGGAACACTGTTGCAGGTCCATGAATAAGCCGCGAAATCAGGCACCGATGTCACCGGATCCGCCGGTGCGCCACTGCGCTCCATGCCAGTGTTACAGTTATCAAAAGTGATGGTAACGGTGGACACCTGGGCGTATCCGGCAGGCGAATTCCAAGAAAAAAGAATCGCGCAAAAGGAGAGTAACCAAATAGTTTTCATGGGAATTACATTATTGTGCAGTACGTAAGTTACGTATAGTTGAATGGACTTTAGCACTACTGCAGGATAAAACCCTGTTTCATACATGCATCCATTCCGATTATGTCACTATGCGCCGGGCGATTCGTTGAAGATCACCTGCAGCAAGGTCTGGCCGACGGCTTTCAAGGTAGCCTTATCAATGATCGACATGTTATCCTGTTGGGTATGCCAGTGTTTGGCAAATCCACTGCTGGTCATATTGATGATGTCGATGCATGGCGTTCCATTGATGGAGTTTACAAATGCATGATCATCTGTTATTGCATTTGCTTTCGTATAGACAAAATAATTTCCATACCCGAGTCCGTTGGCGACATCCCATACATTTTTTACCACAGAAGGCGCATACCGCAGCGATAATCCTTCCTGCGGAAACGTGGCATTCTTAGCGCCTACCATATCGAGCAGGATGCCGTAATAAGCCCTGTAGTCTTTCACATGCGGATGGTTAGCCCAATGCTGAGTGCCGATGCAATATTGTTCAGGCTTGTCATTAGCCCTTTCCGACTCCCAATAGGGCGGGCCATAGTCTTCTACGTCGAAGAAGGCGATATCAATTCCGGTCCCCACTTTTTGTGTGCTCAGCAACCTCGCCATTTCAAGCAAAACAGCCACGCCGCTGCCACCGTCATCGGCACCGTCGAAAGCACTCTTTTCATGGAGGCTGTCCTGATCACTCCATGGACGTGTATCCCAATGTGCGCACAGCAGAATTCGCTTTTGACTTTCAGGATTGAAGGAAGCAATAAGATTTTTGCAGGGCACCTGCTTGCCATTGTACAAGGTAACCTTCACATCCTGTAACACCACCGCCGGTGTATAAGATTTCAGCTTGGCTTCCAGCCATTGCGCACAGTGCAGTTGCGCCGGCGTACCCGGAATACGCGGGCCGAAGGCCACCTGCCTGGCAACAAACATATACGCTGAGTCAGCATTGAAATCCGGAGTCACGGTATTCACGATTTGGGTTTCCTGCTTTTTGGGAGTTGTGGTGGTATTGGGCTTCTTGCCTCCACAG
The DNA here is from genome assembly GCA_044227805.1 of Chitinophagales bacterium. GTDB lineage: Bacteria > Bacteroidota > Bacteroidia > Chitinophagales > UBA10324 > JACCZZ01. The sequence goes on along the minus strand of JBGAWA010000165.1, from coordinate 493 downwards.
CCCATGCTCGTAGCGCTAACCAACAGCAAAAAAAAACCAAAGGGAAGAGTGTTCATGAATACAAAATTTTAGCACTTAGCCTGATTTCATAAGCCGGCAAGGAATTATCTTTCTTACGGAAGCCAGTCGTTCACCATCAATGCTCAATACCGGACCCACTTCATCATCTCGCGCAATGTGACTTTTTTACCATACATTAAAATGCCGGTACGGTAAATTTTGCCGGCCATCCAAACGGTAAAGAGGAAACCTGCAATGAGTAAAATTCCTGAAAGGATTATCTGCCATGCCGGTGGCCCAAACGGTAAGCGGCCTACCATTATTATGGGCGAACAGAATGGAATAAGCGAAGAGATGACTGCCAGCCGGCTGTTAGGCTGATTGAGCACCGACATCATGATGATGATGGAAATGATGATGGGCACCGTGGCGATGAACGTAAGCGACTGATCGCCTTCTTCACCGGAAGCTGCACCAATGGCAGCGAAGATGG
>JBGAWA010000038.1:0-35669 GCA_044227805.1 Chitinophagales bacterium | reverse complement strand
AACCCGGATTTTTCAGTGGAAAAATCCCGCTTCGCTGCGACTTAGAGCTGCTAAGGGTTTGCTCAATTTGTAAAGAAAAGAAAATGTTTCACAAACCCTAAGCAGCTCTACGTCGGGGTTAAACCCGTTGCCGCTTTGAACTGCAAAATGTGGGTTTAACAACGGTGAGATGTGCTGACAATAAAATGCAAAAAGAAACTCCGTGAACGTCATCCACGGAGTTTTCAGCTACCTATTACTTAACGATTAGTTATTCGGAGTCGTCAACATATTGGGCTGTTTTTCCGGAGTTGTCTGCTCTGTCTGCGTTTCAACGGTGCCTTTAATGTAAAGCACTTTGGAAGGTGTTTTAGCATTAGAGGTAATGGTGATAGACTTATTGAATCCGCCCGGATTGGCAGCATTATATTGAACATTGATGGATGCACTCTTGCCGGGAAGAATAGGTTCCTTTGGCCATTTTGGGGTGGTGCAGCCACAGGAAGCCTGCACATTGCTGATCACGATGGGCTCTTTTCCACTATTGGTAAAATTGAATTCATAATTCACAGGAGTTCCTTTTGGAATTTTACCGAAATCATGTGTTTCTTCTGTGAAGGCGAAATCACCGGCATTCGGATTAGCAATAGGCGTTGAATTAGCCGCTGCATTGGGCGTAGCATTCTGGGAAAAGCCCTGAAATGCGAAAACGGAAAACAGTGCTAAAGAGAAAATTACTTTTTTCATTGTGATTTGGTTTTTGAGTTTATTATTAATTGATCAGTTGGTATATTATTGCAGTAAGCTTGTTTATTTTTCTTCTTTGACAGGCGTTGATTCCGGAGCAGCCGCCTTCGGCAATACAGTGCCTTTGATAGTTAAATATTTAGGATTGCCGGTATTGGACAACAGTGTCACCGTCTTGTTAAAACTACCCTCCTTTGCTGCATTATAGGTCACCTTTACCGTACCTGTCCTACCGGAAAGTACCGGTTCCTTCGTCCACTCTGGCGTAGTGCAGCCACAGGACGCCGTCGCCTGGCTTACAATCAATGGCTCCTTGCCATCATTGGTGTAACTGAAAACGTGAGTTGCCGGAACACCTTGTGGGATAGATCCGAAATCCCATGTTTCTTCCGTAAACTTGAAAATAGGAGAATCGGGCCCTACAGGAACTGCCGGTGCAGCAGGCGTGGCAACAACAGCGGGTGTTGCTTTCATCGGTGTTACTTTTGTGTTCTGCGCCAGGGCAACCACCGGTAAGAGACAAAGAAGCCACAGTATTTTTTTCATGTTATTTTTTTTGATGCCCAAAGCTATTCATTTGTGAAGCTACCATCCAAATTAATTAAGATGGCGGTAAGACTTTTAACAACTTTTTAAGAATAATATACCGTTATTCATCCATTATCATGGTCAGGCAAGTTGTAATTTCTGTTTATGGTTTTCATCAGTGGATGCATTTGATCCGCATTTTCCAATTCACCGGAAAACAAAATTTACGCTGCAGGGGAATTGCGATTCAACATTCAACATGATCAGTATTGAAAGAATGACTGCCCGTTCGTATTTCGCAGCAGTGGCGAAACGGGATTTTCAATAGAAAAATCCGGGTTAGAAGCACTTTTTACTACTTTTGAAAAAAATCAAAATATGTCGGGAATTAAAATGTTAGCCGGCTCAGCTTCAGGTGAAGGTCAATTGACTTTTGAGGAATTCAAGCTGCAGGTTGCAGGCGATTACCGTCTTGCCATGGTGAGCAGGGAGGCAAGCTTACTGGGCAGAAAAGAAGTATTAAGAGGCAAAGCCAAGTTCGGCATCTTTGGCGACGGAAAAGAGCTTGCCCAAATCGCGCTCTCCAGGGTTTTCAGGGATGGTGATATCCGCTCCGGATATTATCGTGATCAGACGCTGGCATTTGCCACAGGCATGTGCACCGTGCGGCAGTTTTTCGCCCAGCTTTATGCCGACACTGATCTTGCTCATGAACCGATGTCAGGTGGCCGGCAGATGAACGGGCATTATATCACCCGAATGCTGGATGAACACGGCGATTTTAAAAATCTCTCCACGATGAAGATTTCGGCGGCAGATGCCTCTCCTACCGCCACACAAATGCCCCGTGCATTGGGACTTGCATTGGCTTCCAAAAAATTTCGGGAGATGGACAGCCTGAAGCACCTAAAGCAATTTTCAGATAATGGTAATGAAGTGGTATTTGCCACCATCGGTGATGCAAGCACATCAGAAGGGCATTTCTGGGAAACGCTTAATGCAGCAGGCGTGTTGAAGGTACCGCTGGCCATTTCCGTCTGGGACGATGGCTATGGCATTTCTGTACCGATCACTTTTCAAACCACCAAACAGAGTATCTCCGATGTGATTTCGGGTTTTGCTGCGGATGAAACCGGAAACGGCATTGATATTTACGTGGTAAACGGATGGGATTACGTTTCATTGATTGAAACCTATGAAAAAGGAATTGCCAAGGTGCGCGAAACGCACATACCGGCCCTGTTTCATATCAAAGAACTTACACAGCCGCAGGGGCACTCCACTTCCGGTTCACATGAACGATATAAAACAAAAGAACGCCTTGAATGGGAACGCGCATTCGACTGCAATAAAAAAATGCGTGAATGGATCATCAAATATGCTATCCTCTCCGCAGATGAATGCGATGCCATAGAAGCAGAAGCAAAGGCATTTGTGAGCGATGAAAGAAAGGCTGCCTGGGATGAATTCAACAGCCCCATTAAAGCATCTATTGCAACGCTGTGTGCAATTTTGGAAGAGATCGCGGCTACTTCTGCGTATGCTGCTGAAATCACTGCTGTGATTAACGGTCTTCAATCCGCCATTGATCCGATTAAAAAAGATGTGCTCATTGCCGCAAAAAACGCTTTGCGAATCATCGGCAGGGAGAATCATCCGTTGCGCGAACAACTGTCACAGTGGAAAAGTAATTATGAAGAAACGCAACGTGGTTCTTACACGTCCCACCTGCATAGCCAGTCATCGCAGGCTGCCTTGCAGGTGAAGGAAGTAAAACCCGTGTACGCGGATAATGCACCGTTGATCAACGGATTTGAAATCATGAACCACTGCTTTGATGCCGCGTTGGCGCGTGAACCACGTTTATTCGCTTTCGGCGAAGACCTCGGAAAGATTGGTGATGTAAACCAGGGATTTTCAGGTCTGGAAAACAAGTATGGAATTGAACGTGTATTTGATGTGGGTATCCGTGAAGCTACTATAATCGGACAAGGCATCGGCATGGCGATGCGAGGGCTGCGTCCCATTGCAGAAATTCAATATCTCGATTACCTGCTATATGCCTTGCAGCTCATGAGCGATGACATCGCGACCTTGCAATGGCGTACCGCCGGTGGTCAAAAAGCTCCTGTCATCATCCGCACAAGGGGACACCGGCTGGAAGGCGTTTGGCATTCCGGGTCGCCGATGGGTATGGTGCTCAATGCCATTCGCGGAATTTACCTGTTGGTTCCGCGTAACATGGTGCAGGCCGCCTGCTTTTATAATACCATGCTGCTTTCTGATGATCCTGCACTGATCATTGAATGCCTGAATGGTTATCGTTTGAAGGAAAAGCTGCCGGCCAACATCGGCGAGATGACGTTGAAGCCGGGTGTACCTGAAATATTGAAGACCGGCACCGATGTTACATTGGTTACTTATGGGTCTTCCTGTCGCGTTGCGATGGAAGCCGCGGAAAAGCTGGATGAATTTGGAATATCAGTGGAAGTCATTGACGTGCAATCGCTGCTTCCCTTCGACATACATCATTCTATCGTTGAATCCATCAGAAAAACCAACCGGGTGGTATTCCTGGACGAAGATGTTCCGGGTGGTGCCACAGCGTACATGATGCAGCAGGTGCTGGAAGTGCAGAATGGCTACAGGTATCTGGATGCCAAACCTGTCACCATTACTGCTACCGCCAACCGCCCGGCGTATGCAACAGACGGAGATTATTTTTGCAAACCCAATCCCGAAGACATATTTGATAAGGTATATGATATCATGCGGGAAGCATCGCCGGAAGATTATCCCATCGTGGGTTGAATACTGTTGCAGTAAAAGATACAAGCGGATCGGATAACCGGATGTGTGGAAATTTTATTTGATCAATGAAAGCACTACTTCGTTTTTTTGAGAAACGGGATTTTCAGTTAGTCATCATTTCATTGATGGCAGCACTGCTCTATTCCAATACCTTGTTCAACGGGTTTGCGCTCGATGATGGCATGGTGATTATTGAAAACAAATTTGTAAAGAAAGGTGTCAGCGGTATTCCGGATATACTGGCGCACGACAGCTTTTATGGGTCTATCGGCGACAGCAAAAACCTCAATGGAGGGCGATACCGGCCACTGTCGCTGATCGCCTTTGCAACCGAAATCTCGCTATTTGGCAACGACGCTTTTACCCATCATCTCTTCAACATTTTATATTATACGCTCACGGCAGTCATTCTGCTGTTGTTTCTCCGCAAGTTCATTTTTAAGCACCATCCTGCCGCTGCGTTGGTAGCCGCTTTAATTTTCACAATTCATCCCATCCATACGGAAGCAGTGGCTAATATTAAAAGCAGGGATGAGATCTTTTCATTACTCTTTCTCTTGCTGACGTTATATTTCCTGTTGGAATACATTACTGTTTCCAAAAAGCAAATACACATCCTGCTCTCAGTTTGCTTTTACGCGCTCGCGCTGTTATCCAAGGAAAACGGTATCACATTCATAGTCATTATTCCCGCCACACTCTATTTTTTCTCAGGAAAAAAACCAGTTGCCATTGCCAGACACAGTATTCCGTATTGGGTAGTCGCCGTTTTTTACCTGCTGCTACGATTCGCCGTATTGCCGGGTAATCAGAAAGAGATTACAGAGGTGATGGATAATCCCTATGTACTGGCCACTGCCGCCGAAAAGTACGCAACCATTTTTTATGTGCTGTTCAGGTACGTGCAGTTACTCTTTTGGCCTCATCCGCTTACGTATGACTATTCCTACAATCAGATAGCCTATCAGGATTTTTCCTCCGCCTACGTCTGGCTATCACTTTTATTACATTTTCTGTTGCTTGCTTTGATGATAACAGGGTGGAAGAAGAAAGATATTGTCAGCTGGTGTCTTCTTTTTTACCTGTCGGGAATGTTCATCGTTTCCAACCTGCTGATCAACATTGGTGCTCCGATGGCAGAAAGATTTTTATTCCAGGCTACCGTACCTTTCAGTATATTGATGACAGAAGCCGGTAGACGCAGCTGGTTGCGTTGGAAGACAACGGATGCAATCAAGGTGTCGGTTGCCCTGGTATTGCTGCTGCCAGTGGTGGCGCTGAGTTCATTTACTGTCATCGGACGCAATACCATCTGGAAATCGAATGAGACCTTGTTTCTGCACGATGTAACTATTTCATCAAAAAGCGCACGCGCCAACACCTATGCGGGTGTTTCGATGATTAAATTGTGTGATGAGGCAACCAGTGATACCACGAAGCGAATATTTGCACAACAGGCAATAGACTATTTCAAAGTCGCCGAATCCATCAAAAAAAATTACATCACCACCCTGCTCAACATGGGTGTTGCTTACAGCCGTCTTGATAGTGTGGAAGCCGCGGAAGAAGCCTGGAGCCGAGCCCGTATTGTTGACCCGCACAACAGCAACTTTATTGCTTATGACAAATACCTTGGGGAAATATACTACCAACTGGGCATGCAATCAGCTGGAAAAAAAGAATTGACGAATTGTATTACATACCTTGAAAAGGCAGTTAAATATGCTCCCGGAAATGCTACTGCCTGGTATAATTTAGGTGGCGCCTACTTCACCACCGGGCAAATGGTGAAAGCCAAATCGTGCTGGCAGCAAACGCTGAAACTTGATCCCAAGCAGCAGGATGCCGCTAACGGGCTGAGAGCATTAAGTGTTTTGCCTGAAATAAAATAGTAATTGCTATGGTGCCATTTTTTATCAAGCAATCACTTACTGCTTGATAGCCAGGATGAGCAGGAACGGCGTCCTCGCCAGTCAGATGAAGACCATCAACAGTTTTTACGTTTTCCGGAAAAATCAAATCTCGATTCAACCCGGATTTTTCAGTGGAAAAATCCCGCTTCGCTGCGACTAAGAACTGCTAAGGGTTTGCTTAATTTGTCAAGAAAAGAAAATGTTTCACAAACCCTAAGCAGTTCTACGTCGGGGTTAAACCCGTTGCCGCTTTGAATTGCAAAATGTGGGTTCAACTATTGAAAAGTATCAATGCTGCTTCTTATCAGTGCGATGCTTTGTTTACTTTTGTTGTTATTCATTTATTTATGTCAAAGAAATTCGGAATTGCCATACACGGTGGCGCAGGCACCATTCTTCAAAAACAAATGACGCCGCAAAAAGAGCGTATCTACCGGGATGGCCTTACACAGGCATTGGAAATGCAGGCAAGGGATCGGTATTCAATCATGAAGGATACCATGAGATGGATGCATCCATCATGAGTGGGGCAAACTTGCAAGCCGGGGCTGTTTGCGCCGTGCGTACTATCAGGAACCCTGTTTCGCTGGCCAAAGAAATCATGCTTCATTCCGAACATGTTTTCCTATGTGGCGCGGGTGCTGAAGAGTTTGCCGCTGAAAGAAATATTCCTGTCGAAGACGTTCAGTATTTCTTTAACCAGGAGCGATATGATCAATGGCAACAGGCACTCGCTGATAATGTGATGAAACTGGATCACGGAAGTGAAAAAAAATTTGGTACCGTGGGTGCTGTGGCACTGGACCGCGATGGCAACCTGGCAGCTGCCACTTCTACCGGAGGATTAACGAATAAAAGATTCGGCCGCGTCGGAGACAGTCCGTTGATTGGCGCAGGCACTTACGCTAATAATACTTGCGCCGTTTCCTGTACCGGTCATGGTGAACACTTCATACGTGCTGTCGTAGCCTATGATATAGCTGCACTCATGGAATACAAAGGCATGTTATTGAAAGAAGCCTGCGAATTTGTTGTGCAGAATAAATTGGTGGCGCTCGGCGCCGAAGGCGGCTTAATCAGTATCGACCGATTTGGTAATATCGAAATGCCTTTTAATTCGGAAGGTATGTATCGCGCCAGTCGCAGAAACGATGATCTCCCATTCATCGCCATCTATAAATAGCTTGATGCCAAGGGTTAATAAGCTGTTGTATGCTGCTATCCCGAACAGCACGGTATTGCCACAGAAATCATAAATAAAATCAATTGCAGCAAAGGTGAGGGCAGCATTGTCAAAGATTGTAAGTGTAATGGCGCTTTTGTAATGTCAGATATTGAAAGCAAATTTGCAGGTTGAATAGCAGTAACATTTCATTGACCAGATTCCGGCAACAGCACGCTTGCCGGCCAATTTTTTAACCATATTATTTGCTTTTGAGAACATTCTTCTATTCGCTGCTAATACTACTCACCACTACCCTGCCTGCCTTGTCTGTTAATTCTAACAGCCAGAGCGGCGAATCGGGCAACTATGGATTTTGGGAAAACAAAGGCCAGGTGGTGGATCAAAACGGTGTGTCCCGAAAGGACATACTATATATTTTTGAACAGGATGGGTTCACCATCGCGCTGGGAAAAGATTTTTTTTCTTACCAGCTGGTTTCAATCGTACAGGATTCTGGTAAAAGCCTGGATAAAACAGGGCCAATTATTCGTGATGAGGATGGAGCCCCGACCGGCCTGAAGCAACACACTTTTCAATATGAAAGAACTGACATTCGGCTTTTAGGTGCGAATAAAAGTGCCGTATGCATCGGTTCAGGCATCTCGAAAGAGACCAGGAACTATTTTACACCGGCCGGCAAATTCTGGGGCGTTCATCATTTTCAAAGCGTAACTTATGAGAATGTCTATCCGGGTATCAACCTTGTTTTCTATGTAAGGCCATTAGCAGGTACTGATAAATCACGGCTGAAGTATGATTTCATCTTACAACCCGGCGCAGATATAAGGCGCATTCAACTGGCCTATGCCGGCTCCGCTTTGCCTGCCGTTAATGAAGCCGGCGAACTTATTTCCCTTTTTCTCTCCTCCGCGACTGTGGCCGAATCAGTACCGCTGAGCTACTATGCTTCTTCAGCCGACTCCTTTATCATACCATACTTTTCAACCGGTTCCATCATCTCTTTTAAAACTACCCGTCAGTTAAAGAAGGAAACACTGACCATTGATCCTGAAATAACGTGGAGTCGTTACTATGGTGGCGTTAAAGATGAAATCATTGAAATGGTGGAAGCTGACGGGCTGGGAAATATCTATGCCTGCGGACAAACATTTTCACCTTCCGGCATCGTAACCTCCGGTGCTTACCAGGCAATCAAGAAAGGAATATCAGATTGCTTCATCACAAAAATGACACAGGCAGGCAGCATTGAATGGAGCACTTATTTTGGCGGGGAAGCTGATGAGTTCGCTTTGGGTATGTGCCTCGATGGCTTTGGTAATTTATTCATCTGCGGCCAGACAAAAAGCCAGCAGGAGATGTCAACCACAGGCGTTTACCAGGAAACCAATCATGGATTAATTGACGCATTTATTTCAAAGTTTGATACCTCCGGCAATTTGATTTGGAGTTCCTTTTATGGAGGTTCACAAAAGGATCAGGCTTATTCCTGCATCGCCGATCAGACTGGTGTTTATTTATGCGGCTATACAGAAAGTGCAGATAATATCGCCACACCGGGTGCAGATCAAACTGTATATGCCGGTGCAGGCGATGCATTTATCTGCGGTTTTTCAATGTCCGGCAACATTTTATTCTCCACGTATCTCGGCGGATCAGATCAGGATCGCGGACATGACATCCACATGGATCATTTCGGCTTTCTGCTGGTTTCAGGGACGACACCGAGTGCTGATGGTATTGCCTCAGGCGATGTGCATCAGACAGAAGTCGGTGGCAATAACGATGTGTTTATTGGTAAATACACGAAGTCAGGGGTGAAAAAATGGTGTACATATTATGGTGGTCTAAAAACAGAACGCGGCCGTGAGATTGTTCCGGACGGATCCGGGAATATGTATATCACCGGTCCGACAGCAAGCGGCTTATACATGACGACAGCGGGCGTTTACCAAACACAACTAAACGGCAGCGGGCCGGCCTCTTCCACCGTATATGAAGATGCTTACCTCGCAAAGCTGGACAGCACCGGCCACCTCGTGTGGGGAACATATTTCGGTGGTAGCGGAGATGAGATTGGCTCTTGTATCAAGCTGATGAATAACGGATTGATTGTGATAGGTGGAACAACACTCAGTGATAGTCTCATCAGCACGCCGGATGCATTTCAGCCGCTGATCAGTGGAAAGCGGGATGCTTTCCTCGCCGTTTTTTCTGACCAAGGCCAATTGCTTTGGTCAACCTATTACGGCGGAACGGAAGAAGAGATCTTTGATGATGGATATGGTCCGGCCTTGGATGTTTATAATAACGATCAGTTGATTTTTGGTTTGTCAACGCAAAGTCCCGGACTGGGAACACTCAATGCTTATACTCCTTCCAATAATGCAACTCCAACCACGGATGCATTGTTTGTAAATATTGACCTGGGCTGCCTTGACAAGTATGAACCCAACAATAAAATTGAAATGTCGTATTCACTGGGTGTTATTGCGCAACCGGTTTCCATGGATGGATTGGTGAACTATGCCGGTGACAAAGACTATTTTAGTTTTACGAAAACTTCCGACCTTCCCCTTAAAATTTACCTGAGCAATCTCGCCAAGAACTATGATATCATTTTGTATGATTCACTTTTTCATCCGGTAAAGGTTTCGCATCATGCAGGTCTTGGCGATGAAGAAATTACGATTAATAAATTAATTAAAGGAAAATTCTATGTCGCCGTGCTGAACCCCGGAGGTGAATATTCAGCCACCTGCTATCACCTTACCATCAAGAAACTTACAGGATTGAATAAATCAACAGGCGAAATCGAAAATGAAGTTGTAGCGCAGCAGTTGTTTTTCTATCCTAACCCGGCAACCACTACAGTAAACATTTCCATCTACGCAATGGATGATGAGCCGGCAGTAATCTGCATTACTGATATCTCCGGAAGGAAATTAATGGAACAAAGTGTATCACTGGTAAAAGGTGAAAATAATGTTCCCATCCAGATCGGGCAATTGCACAGTGGTACCTATCTCGTTTCAGTGATCAGCAGCAATTTTGCGATTGGAAAACTGATTGTTTCCGGTGATCATTAATTTTTAATGTTTATTGATTACTTGCCCAACCCATTAGTGAGCAGGCAAACGGAATTTTTTTGATCACAGCACAGGCAGTCTCTGTCACTGTATAGAACCGCTTTAGGTGGCTAGACCATTTCTCCTTCAACCCGCATAATAATGGAAAGATCCTGCTTGCAGTAAGCAAAAACTGCTAAAGACTAGTTGCCACGAATAGACTGTAGGCAGCTGCAGGAAGAAGCGTAACAGGAAATTTGAAATGAAATATTGAGGAAGTATGGGAGAACTCAGTCTTCCACTCTTTCTTCCACTGGCTTCGCTTCCATCTTTCGATGTTGAATATTGAAGCGGTCTCCGGATGTTAAGAAGTGAACAATGAGGTTTTCGATAGAGATCGGTGTTCCTTCCGGAATATCAGCAATGTTGGAATGCCGGATCTGATGACCATCAATAATGGTTACCATACCGGAACCTATGATTTCAAGATGGTTTCCTTCGGTGATGAGCGCTCCTGTGTCTTCACCAAGGCCTATACCCAGACAAGATGGATTGGCGCCAATGGCCTGCACGAGTCTTGCAAAACGGCCGCGCTTGTCGAAATGAGAATCAAAAATTACATCCTTATTAAAGCCAAGTCCGGTAGTGATTTTCACTTCGCCTTTCAGGTGCGCCCGTCCGCTGTTACCTTCATAAATCATGGTGTTTGACATTCCCATGGCACCGGCGCTGGTTCCCGCTACTACAAAATCTTCATGCTGGTAACGGTCGTGCAATATCTGCAGAATTTCAGTGCCGCCGAAAGTGGACGTAAGCCGGTATTGATTACCGCCGGAAAACATTACCACATGCGCTTTCCTGACCCGTTGTATAAAATCTTTATCGGCTGCATCATCCCGGTTGCGAATGGAGATATGGCCGACATTCTGATACCCTATTTTTTCGAATGCGTTTTTATAATTACCTCCTACTTCCTTAGGTGAAGAGGATGCGGTAGTTATTACTTCAATCCTGGAATCAGTATTACCTGATTCAGCAGCAATCCTTCTTAATATCCCGAGCTCAAAAAAATTAAGATTGTTGCGATGGATAACACCTAATTCAAGGTCGGTACCCTTGTCCTCTGCCCCACCAATGGCAATCAGCTTTCCTTTAGGTTGATTCATGAAAAACGCCGGATGATTGTTGCAAAAATAACTGAACTTCATGAATAGGATTGTTTGTTTTGAAAATGATTTCCACATCCCTGGCGGCAAAGCTTCCTTTTCGCGGTTTTTTGACTCCCAAATAAAAACGATCAAGGATGTTTCACAGTTACCCGGTCTATCGTGCGTAAATGGCTACTTCATCACACATCTTACCTGCTTAAACCCACATTTTGCAGTTCAAAACAACAACGGGTTTAACCCCGACGTAGAACTGCTTAGGGTTTGTGAAACATTTTCTTTTCTTGACAAATTGAGCAAACCCTTAGCAGTTCTTAGTCGCAGCGAAGCGGGATTTTTCCACTGAAAAATCCGGGTTAAATTCCTTCTGTTTGATAACAGAGCACTGCCAGGCATTTATACAGTTTATGCAAAAGACAAAAAGATTAGCAGCAGCAAAGTTTTGCTTTGCAGGGTTGAATCACGTTACTGGTTTGAAAAACAAAATGCGGGATCAATCCGACTATCGGTGGCACCGCACGAATTTCCTTAACCTCCTTAACGTCAAAAAAAAATCATACTTCATTTTTGACGAAACTTTCAAAAAATTGTACGATTATGCACTACTGGAATTCTCACTTGAAATCAATCAATACAAAACAGAACCCAAGCCATGGAAATACTGAACATACGGGCGATGAACGGTCCTAATTACTGGTCGATCAGGCGGCATAAACTGATTGTGATGAAACTTGATTTGCAGGAACTGGAAGATTTTCCAACCAATAAGATTCCTGGATTCAAGGAACGTCTATTCAAATTGTTTCCAAGCCTGTTCGAACATAATTGTTCAGAAGGTAAGCGCGGCGGCTTCTATGATAGAGTGGAAGCAGGTACCTGGATGGGTCATGTGATTGAACACATGGCGCTGGAACTGCAGACACTGGCGGGAATGGATGTAGGTTTCGGCCGTACCCGCGAAACCGGAACACGTGGTGTTTATAATGTAGTGTTTAATTATATGGAAGCCGAAGCCGGTATTTACACGGCAAAAGCCACCGTAAAAATTGCGCAGGCATTAGTAGATGGGAAGGACTATGACCTTGCAGAAGATATTCAGAATCTTCGTGAAATCAGGGAAGAGTACCGGCTGGGACCCAGTACAGGTTCTATTGTGGAAGAAGCATTCAGCCGCGGTATCCCCTTCATCCGTTTAAACCGTCATTCGCTGGTGCAGTTAGGCTATGGCGTAAATCAAAAACGCGTGCAGGCAACGGTAGCCAGCACCACAAGCAGCATAGCCGTGGAAATTGCCTGCGATAAAGAAGAGACAAAAAATTTATTGGAACAGGCGGAGATACCGGTCCCCAAAGGAATGATCGGTTATGATGAAGATGATCTCCGCGAAGCCATTAAAAAAATCGGTTACCCTATTGTCACCAAACCTGTCAATGGCAACCACGGGAAAGGCGCCACCACCAATCTGCGCAACTGGGAAGATGCCGTGAAAGGCCTGGCCGCTGCCAAGTATTATGGAAGAGCAGTAATTATTGAAAAATACGTGGTAGGCTATGATCACCGCATACTGGTGATCAATCATAAATTTATTGCTGCAGCCAAACGTACGCCGGCTTCCGTGTTTGGCAATGGTAAATCAACGATACGCGAACTGATTGATGAAGTGAACAAGGATCCGCGACGTGGTTACGGACATGAGAAGGTGCTCACTGCTATCAGGGTGGATGATTTCACCATGAATATTCTGAATGAAAGAAAACTTACGCTGGACTCCGTGTTACCGGCCGGTGAAGAACTTTGGCTGAAACCAACCGCCAATATATCAACCGGGGGCACTGCCACGGATGTAACAGACCTCGTGCATCCTGACAATGTATTTATGTGCGAAAGGATTGCCCGAATTATCGGCCTCGATATCTGTGGCATTGATATTATGACGCCTGATTTGAGCCAACCTATCAATGAAGTGGGCGGAGCCATTCTTGAAGTAAATGCCGCTCCCGGATTCCGCATGCACCTGTCACCTACCGATGGCCTGCCACGTAACGTCGCTGAACCGGTAATCAACATGCTGTATCCGCCGGGAAGTTCAGCCCGCATTCCCATCATCGCCGTAACAGGTACCAATGGCAAGACCACCACCACTCGATTGATCGCGCATATTGTGAAACAAGTGGGTTACAAAAGTTGGCTTCACCACTACGGATGGTATCTATATTCAAAACCAGATGATGATGCGCGGCGATTGTACGGGTCCTGTATCAGCTCAGTTTGTTTTAAAAGACCCTACGGTTGAATTTGCAGTACTCGAAACAGCGCGTGGCGGAATTTTGAGGGCTGGTCTTGGCTTCGATCACTGTGATATTGGAATCGTCACCAATGTTCAACCAGACCATCTTGGTTTAATGGGGATTGAAACTATCGAACAACTGTCACGCGTGAAGGGTGTGGTTCCGGAAAGTGTATGGCCTGATGGCTTTGCCATTCTTAACGCTGACGATGAACTCGTTTACAAAATGCGTGAAGCGGTTTCCTGCAAGGTTGCTTTATTCAGTATGGATGAAAACAATCCTCGTATTAAAGAGCATCTTGCCGACGGAGGTTTAGCGGCGGTGGCAGAAAATGGATTTGTGACCATCTGCAAAGGAAACTGGAAGATCAGAGTTGAAAAAATTAACAGTATTCCATTAACCTTCGGTGGAAAGGCAGTCTTTAATGTTCAAAATGTATTGCCGGCTATCCTGGCCGTTCACTTACGTGGATTTAAGATTGAAGACATCCGTGCCGCCTTGCATACTTTTATTCCTTCACCCGCCACCACTCCCGGACGCATGAACCTCTTCCAGTTTAAAAATTTCCAGGTGCTGGTAGACTATGCGCATAACTATGCAGGCCTCGAGCAACTCGCCAAGTTTGTGGAGAAGATTGATGGCTCACCCAAAGTAGGCGTGATTGCAGGGGTGGGCGATCGACGGGATGAAGATATCATCGAACTCGGGCGCGTGGCAGCCCGCACCTTTCACGAGATTGTGATACGGCAGGATAAGAACTTACGCGGACGATCATCAGAAGAAATCATCAACCTGATGACTTCCGGTATCAGGGAAGTAGATCATCATAAAAAGATCACAACAATACCCAGTGAAGCGGAGGCCATTGATTATGTGATTAAGAACGGGCAAAAGGGTTCTTTCATCACCATCTGCTCTGACGTGGTACCCGATGTGCTTGATATGATCATGCGTTACAAAGAACAGGAGGATAACGTGGAGATGTTTTCACAGTAAGACCTATCAGCCTGTGAACAATTAATTGCCTGATCCGCGATCCGCCTCTGCAAAAATGATTAAGCTTGCATCATGAATTCACTTTTAATAACATCCCTATGAGCCAGGCAGCTTCCAGAAGAAAACTTATTGTTTCTGAAATGGCTGAAACCCTCATCGGCAGTGAGATTATCAAACTGGCCGCTGAAGTGAATGAGAAGATTAAGCAGGGTGAGCAAATATTCAATTTTACGATCGGCGACTTCGATCCGAAGGTCTTTCCAATTCCAATTGCCCTCGAAAATGAAATCATCCGCTCCTTTCAAAACAAGCAGACTAATTATCCACCGGCTAATGGCATGGCGGAACTGAGAAAAGAAGTGAGTCTTTTCCTGGCCGATGGTGGCATGCACTATTCTCCTGAAGAAATACTGATCACAAGTGGTGGCCGGCCCGCCATCTACACAGCTTATATCACCCTGCTTCAACCAGGCGATGGCGTAATATTTCCCGTGCCTTCGTGGAACAATAATCACTATTGCCATCTATCCGGTGCACGGCCCATCATGATTGAAGCAAGGCCGGAAAACAACTTCATGCCCATTGCCGCCGACATCAAGCCACATCTTAAGGATGCATCGATGATTGCATTGTGCTCACCGCAAAACCCAACAGGCACCGCTTTCACCAAGTCTTCACTCGAAGAAATCTGTGATCTGGTGCTGGAAGAAAATGAACGGCGCGGCGCTGATCGCAAACCGCTGTATATTCTTTATGATCAGATGTACTGGATGCTCACGTATGGCAATACCGTCCACTACAATCCGGTTGCTTTGCGACCTGCATTGCGCGACTATACCATCTTTATGGATGGATTGTCGAAAGCCTTCGCTGCTACGGGGCTTCGCGTAGGCTGGGCCTTTGGTCCGTCCGATCTTATTGATAAGATGAAATCCATTGCTTCTCATATTGGTGCGTGGGCTCCCAAACCTGAACAAGTGGCCACCGCCCATTTCCTGAAAATGCGGGAGGACATTAAGGTTTACCTGTCGCATTTTAAGGAGCAGATTGATCTCCGGCTCACAGGAATCTACAAGGGCCTTATGGCGCTGAAAGCCGAAGGCCATAAGGTGGATGCCATCGCCCCGCAGGCAGCGCTGTACCTTACTGTACAGTTCGATCTGAAAGGTAGCCGCACCACGGATGGCAAGATCCTGAAAAATACGGAAGACATCACCGCCTTTCTGTTGAATACCTGCGGCATTGCACTGGTGCCTTTCTATGCATTTGGCACTTCACATGATTCCACCTGGTATCGTCTTTCCGTCGGTACCTGCAAAACGAATGAGATTGAAGAATCAATCTCTAAACTCAGAACAGGTTTGCAGCAATTATCATAATACACTAATGGCTTTAATATGACTGGAGCATGTTACCGTAAAAAAATCCCCACTGATCTCCTTCTTTTCAGTGTTATTGTCTGCTTTGTTTCAATCGCGTCCTGTCAGCCTGCCGGTACAGTGAATTCCATTCAACAAGACAGCACCTCCATGAATGCTGAACCGCTGCAGCCCGCCGGGAAAATTTCCGAAACAATTACCGATACAACTGCTAAAAAAGTTACCGAAACCCCACATCAACTGCCGGCTGGATTCAGTTACCAGATCATTCCTTCCGAAAGCGATACTTACGGATATGATATTTACAAAGACGGCAAATTGATCATTCATCAGTCATCCATTCCTGCATTGCCGGGTAATAAAGGATTCAAGACAAAGGCGACAGCGGAAGCAGTGGCGGAAGCAGTGATTGAAAAAATCAGCAAAGGGGAGATGCCGCCCACCATATCAACCGATGAACTGAAAGAGTGGGGTGTACAGGCAGAGTAGTGCAAGGCGCCTCCATGACAGGTATCATATTGAATTATATTAAATTTTATTAAAATAATTGCCAGCCTGATTGTTTTTTTCCGTACATCAAATAATGGCTATCTTACACGCTTTGAAATAATGATGAAAACACCACTGCTTTCCTTACTCCTGCTTGCAGGTGCCCTCCTCCTTATGCCGGCTGTAAAAGCTCAATCAGCCTGGTCTTCTTCCACACCACTGGGTCACGGCGCCACGGCCCGTTACAATGCCTGCGCCATGTCTATTGGCAGTAAAGGATATATCGGTACCGGATTTTTCAATTCCAATTTTTACAGCGACTTTTTTGAGTTTGATGGCGCTTCCAATACCTGGAGTCAAAAAGCATTTTTTACCGGTGGCAACCGTTCGGGAGCTACCGCTTTTTCGATCGGATTAAAGGGCTATATCGGTTTGGGATATGATGGCTTAAACTATAAAGATGATTTTTGGGAATATGATCCTGCCAGCAATGCCTGGACTCAAAAGGCAACCTTCCCGGGAACAGCACGGTCGGGCGCCGTTGGTTTTGCGATAGGCACCAAAGGGTATACTGGAACGGGATATACTGGTACCATTCGTAAAAATGATTTTTGGGAATATGATCCTGCCAGCAATGCCTGGACTCAAAAAGCAAATTTTGGCGGCGTTGGAAGATCGGCAGCAGCCGGATTTGCCATTGGAACAAAAGGATATTTAGGAACCGGCTATGACGGCACTAACCGGAAAAATGATTTCTGGGAATTTGATCAGGCTACCAATACCTGGACACAGAAGGCGGCATTTGCAGGCAGCGCAAGATCTAACAGCGTTTCCTTTACTATCGGCACGAAAGGGTATATCGGCACAGGCCTCGATGGTACTTACAAAAACGATTTCTGGGAATACAATCCCTCCAATAATACCTGGACATCAAAAGCAAATTTCGGTGGCGCAGGCAGGTACAATGCAGTTGGTTTTTCAATAGGCACCAAAGCTTATATAGGAACAGGTTTCGATGGCACCACGGCACGTTATGACTTCTGGGAATATGATCAGCCAACCAATAGCTGGGTTCAGAAATCCTCTTTTGGTGGTTTTGCCCGCACCGGTGCGGTTTCGTTTTCGCTCAATAACAAAGGTTATGTAGGAACCGGCTTCGACGGCAATACTTACACCAATGATCTCTGGCAGTTTGATCCCGCTAATAATCAATGGACGCAGAAAGCCAGTTGCCCGGGCGGTGGCCGTACAGGCGCGGTTGGCTTTTCGATTAATTCGAAAGGATATATTGGCACCGGCTACAACAATGGTGTTTATCTGAATGACTTCTGGGAATACGATGCAGTGGCAAATTCCTGGACACCGAAAGCAAATTTTGGCGGCGCAGCGCGACAGGAAGCGGTTGGCATGGTCATCAACTCAAAAGGTTACATCGGCACCGGTAATTCCGGCAGCTCAAAATCCGATATGTGGGAATTTGATCCGGTCGCCAACACCTGGCTGCAAAAAACAGCATTCCCCGGTGGTGGACGCCAGGAGGCCTGCGCATTTTCTGTCAATGCAAAAGGATACCTCGCAACAGGGATAGACAATAGCGAAACGTATTATGACGATTTATGGGAATTTGATCCGGCTGCCAATACGTGGCAGCAAATCGCCGATTTTCCCGGTGGTACCCGAAGAGGTGCGGCGGCCATCACTTTCGGAAATAAGGGTTACGTCTGTGCGGGCTTTGACCAGCAGGCTTTGAATAACAATGATGCCTGGGAATATAATCCGGCTACCGGCGCATGGATCAGGAAATCCGACTTTAGTGGAACAGCCAGGAACAGCAGCATTCTCTTCGCTACCGAATCGGCTGTATGGCTCGGTTTCGGTGATGACGGCACGATTTATAAAAATGATCTTTGGCAATTCAATCCGGTCAACAGCATCACCCTTCCCGGCCAGGGCTTTTGTGAAGGAACAACTTTCACCGTAGTTTTTAATACTGCTAACTATGTAATACCCGGGAATATATTCACGGCAGAACTTTCCGACGCATCAGGCAGTTTCAATACACCCACCACCATTGGCTCTTTTGCTTCTACTTTATCAGGCAGCATACCGGTAACATTGCCTACCGGCTTAAGTGCCGGTACTAATTATCTGATACGCATATTATCCAGTAACCCGGGTCAGATAATCGACACTTCTTCAGCCTTCTCCGTTTACACGATGCCGGTTATCATCTCCTGTCCCGCACCGGTTACCATTAATACTGCATTAAATCTATGCAGTGCTGTCGTTAACTATGGATCAGGCCAGGCATCAGGTTTTCCTGCACCGGTGTTCAGTTATTCTCCCAACAGTGGAACTTCCTTTTCATCCGGTGTTACAACTGTGATCGCAACAGCCAGCAATGCCTGTGGTGCAGCCAATTGCAGTTTTAACGTAACGGTAACTGACAATCAGTCGCCCACTGTAAATTGTCCTTCACCGGTAACAGTCAATGCTGCTACCGGATTGTGTTCCGCATCAGGTGTCAACCTGGGAACACCGGTAGCCATCGATAATTGCGGTATTGCAGGTTATCTTAATAACGCGCCATCAACCTTCCCGGTAGGCACTACCAACGTGGTCTGGAAAGCCAATGACATTAACGGAAATATGGGGCAATGCCTGCAGACCGTTACTGTAACCGATAATCAGCCTCCGGTAATTTCGGGATGCCCGAATAATATTACCACCTGTTTGAATACTGTATCATGGACACCGCCAGTTGCCGCCGACAATTGTGGCATTGCATCATTGACAAGTAATAAATCACCGGGCGCCACTTTTCCAAATGGAACATCCACAGTTACGTACACTGCAACAGATGTAAACGGAAATATCTCCACCTGCAACTTCACGGTGACGGTTTCTGCACCGGTTTATACCATCACCACCACAGGATCATCCACCTTTTGTTTACCAGGTGGTGTTAAGCTCAGCGTTTCGCCAACCGGTAATGGCTATCAATGGTACAAAAACAATGTTGCAGTTACCGGTGCTACGCAGTCTACCTTCAATTCGAAGGGAACAGGCAGTTACTTTTGTAAAGTGACAAGCAGCACCTGCGGCATCAACAACTCGAATACATTAACCACCACAGGCCTTGCCAAACCGGCTGCCACCATTTCTCCTTCAGGCAACGTAACCATTTGCAATGGCCAATCGGTTACACTTACCGCCAATACTGGAACAGGCCTTACCTACAAATGGAAAAAAAGTAATGCTGTTATTACCGGTGCCACCAGCAGCAGCTATACTACCTCCCAGGCAGGCTCTTACCAGGTGACCGTGACCAACAGCGCCGGTTGCAGCAATACC
The DNA here is from genome assembly GCA_044227805.1 of Chitinophagales bacterium. Classification (GTDB taxonomy): domain Bacteria; phylum Bacteroidota; class Bacteroidia; order Chitinophagales; family UBA10324; genus JACCZZ01. The sequence goes on along the minus strand of JBGAWA010000038.1, from coordinate 15,768 downwards.
TCTGTCATGGCAGTAGTGAAGGTTGGCTGCAGGGAAATACTGGCAACAGGTGAACCTATATCCATGATCGTGTTTCCTAATCCGAATGATGGCCACTTTAAAGTTGAATGTACTACCACCTGCGATGCTCCATCAACCATCCAGGTAATGGATGTAGTAGGACAAGTGATATTCGCTGATGTCATGCATGGTCAATTTGAACACGACATTAACCTGTCAGACAAACCAGCCGGAATTTATTTTGTACGCTTCCAGTCGAATGAAAAGACGATTGTGAAAAAAATAGAAATCACCCATTAGTCATTTAAAAAAACGGCTTTGATGGTTATGCAGTGACTATGTGTCGTTGCCCAGCTACATTCTTCCACCCGGATTATTCAACCCGGATTTTTCAGTGGAAAAATCCCGCTTCGCTGCGACTTAGAGCTGCTAAGGGTTTGCTCAATTTGTCAAGAAAAGAAAATGTTTCACAAACCCTAAGCAGCTCTACGTCGGGGTTAAACCCGTTGCCGCTTTGAACTGCAAAATGTGGGTTCGACAGGAAAATTGAGTTTCAAATTTCAAGGGAGGATTTCAAAACTAACACAGTAATAGCAATGTCACATCATCCGGATAAAATGCTTGCTTCCAAGGTGGTTAATAAAATGCTGGAGCAGGATAGTTGTGGCAAGTGGTTGAATCCCGTTATCGAAAAAATTGATGCCGGTTATTGCCTGATGAAGATGAAAGTAAGCCTGAATTTCTGAATGGTGTAGGCACTGTGCACGGAGGAATCATCTTTGGTGTTGCCGATACCGCTTTTGCATACGCCAGCAATTCACAACAGGGGTTGCCGGGCGCTCGATGTAACCATTTCTTATCCAGCATGCTCGGACAGTTAAATGATGAGTTTACGATTGAAGCCAAAGAGATTTATCTCGGTGGCAGAACTGCTATTTACCAGGTGATGGTCACCAATCAGCTGCAACAACTGATTGGCCTTTTTAATGGAACGGTTTTCAGAACACAAAAAAAATATTTTGAAGACGGCCTGTAAAACACTGAAAAAATCAGCAGTAATCTGCTGGTGATATATCATTTTATCTGATTGATCAACCGGTTGCAAATCCACAATACCACAAAGGCGCCCGCTCCTATTATAGCATCAATCAGCGACCAGAAGAATGGAATCTCCCGGAAAGGCTCGGCAATAAATGCCATTAACACCGTGAGTGCCGAAGCGATCATCCCCCAGATCACCACCCATTGATTTTTTACAGGATCCAGCAAAGGCCCAACAAATGCTATCGCGATCAGTATATGTGCGAATCCAAGCTAGTCATAGCCATACAGTACCAGCGGATACTTCTCAGCTGTTTCTGTGATGGCCTGATTCACTTTATCAAACCAATCTGTCAGGTATATCGGCAACTGTGTTCTGTATTGCAGCACAAAATTCAATTCCCACTGCAGCGGAAAAGCTGACAGGCCGCTTGCAATCAATCCGCAGATCGTCAACAGTAATAGCATCCGGATTCTTCTGCGGCGAACATGGTTAGCGTCGTCTTTCATCAACTTGTCTTTTTAGTTGAAGCAACAAAAGATGCAATACACGGCAGTCGTTACCCAAATCATCTTTTATTAAAAGGAAAAAATACATTTCTTTAGGTGAATCAATACAACACTTATGCATGAAGAAAAGCATTTTGAAAGTTCCGATGTTGTCAGGGACATTGTAATAGGAATGGCCGACGGCCTACCGTTCCTTTGCTTTTAGCCGCCGGACTCAGCGGTGCGGTGGATTCCAATACAATCGTGATTATGGCGGGCATCGCGGAAATAAGGCCGGATTCATTATTGCTATGGACCCGGGTGGTTACCTGGCCGGTAAACAGAAGCGGATCATTATGCCTCGGAACTAAAACGCGAATATGATGAAGTGGAACGGCTGCCTGATCGCGAGAAACAGGAAGTAAGAGAAGTGCTGGCTGCCTATGGTATTTCTGCTGCAACTCAACAACTGGTTGCTGATGAACTGGCAATTAAAAAAGATAAATGGGTTGATTTTATGATGAAGTTTGAACTCGGGCTGACAAAACCTCAAAGCAGCCGTGCCGGTAAAAGCGCTTTCAATATTGCTGCCTCCTATATAGCTGGCGGATTTATTCCATTGAGTGCCTATTTCATCACTTCTCATCCTGAAGAAGGGTTGCCGGTTTCCGCCGGCATCACCTTGCTGGCATTGCTGATATTCGGATTTTTTAAGGCACGGGTAACAGGCCAGCCAGTCTGGCGCGGTGCTTTTACGACGGCTGCAGTCGGAGCACTGGCGGCAACTGCCGCCTATTTGATTGCAAGGTTAATCAGCGGATAATAGGACGCAGGAACTGATTGCAAAACCATAGTTGATATTATCCCATAGCAGATCACTTCCCGCACCTTTCCGGTTAATCATTTGATTATTCCTTTTTCCTGTTCATGAATTCTTTACCAATCAACCCGGCAAGGAATAGCAGGATCAGGCCTGATCCTGCCATGGCAATTTTTTCACCGGTGTAATAAGAGGCAGGTTCAAACTTGAATTCAATGGTATGATTACCCGCCGGAATCCGCATGCCGCGCAAAATATAGTTACAACGAAAATGAGCGGCCGGCTTACCATCAATAAATGCATCCCAACCGGGCTGATAATAAATTTCAGAGAATACGGCCAGTTGCTCCGCCTTGGATGATGAAGTGTAGGTTAGAAAATTTGGTTCATATGTTTTCAACATGATGGAGGCGGCTGAATCTACCACGGGAACATAACCCGTCAGCTGATCGGCAAAACGCTTGTCTATCAAGACCGTTTCAGCGGGCACAAAATCATTCAACGCTTTCATTTCCTCATCTGCATTCTCCACCATCCTCACCTTGTTTACAAACCAGGCATTGTCGAGCGCCGCGGTATTGGGCAGCACCTGCTCTTTATCGCCCGATTTAAAGATGATATACTTCGCATTCAGCATATCCACGACATCCTTATTAAATGGGAAACCCGTCTGCTTTGTAGTATCGGCTTTTGTAAGCTGCTGTTCAATAATTTCCTGGTACCTCCGGAGTTTTACAGCACTGTATCCACCCAGCGATTTATGAAAGTAAGAGGTGCGCGAATCAGCTGTAGGGGAAGTTGCAAGGTTAAAAACCCTGTAATCCTGGGAAGTTTCCTTCTGAATTAATAGATCAGCCTGTGTAGGTGCAAAGTAACTGTTGTATTCACTCTTTGAAATAAAATCAGTGCTGTCGAGGTAACGTTTTCCTACGGTAAACAGATCAAAGAAAACCAGCAAGACAATTCCTGCTGTCAGCAAATTCTTGTTGATGCGTTGCTGTAAATAAAACCAGATCAGTCCGGCACCAGCCAAAATAAACAACAATGACCTGATGGCATCAGCACGCAACAATGATTTGCGATCTTCCAAAATCGCACCTACCACTTCCTTTTGCAGTTGTTCATCATTGGCTCCGTGAAAACTAAAAAGTGACGGGCCGGCCACCGCAAAAAGCAGGCACAATCCACCGGTGATATAGACACTTATCTTTAATCTGGAAAGCAGGAAGTCCTTATCATACTCACCCTTCATTACTTTGGAAAGCGTCATGAAACCCATAAACGGAAAAGTAAATCCAATTAAAACAAGGATCATTGATACCACCCTGAATTTATTATAACCCGGGAAATAATAGAAAAACAAGTCAGAGAACCATTCGAAGTTTTTACCCCAGGCGAGTAGCAAGGCAATGACCGACGATGCCAGTATCCACCATTTCCAATGTTCCTTTACCACCAGCATCCCCCACAAAAACAAAAGACAAATGATAGCGCCGACATACACCGGGCCAGAAGTAAATGGCTGATCGCCCCAATAGGTCGGTGCATTATTGAGATAGCTGCTTACCTGTGCAGCCGGCGCCTGGAACTGCCGCAGTAGTTCGGCAAGCTTTGAATCGGTTCCCAATTTGGAATTGGAAGATCCTCCGTTGAAGTCGGGAATTAATAATGTAAACGATTCCATTTTTCCATAGCTCCATCCCATAGCATAATCCTTATCCAAACCGCCGGAAGACTCTTTGTTGGATGTGAGTTCCGACGGGCCGCGAATCGTGGAAGGCAGATATTCATAGGTGGACCAAAGGTTGGAGAGATTGGAAAGCACAGCGAACAAGGTGCATACCACCGCCAGTCCTCCGGCAAGCCAAAGATTCCGGAAGTTCTTGCTTCGGATGGCTGCGATAAGTTCCACCACTCCATAAATGAGTATGAGCATCATTAAATAATAGGTAATCTGTAAATGATTGGCGTAGATTTGCAGCGACAATGCAATAGCCGTTACCACAGCTCCCCATAGGAATCTGCCTTGTCGTAACATGATGATGCCAGCCGTTGCCAACGGTAATATTCCAATCGCATGCAGCTTGGAAGTGTGACCTGCCTCCAGTAATATAAGATTGTACGATCCAAGTCCGTAGGCCAGTGCGCCTCCAATGGCCAGCCACGGACTGATACCGAGTAAAATGAGCAGTATGTAAAATCCGAGAAAGGCGAATAGCAGCAATTGAGAGGGATGCGGAAAACCAAGCGCTGCGAATTTCTCAATGTATTGAATAAGGTTACCCTCATATTTTGCGCCCATCTGAAAAGTGGGCATACCGCCAAATTGTGAATTGGTCCATAAGGTGGTTTTGCCGTGCTTTTCATAATAATCACCCAACTCCTTGGCTACGCCTTTGTAGTGAATGATATCACTCTGCTGAATCATTTTATTGTCCAGCACCATAGGTGAAAAGAACAGCAGATTCACAAACACAAAAACCAGCACAGCCACGACATGAGGAAACACCAGTTGAAAGATGCCTGAGCCCTGAATTGTTTCTGTGCTTTTTTTACCGGCTGAACCTTTTATAGTCTCGGGTTTTTCTTTGTGTTTCTCTTTCATGGGATGTAAATAATGAAGCGGGTAAAAATAGCCAAAAACTGTTAAGGTGAACCCTGCATCCGTGGAAGAAAAAAGCAAAGACGACAGATCGGTGATGCAATATATTGCTGTTGACTTCAGGGAGTTGCGCTGAAAAAAATATGCTGCATTGTGTTTTATCCTCACCACGTTCATGCATATCCGTTAATTGAACCCTTGCATGGACAAAATATTTACATTTGTCAACCACCACCCTATTTCTTATGAATAATACTGATACGATTCTTGTGATTGGAGCCTGCGGGCAAATTGGTTCTGAACTCACGATGGCACTGCGGAAAATTTATAAAACAGTTATCGCTGCTGATCTCAAAGAGCCGGGGGCGGAAGTAAAAGAGTCAGGTATCTTTTTGCGTCTTGATGTGCTGAACAAAACCGGGCTCTATGAAACCCTAAAAAAATACAACGTTACGCAGGTGTATCACCTTGCGGCCATACTCTCAGCGACCGGTGAAAAGAATCCGGAACTCGCCTGGCGCGTGAACATGAAAGGATTGAGACAGGTGCTTGATGCCTGCGTTGACTTAGGGGTAAAAAAACTTTTTTGGCCAAGCACCATTGCTGTATTTGGTCCAACCACCCCAAGGCAAAAAACACCACAGTGGACAGTGATGGAGCCCAATACCATTTATGGAATCTCTAAACAGGCTGGTGAACGCTGGTGTGATTATTACTATCAGAAAAAAAACCTGGATGTAAGAAGCGTACGTTATCCGGGACTTATCAGCTATAAAACTCCCGGAGGAGGAGGCACCACAGATTATGCAATTGACATTTATTTTGAGGCGAAGAAAAATAACCGGTATAGTTGTTTCCTTGCCCAACATACACGATTGCCGATGATGTATATGCCGGATGCCATCCGTGGCACTATTGAGCTGATGGAAGTGCCTGCGGACAAAGTAAAAGTGAGATCCTCCTATAATATCTCCGCCATCTCCTTCACACCCGAGGAACAGGCTGCTGCAATCGAAAAAGTGATTCCAGGTTTTAAGATCAGTTATGCACCTGATTTCCGGCAGCAGATTGCTGAGAGTTGGCCGGAAAGCATAGATGATTCAGTGGCAAGAACTGACTGGGGCTGGAAGCATGAGTATGACCTCGATGGTATGACAGCAGACATGCTACAGCATATTTCTTAACCTGTGAATTATGGCAAAAAACTACTGGTCAAATTTAATAACTCATTTCAGTTCTTGACTGGAGCAGGTTTCACAAATTGGTAGACTTCCCTGCTATATGAGTGGTTCTTGAATGGATGATAGCAGATAGGTTATTGTCCACCGGCTGTCATACGCTGCTTCATAGCTTCATATAAGATCATGCCCGCAGCCACCGATACATTTAAAGATTCAAATTTTCCAGACATAGGGATTTTTACAATTTCATCCGCTGCCCGCAGTAATTCCGTGGAAACACCCTCCCCTTCCGAGCCGAGTATAATGGCGGTAGGAATTTTCAAATCAACTTCAAAAATAAATTTCGATCCTTGCATTTCAGCAGCAATCACCTGTAAGCCATGAAGCCTTAATTGCTTCACCAACTGCACCAAACTCTTTTCCCTGCAGACGGGAATTTTATTCAGCGCACCGGCGGATGACTTCACTGCTTCTGCATTGAGTGCGGCGGTTTCCGTCTGCGGAATTATCAGGGCATGCACTCCGCTGCACATAGCGGTGCGGGCAATGGCTCCGAAATTGCGCACATCCGTTATCCTGTCCGCTATGATCAGCAGCGGAAGTTCACCTTGCGTATAAACCTGCGCAAGTATGTCATCGATCTTGAAGAATTGCACCGGTGACACAACTGCCGCAATCCCCTGGTGATTACGGTGCATTCTGTTCAGTTTCTCAACCGGAACAAACAATACAGGCACTTCCTGCTCGCGGGCCATGTTGAGTATATGCTTAATCCCGTCTTTACCCGGGCCCTTTTGCATAAAGATGCGTTCAATTGTTTTGCCCGCATTCAATGCTTCTTCTACCGGGTGAAGTCCGTAAATAATCTGGCTTTGCAGGCTTCTTGGCAAGGGTGGTTTGCTCATTTTTGATGTCGTGGCTGATCTGATGTGCTGTCACTGTTGTATAGCAACAATACAACACGGATTTCGCCTTTGAAAAATCCGGCTGCACTACAACTTATTTACTATAGCCACAATGCCAACCACTCAGTATTTTCCGTGCTCTATTTGGAAGGCGGTGTGTACAGGTTCATATACCGCTGAAAGGATTCTGATGCTTTTTTATTCAGCTCCTCCTGTTTGTTCTTTTCGGACAGATCGTTGATTTCATTCAGCACATAAACTCCCTCATTCATCTCTGATGTGAAATACTTGCGTTTTTCTACCGGCAAAGCGGAATAGTACTTTAGCTTATCTGAGTACATAGTCAGCAAACGGTCGAGCATGGCAGTACCTTTTTCCGGTGCTCCCGCTTCAAAATAAGCCTTCGACAGGGCAAGATTGAGAAATGAAATTGGCACATTAGACTCAGGCAGTACTTCGGCGCATTTGTCAAGCACCTGAATGGCAGAATCCTTTTTGCCTTCGCGCAGCAGTCCGCTGGCAAGCCTTGCGAAGTTGCTGCGCAGGTTGGTGACCATGCGCAGAATGTTTTCATCGAGGTACACCGGATATTTGTCCACGCCGCCCCAGGCGAACTTATGCATCATGTTATCATACATCAGATCAGTCTGCACTCCGCCAGGAAGCCCATCATCACCCTGCACCTGGTATGGAACAACACGGTAGGTCAACCCTTCCTGCTGTAAATAATTATTGAGGCCAAGATAAGAGTCGGGTGAAACAGAGATAGCGAAATAAACAGGACGCTTCCAAAGGTTATTCCGCAGGATCTCCAGTGTGAGTATGTCGTTCTTCAGCAACGTGCTTTTATTCAGCTTCCATTCCATCCTGGGAAGTATCTTGGCAGTATCGGCCGGCTGAACAACTTTGTATTCAATGATCTGATTCTTATCTACAGGAATAAAAATATTTTTAGCAGGGAGATAATTCATTTTTGCTCCCTGCCCGTAGTCGAGCTTATTTTCCGGATCATCGCTGAACATAAAATCCAGTACGGAATTCAATGGATAGTACTGATCCTGTGCGATGGATTTGTTTTCATAGAACCTGACATAATCACGGTTGGAGCCACGGTATTTAATGCTGTCCACATTAATGATCACGGCATCCGATTTATTCACTTTTCTCCGGAGGTTATCAATATACCAGTCAACACCAAGCAAACTCAGGTTCACAATTCTCACATCTTCGCGGATACCTTCTACTTCCTGCGCATACCATAATGGATAGGTATCGTTGTCACCCTGTGTAAATAAAATTGCATTAGGGGCGCATGACTCCAGGTAGTCTCTTCCAAAATCACGCGCTGTGGTACGATGTGACCGGTCGTGGTCGTCCCAGCCTTGCGCACCCATCAGCACAGGCACTAAAAGACAGGCTGCGCCTGCAATGACAGCTGCATTGCGGGGGTTCATCCGTTTGCGGATGTAGTCAAACAGTGCCAGCACACCAATGCCAATCCACATGGTAAAGGCATAGAAAGATCCAGCATAGGCATAGTCCCGCTCACGCGGTTGTAAGGGTGTCTGATTCAGGTAGATGACAATGGCAAGGCCCGTGAAGAAAAACAACAGCATGACCACCCAGGCATCGGGTTTACTTTTCCTGAAATGATACACGGCGCCGGCGAGTCCTAACAGGAAAGGCAGCAGGTAAAATTTATTCTTTCCCTTGTTATCCTTCATGGGAGAAGGAAGATTGGTTTGATCACCGAGCATGGCATTGTCAATAAATGGAAAACCGGTAATCCAGTTGCCATGCTGTATATCTCCGTCTCCCTGCACGTCATCCTGCCTGCCTGAAAAATTCCATAGGAAATAACGCATATACATGAAACCAACCTGGTAGGTAAAGAAGAAATTAAGGTTATCGCCCATGGTCAGCTTCTCCCCGTCGCGCATATTCAGCCAGTTCTTGTAGAATTTTACGTGTGAAGGATCATCATTATCCCAAACCCGTGGAAACATCATTTCATCTGACGGTGAATACTTAAGAATGGGTTTCCTGTCAAGATATTCATACTTGTCTTTGCCTCGATAATATCGTTTCTCGCCGCTTTCGCGATCAATAGCGATAGGTTCCGAAGTAAAGGTGTGTCCGTATGCCAATGGCCGCTCACCGTATTGCTCGCGGTTGAGATAACTGAGCAGGGCAATCGGGTCATTAGGCGCACTCATATTAATGGATGGATTTGCATTGGCACGAATCACCACCATCAGGTAGGAGGAATAACCGATGATGATATAGAGTGATGTTAAGACTGCAGTATGCAGTATATGATTGTTTTTTTTCACGGCATACCATAATCCGAAAATGATGAGTGCTGCGAGGAATAGAGCAAGGAATAAAACACCGGAATTAAACGGCAATCCAAATTCATTGACGAAGAGGATATCAAACTTGGCGGCCAGTGTAGGAATGCCCGGAATAATGCCGTATTGAATAAATCCAAGTATGGCAACAGCCACACCTCCGGTTTTAACCATGTTCCACCTGGTAGGCTTAAATTTTTTGAAAGCATACACAAACACCATCGCGGGAACGGCAAGCAATCCCAGCAAATGCACGCCGATGGATAAGCCGATAAGGTAACCACCGAAGATGATCCATCGGTCGGCATTCGGTTCATCTGCTACATTTTCCCATTTAAGAATTGACCAGAATACGATGGCCGTAAAGAACGAAGACATGGCATACACCTCCCCTTCCACTGCAGAAAACCAGAATGAGTCAGCGAAAGTATAGGAGAGTGCTCCAACCACGCCCGCACCGATTACAGCGATTAAATCTGCGCCGTTTAGTTCAGCCTCTTTTTTACCCGTTATTTTTTTGGCGAATGCCGTGATCGTCCAGAATAAAAAGAGGATCGTTAGTCCACTGAATATGCCCGACATGTAGTTCACCATCAGTGCGACTTGCGAAGAATCGCCGGCCAGCAGCGTAAACATATGTGCAATCATAATAAACAACGGTGCACCCGGCGAATGCGCTACCTGCAATTTATAGGCACAGCCAATAAATTCGCCGCAGTCCCAAAAACTTCCGGTTGGCTCTGCTGTCATCCAATACACCGCTGTCGCAACAATAAAAATGACCCAGCCTGCAATGTTGTTTACCTTATTATAAAAAGTCATGAACCAGTTTTTTTTAAGATGGGCAAAAATAGTTTATTTGGTAATAGGAGCAAGGGTTTTCATTTCTGTTACACAGTACTTTGCAACTCGCACATAAGTAACCAGAACAACCAAAAGGTTACAGTAACTCCGGCATTGACACATAGGTTACACCCACCATGAGGAATGTAGTTACAGGTTCAGACGGATACAGCGTATCAGTATCAATATTTTATAATTAAGCTGCACGCAGTTCACAACCATCATAGATCACCTGTTTGCAAATTCCAACCCTTCACTTACCTTTGCCCTCCTTCCATTGACCGATGGTGTAACTGGCAACACGTCTGATTTTGGTTCAGAAGAGTCTAGGTTCGAGCCCTAGTCGGTCAACAGGTTGAGCCGCTCTGTAAACACTGAGCGGCTTTTTTTATTCCCTTCATTCGGAATTATTAATTGACGCGTCCGGAATGAATCCACTTCAGCTAACGCCAATGATTTTTCCGTTGACCACATCAATAAAATTGGCTTGCGGCACTTTAGGCAAGCCCGGCATGCGCATAATTTCACCACACACAGCCACGATAAATCCGGCGCCTGTACTGATTACCAGGTCCTCAACATCAATACTGAAATTACCATCCAGGCCATTCACTGACGGGTCATCGGTGAAGGAGTACTGTGTTTTGGCCATACAAACAGGCAGGTTCTCGAGTCCCAGTTTTTTTATTTTTTTAATCATCTCCTGTGCTCTTTTATACAGCACCACTCCTTTTCCGCCATAAATGGTTGTCACAATCTTATGGAGTTTGGTTTCTACATCATCTGATAATTCATAAGTATGTCTCAGCGGCGGTGAGGGCTGCTCACATATTTTAACGGCAGCATTCGCCATTTCCAGCGCGCCTTCTCCTCCCAATGCGAAACCATCATTCACCGCAAATCCTTCGGATCGGGTACTGCACCAGTCACGCATAAAATCAATCTCCTCTTTTGAATCAAAATGATACCTGTTCAGCACAACCAATACCTTCTGATTAAATGATTTAAGGATGGCAATATGTCTTTCCACGTTGCGCAGGCCTTGCGTGAGAGCGTCCATATCCGGCAACATCATTTTATTTTCTGCAATACCACCGCTGAGCTTTAACGCCTGCGATGTAACCACCAACACACTCATGGCCGGCTGAATGCCTGCTTTCCTGCATTTAATATTGAAAAATTTCTCTGCCCCCAGGTCGCTGCCGAAGCCGGCTTCTGTAACCACATACTCACCAAACTGCATCGCTGTTTTGGTGGCCATTATTGAATTGCAGCCGTGCGCAATATTGGCGAAGGGCCCGCCATGCACCATGGCAGGACTTCCTTCCAGCGTTTGAACAAGATTAGGCACAATGGCATCCTTTAGAAGAGCAGTAATGGCCCCTGTTACGCCAAGGTCCTTTGTCGTGAATGGCTCATTCGCGAAAGTAAATCCCAACAACATTTTGTCAATCCTTTCGCGCAATTCATCAATACCTTCGGAGAGACAAAGCACAGCCATGAACTCGCTTGCCGGCGTGATCACAAAACCTGTTTCTGACGGAATCCCGTTGTTGGGCACATCCAAAGCAGTTACAATTTTACGCAGCACCCTGTCATTTACATCAAGGCAGCGCTTCAACAAAACAGTCTTAATTCCCTCGGGCTTGCCGCGGTTGAAGAAGCGGTAATTATCCAGCAAGGCAGCCAGTGTATTGTTAGCGGCAGTAATGGCGTGAAAGTCGCCGGTAAAATGAAGATTGATCTCTTCCATCGGCACTACTTGTGAATAGCCGCCACCGGCAGCACCGCCTTTCATGCCGAAGCATGGGCCCAGTGATGGTTCCCGAAGCGCCAACACTGCTTTCTTATTCAGTTTTCGCAAACCATCGGTAAGGCCTACGGAAGTTGTTGTTTTACCAATGCCCGCCTTGGTGGGCGTCATGGCCGTTACCAATATCAGTTTCGACGCTGCAATTTTTTCCTTATCAAATTGCTGGAGATTCACTTTTGCTTTATGGTAGCCATAAGGAATCACCTTTTCAGCCGGCAAACCCATATTGGCGGCCACTTCAGAAATTAAACGCATCGGTTGCTCCTGGGCAATCTCATAATCTGATTTCATCTGCAATAGTTTTTTTTCAGGAAGTGAATTCTCTCTGTAAGATTTATCAGGTGGTTAAATTCCAAGTATTACACATTCCGCATCATGATCTTTGTCATCCGGTCTCATGATCCTGATCAATAGTTCCGCAATCACCTCACAACAGCCGTTCGGTTGAGCAATATCTGTAATTCATATCATCTGTCAAATAAATCCTTCACATATTTAAACCTGAATGATCCATTGAAACATCCCGCCACTTTTATATACTGTTTTGCAACAGCTATTGCCTTCTCAGTTTTGAAAGGCTCTGGGTGCGCGAGTGGAAAGAATATACCATTGCTGCCGCGCTGTTTATTAACTGTGTTAGGCGAACCCACAAAAATCATTTACCAGTATGACAAAAGTCATTTTAGGCATGTCGTGATCAATCTACTTTTGAATCATGCTAAAATTCGCTACTTAGATTATCAAGGGAAGATGCCAGTGTTGATTTATCTTGTTTTCATGCGCGTGAGATAAGAAGAAAAGCATGGTTGAATCTTCAAGAACAAAAGGGTGTTTGAGTTAGTAGTTTGGATTTGATCGCGGCGGGAGAAATTTCGCCGCGGTTTTTTTTAGACACCTTAGTTGCTCTCCTCCTGCCGGTGACACTTAATTTCTCCCATCAACACGGTGCTGTCTTACCATTCGACCTTGATTTTTCTGCTTCCAGTCAATAATTTATCGTTCTCAGCATCATGTCATAGTTGTACTATTTAGCTTTTATAAGTTTTGTTGTGCGACAGGTGGCCGGCATTCATCCACCATCAGCCAAAACGGAATGTTGCCGGAACATGACAGTTACAATTAATCAGCGCTTCAACTTAATAGCTTCAACTTGTTACCCATGTTTACCGGAGTAATGAAGATTATTCCTTTAACGATTTCATTCAAAACCAATCCTTATGAAAACAATTGAACGATTCGCATACACGTGGAAACGATTGTTTATCGTTTCACTTTTTCTGATCCTCCTTTCTCCATTGTTTACGCAAGGCCAGACATGGAAGTCCTTAGGTGGTGGCGTACCCTATTGGAGCTATTCAGTAGGTACGTGGAATAATGAGTTGTATGCCGGCACTACCGGTGGAATATATAAATGGAATGGACAATCGTGGACAGTCGTAGGCGATGGACTGAATGGCCAGGTGAGCGCTATACTGGAATACAATGGCGAACTCATAGCAGCTGGGCAATTTACCATGTCAGGTACAAAGCCACTGAATTTCATTGCCAAATGGAATGGCACTACCTGGAAAGATATGGCTGGTGGCATGAATAGCTACGTGACGTCGCTGGCGGTGTATAATGGCAAGCTGATAGCAGGCGGATACTTCACAAAAGCAGAAGGTACCGCAAAATATATTGCGCAATGGGACGGCTCACACTGGACAGCCCTTGGCAGCGGAATGGGCGGCACCCAGGGACAGGTTATGGCGCTTACCACGTATGGCAACGACCTGATAGCTACCGGCTTTTTTACAAAGGCAGGGGGAGTAAACGTTAATTATATCGCAAAATGGAATGGCACCTCATGGTCCGCACTTGGCAGCGGCCTTGGTTATATTGGTTATGCCCTTACTTCCTATAACGGGAAGCTCGTTGCTGGCGGATTGTTTTCTTCAGCCGGTGGGGTAAGCGCCAATGATATCGCCACTTGGAATGGTACATCCTGGTCAGCCCTCGGTACCGGCATTGGCGGCGGAGTATATGGATACGTATTCGCTCTTACAGTTTATGGTTCTGACCTTGTAGCTGCAGGGATCTTTACTACCGCCGGCGGATTAAGCGCTGCGAATATCGCAAGATGGGATGGCTATGCATGGTCGCCCCTGGCAGGTTATATGGGAAGCGGTGGTACCGTGCAGGGTATTTTTGGATTGGTAAATTTTGGCGGCGATATAGTGGCCGGTGGAATTTTTGATGTGATTGAGGCAACAGGTTCAGCCAATGTTGCTGCAGTTAACTATACACCTTCCGGCAACTTTATCACCACGGTAACAGCTCCTTCATCACCATACTGTAGCAGCCAGTCTGTTAATATCGGATACTCTGTCATTGGCGCATTTGGTGCAGGAAATGTCTTTACCGCCCAGCTTTCTGATGCGAACGGAAGCTTTACAGCTCCTGTTTCAATTGGCACCAAGTCTTCTGTGACGTCAGGTACAATAGCCGCTACTATTCCAAACAACACACCTACCGGAACGAAATACAGAATCCGTGTCGTGAGTTCCAACCCAATAGTGGCAGGGCCCGACAATGGAAATGACTTAGTAATCGGTGCACCAATTTCCACCAGTGATCCTACTGCGTTTTGTGTTGGAGGAAGCGCGAAACTGACGGTGGTTACACCGGCCATAGCTTATCAGTGGAAGATGAATGGCGGAATCATACAGGGAAAAACAGCGCAAACCTACAAAGCATCTGAAGCCGGAACCTATACCTGTGAGGTAACGAATAACTGTGGCACTGTCCTTTCCAATGCAATTGAGCTAACCACCAATCCCAAGCCTACTTCCGCTATTAGCGTGGGAACCTGCACAGCCGGTGTCATCACGCTTACTGACAATTCCAATCCGGCTACGGGTGTAACGTATAAGTGGACGCTGAATGGCAATAATATCAGTGGTGCTACCAATTCGACTTACGCGGCCACTATAAGCGGCTCCTATAAATGCAAGGTCACCATCACAGCCACAGGCTGTACAGCCAATTCAAAAGCCACTACGGTAACCATCAACTGCAAAATGTCTTCTGCCGATGCTAAACCTGCGATAACCATTTATCCAAATCCATCCAGTAATTATTTCACGATCAACAACCTCCAACCTGGCATTACACATCGTATTCACATTTTTGATATTACAGGCAGACAAATTGAAAATTTGTTTACCGCCGAAAGTGAATTACAACTGGGCGAAGGCTGGATGCCGGGCATTTACTTCGTGGAAATTTCTGTGGACGATGAAAAACCTGAAGTGCATAAGATTACTAAATGGTAGCGGTGATATGATCCTGCCATAACCATCTTCATTTTCCTGCCGGAATATTTACACATTCCGGCAGGTATAATTTATCCCGGTGTGTAACCACTACCGGCACATTATTCAAATCTCAGTATCCGTTTTCATCCAACACCCCGTAGCAGGTTTCTTAAATTGAAAAATTTTCATTTAGTATTGCGGGGGTGTCAATCATTCAACCCGGATTTTTCAGTGGAAAAATCCCGCTTCGCTGCGACTTAGAGCTGCTAAGGGTTTGCTCAATTTGTCAAGAAAAGAAAATATTTCACAAACCCTAAGCAGCTCTACGTCGGGGTTAAACCCGTTGCCGCTTTGAACTGCAAAATGTGGGTTCAAATGAATACTCTCTGCTGAAGGATGGTATAGACTAATTCCTCATATTTATCCC
>JBGAWA010000037.1:0-35592 GCA_044227805.1 Chitinophagales bacterium | reverse complement strand
GGTGGTACGGCACAAAGTATATCGCCACTACCAGTTTTGCCACGCAGGGTCAAAGTGCATCAAGCGGTTTGCTTAGTTCCTCGCTGTCTCTTGCCAATGCACTTGGCTTGTCAGGAACTACGGGGAAAGGAGGTGGCGGATTCGATAATAAATTCTTTGCCAGCCTTATTCAGTCGCGGCGGGTAATCAAAGAATCGCTCATGCAGGAAGGCCTGATGGATGGTAAAAAAGACCTGATGGCCAATCATTATATTGAACTGTATAAATGGCGTACGGGCAGTCTTTTGAAAAAGGGTTGGAATGAAAGTCCGGTTTTAAAGGATTTCAAATTCGTGCCTAAGCCAATCAGGCAGCTCAACCGCCTCGAAGACAGTGTCCTCACCGTGATCTATCAAAGTATTATCGACAATAACCTTACGATGGAGTATGATGAATCCAGCCCTTTTAATACAGCCACATTCATGACCAGGGATTATGACTTCTCCATGCATATGATGAAGTTGATGGTGGATAAATCTTCCAAGTATTTTATTGAAGATGTCTATGAGCTGAACCGAAAGAACCTGGGTATTGCCGACAGCCGTGTTGATTCGCTGGGCCGTGCTTTGAAATCACTCGATTACCGTGTTGCCAATATGCAGGATATGACCAATAACCTGATACGGCAGAAGGGCAGGGTGGGTGTTACCGCAGCCACACGCGACCGCGACCTGCTTAATGAACAATACTCCGCGGCCGTCAATAACGTGGAGCTGGCGAAAGTCACTATACTCACCACTGCGCCCATCTTACAGGTGATTGATGATCCGCAATTTTCTACTACCGCCTCTTTTGTGTCAAAAGTTACTGCCTTTATTGTGGGGGGTATCATCGGCGTATTCCTCGGAAGCATATTCACCATCGTTGCACGAACGGTGTCTGAATCCAATAAAAAATTCAGGGAGAGGCAGGAAATGCTCTCGCAAAACAACGGTGATACAGCGGCTGCCTGATCGTTTCTTCCGTGTGGAATTTCTTAACAGGAAAGAAAAAAAATCCGCTTACAGCTGTTCCGCTGCCTGGCACTGATTTACATTCCCACCTGATTCCCGGGATAGATGACGGAGCACAAACGGAAGAAGAAGCATTGCAACTGCTGCAGGGCCTGCTGATGCTGGGATACCGGAAATGTATCACCACGCCACACTGCTATTCAGGGCTTTATAACAACTCACCCGTTACTATCGCTGCCGGTCTTGCACGATTAAAGGATACTTGCGTAAGGCACTCCATTGCCCTCGAGTTGGAGGCGGCGGCCGAATATTTCTTCGACACTCTTTTCTTTGAGCAGGTACAAAAAAAGGAATTACTCACGTTCGGCAAAAATTATGTGCTGTTTGAACTGCCCATGAACAGCAGGCCGACTATGCTCGAGGAAGTTGTTTTTAACATGAACCTCAATGGCTATACACCTGTATTGGCACACCCTGAACGATATCCCTATTTTCATGACAGGAACATGCGCGAATATGAGAAACTGAAGGATTATGGAGTATTATTTCAGCTGAACCTGATGTCACTCACCGGTTATTATAACCGCAGTATTCGTGATGCCGCAAGAGCTCTCGTCAGTCAGGAGATGATTGATTTTTCCGGTACGGATCTTCACAAGCAAAAGCACCTTGCTGTGTTGCAGGAGGCGCAGCACGACAGCTTCTATCATCAGTTGCTCTCTTCCGGCAAACTGCTGAATAATACCATATAGACCCGCTCACCTGTATCACTTCCTGTTACTAGAACCCATTCCCCTGGTAGCTGTGCAACCGTAAAACGAGCACTGCAAATTACCAGCAAGAAAATGATTTCTCTCATTGTGCAATCATCAGTTTTTGAGTGATGCAATCGTTATTTGAACAAACGGTGATCAGGTAGATACCCGCAGGCTGTTGCAAATCCAATTCCTTTTTCAGATAACCATTCGTTGATGGGAGGTGGTGTTTAATGGCAAAATTTGTTTTTGAGGCATGGATATTTTTGTTTCCGCTCGCAACACGAATGGCATAATTGCCGGAATAGGAATTAGTATCCTTAGTAACGCCGAAAGTCGGGAACTCTCCGTTGTTCGTGGTCCAGCCAACCGGCTTTTCATAAATGGAATCCGGTTCCCAAAACTCAAAGTCGCTATTAGGTATTTGAGCTGTACTACTGAAAGTTAAAAAGAGGATGGACAAAATAAAAATTGATGAGCGTTTCATTGGTTTCAGTTATTTAACCACTGCAATTTTTTTGGTAATCACTTCTTCATTCGTGTTAAATCGCACCAAATAAACGCCGGATGAAAGATCAGTGAGATCAGAGGATACTGCATGTTTTCCCGACGCTTTTAATTTCGGCGATTGTAATATTTTGATATATTCTCCATAAATGTTCACGAGAACCACTTCAGTTAATGTTGTTGCCGGTAAATTATATTCAATGGTTAGTTGTTCTGTGGCAGGATTGGGATAAACTTCAAGCGAAATGTTACTTTTCGCACTTATCTCATCAACCTGTGCGTCGTCAGAAAAAAGTTGACTTTTTGGGTTATTATTTAGCGTGGAGTTTTTCAAGTTCTATTGTTTAGTTTTATAAAGGACTCGCAACAAAATAGTTGCTTGAATGAAGTGGTGAAGAGCGCGCTCCCCACCACTTCCTATTTCCGTTGGTTGAACTATCCCTACCTGGTTGCGCTCCCGCAGAGCAAGGTTCTGTTTCATTCAACTTTGTGAAGTTAAGCAATTGACTTTTTTCAACTGTATTGCCCTGGCTGCACCATCCTCTCCTTTCGCCGCAACATTTTCTTTGTTACATTTGCCGCGCAAAAAAAGTTACTCATCAGATGACGAACATTGACATTAATAAAATCATAGACATCGCGCTGAAGGCAGGTGAAGAAATCATGATGATTTATGCACAGGATTTTTCTGTAGAGATCAAGGGTGACAACTCTCCTTTAACGCTGGCGGATCAAAAGGCAAATGGTATTATCGTGACGGCCTTAAAAAAACTATATCCTGAAATCCCCATCATCTCTGAAGAAACAAAAGTGATGGCCTATGAGGAGAGAAAGAACTGGAATGAATACTGGCTGGTGGATCCGCTGGATGGAACCAAAGAATTCATTAAGAAAAACGGCGAGTTTACCGTGAACATCGCTCTCATGAGTGACGGTGAACCGGTGGCAGGCGTGGTTTTCGCTCCAGCGAAGAAGCAGCTGTGGTACGGAATGAAAGGAGAGGGCAGTTACAAGATAAATGAAGACGGATCAAAGACACCGCTGCCAAAAGGTACCGATTGGCGCGAATTGCAGAAAGTGAACGTGGTGGGCAGCCGTTCGCACATGAGCGAAGAAACACTGCAGTTTGTGGAAGATTTAAAAAAGCAGGGAAAAGAAGTTGAATTCGTTTCTTCGGGCAGCTCACTCAAATTTTGCCTCGTGGCGGAAGGGTTGGCGGATGTCTATCCCCGTTTCGGTCCAACCATGGAGTGGGACACCGCTGCAGGCCATGCGGTAGTGGCGATCGCCGGCGGAAAGGTGTTGAACTGGCAAACGAAGCAGCCGTTGCAATACAACAAAGAAAACCTGCTGAACCCGTTTTTTATTGTCGAGTTCTGACCAGTGCCTGTCTTTAACATGCGTTTGCCGGCGCTCAGTTGTTGCACAAGATTTTTTTATACAAAAATCAGAGCACAATGACTATAAAATAGCCTGACTGCCGGCGAGGATAGTATGCACTGCCATCTTTTTCAGTGGCCTGCTTTTTCGTTTTACCACTGCTTACCCTGGCGGGTTCCTTTTCCCATCACAAGATAATTTTTACATTTGCGCGGCTTTTTTAGACCGCAACTCTAAACAACTACCTCTACAGCACCCGGGAAATTATGGTTTTTAACTCGTTCAGTTTCTTATTGTTTTTCCCGCTCGTAACACTCATTTATTTTTTGCTCCCGCATAAATACAGGTGGTTCCACCTCCTGATGAGCAGTTGCGTGTTCTATATGTTTTTTATTCCTGTTTATATCCTCATTCTCCTCTTCACGATCGTAATTGATTACTTCGCTGGAATCTGGATTGATCAGGCAACAGGAAAGCGACGAAAGCTCTACCTGCTCATGAGCATAGTGGCCAATGTAGGGGTACTGGCTGTTTTCAAATATTACAATTTTTTCCTGGGAAACCTCAATTGGCTCACCGACCTCTTTGGCATTCAGCTCGATATTCCTTACCTGAATATTATTCTGCCGATAGGTCTTTCCTTCCATACGTTTCAGGCGATGAGTTATACTATTGAAGTGTATCGTGGTAATTTCAAACCGGTACGCGACTTTGGCATTTACTCGCTCTATGTAATGTTTTATCCGCAGCTGGTGGCAGGTCCTATTGAACGACCTCAAAACCTGATTCACCAGTTCTATGAAAAACATGAGTTTGATTATGACCGTGTGGTCTCTGGATTAAAGCTCATGCTCTGGGGATTGTTTAAGAAAGTGGTGGTAGCTGACAGGCTCGGTTCGTATGTAGCCAACGTGTTTAACTTCCCGCATCAGCATGATGGTGAACCGCTCACTTTCTGGGTGGCTGCCTGGTTTTTTGCCATTCAGCTATATTGCGACTTCGGCGGTTACAGCGATATGGCCATCGGTTCGGCACGGGTAATGGGTTTTACACTAATGACGAATTTCCGCCGCCCTTATCTGGGGCAATCCGTTGGCGAAGTATGGCAGCGCTGGCATATTTCACTCACCACCTGGTTTGGCGACTATGTCTTTAAACCATTGGGTGGTTACCGCAAAGGCAAATGGCGAGGTATTTTTAACCTCGGTGTTTTAATGTTCCTCGCAGGGTTGTGGCATGGCGCCAACTGGACGTATGTGCTTTGCTTCCTCGTGTTTTTTGTATTCCTGGCCTCGCGGCTGGTCATCAAGAAACAGATTACCGCATTCGACAACCTGGTATATGGTATTCATCCGATGTTTGGAAGGGTCGTCGGTACTATCATGGCATTCCATTGCGGAATCTTCTCTTATATTTTTTTCCGGTCACCTACCGTAGCGGATGCCTTGTATTATTACAGTCAGATGTTCAGCTTCAATGGTACGCGCTTTTATGACGGCGATGCTTCTACCATGTGGTATGGCATGTTTGGAATTCTATGTCTTTTCCTCGTTGAAATTTACCAGGAAGACTGGACAAAGGATAAGAATGCCATTTTCCCTGAGCCTAAGCAGAGACCGCTTAAATACCTTTTTTACGCCGGAGTCATTTCCATCATCCTGTTAATCGGAGTTTTCGATGCCAGCCAGTTCATCTACTTCCAATTCTAAGCCGATGAAGACGACTTCAAACGGTATCTGGATATTCTTTCGCAACGGCTTGTTGTTACTGGCGGCCATCATTGTATTTGATCAGTTGACAGGGATAATCCTGCATCGCATGTACCTGGCGCAGAAAAACGGGCCGGAAGCGGAAACCACTTTTACTTTCACCAAAATGAACCAGGATGCCATTATCCTTGGCTCATCAAGAGGCAGAAGAAACTACAATCCGCAGTTTATCGCCGATTCGCTGGGCATCACCTGTTACAATGCCGGGCATGATGGGCAGACCATTTTTTATGAACAGGCCATTATCCGCATGGCACTCAGCCGCTATACCCCCAAGCTCGTCATTCTTGATCTGAATCCTGAGGAAATGTACTACAGGGATGTGCACTACGACCGATTAAATGTGCTCGCTCCTTACTATAAAGATTATCCAGAAGTGCGTGATATCTACCTGTTGAAAGGCATCCGTGACCGCCAGGTATCAGGCAAATTTATAGTGGGCCCGTCGAAATCGGTTGCGGCAGATTTCTGGATGACGCATGGCGCGATGGAAGAATATGCCATACCGTTTAATGCGGAACGATTCAAAATGTTGTCGATGATTTATCGCTACAATTCTTCCGTGCTCGACATTTTAACCGGCATTTTCAAAAACAGGAAATCTGATTCGGGATTCAAACCGTTGAAAGGTGTCATCACACAACAAAAGGCCGATGAATTGATCAAGGAGAATGCGAAACTCCGCAACGAAAAGAACAAAACAGTGGATCCGAATAAGGTGAAGGGGCTGGAAGAAATTTTTACATCACTCACCGCCAGGGGCACCAAGGTGTATGTAAGCATGTCACCGGCATTAGCGCCGTTTGCCATGGAACCTTCCTACCAGACTATACAGGAGGTTTGCCGCAAATACAATATTCCTTTCAAAGATTACAGCCAGGATCCGCAATACAACACCATCGAATACTTTTTCGATAATCACATGAATAAGGACGGTGCAAACCTGTTTTCAAAAAACCTTGCCAGTGATGTGAAGAAGCAATTCACGAATCAGTAAATTCAGCTATTAATAGTAGCTTACGAAAAATAGGGCAACACAGCAAACACAACAATTCAACGTTCTGCGGCAGAAAGAAGAGGGTGACGGTTAAGGAGAATTGTTGCGCGATAAACTCGAACTAAATGGCACTGCCAAATTTCTTATTAGTAGGAGCAGGAAAATCTGCTACACGATCGTTGTATAACTATATGACGCAGCACCCGGAGGTATTTATGCCAAAGGTGAAAGAGCCGCAGTTCTTTGTGGCTAACGAGGTAAAGGACAGGATACAAAAATGGGTGGAAGACTACAACCAGTACGAAAAACTCTTTGAAGGATCTGCCGGTAAAAAGGCAATTGGTGAAGCCAGTGTGATGTACCTGTTCTTTTATAAACAGGCGATCGAAAACATCAAGAAATACCTGGGCACTGAGGTGAAGATCCTGATGATACTGCGCAATCCGGTTGAACGCGCCTATTCAGCGTACAACTTCGTGCATGTCAACAACCCTGATGAAAAGTATTCTTTTGAAGATGCGCTGGCAATGGAAGAAGAGCGGTTTGCGAACAAGGCATCCCTGTTTATGCAGTACCGGTCGATGGGCTTGTATGCCGATGCGGTAAAAGCATACCTTGATAATTTCAGGAATGTACACATCATGTGGTATGATGAGTTCAGAAGTCATCCGCAGGCAGTATTAAAAAGTGTCTTTAAATTCCTGGAGATCAATCCGGACGTCAACATTGACTATTCAAAGCAGTGGAATAAAGGAGGAAAAAGATGGAAGAATCCCGTTTTGCGGTGGCTCTTTATGTCTGACAATGTTTTCAAGAAGGTCTATAAATTAATTTTCCCCAAGCGCCAGGGTGTAAGAACCAATGAGTTCTTTACCAAGAACTTTATGCAGCAAACAGAACCGATGAATCCTGAAACAAGGCAGAAACTGGTTGCCTTCTTCAGGAGCGATATTGAAAAGCTCTCAAAAATTACCGGCCGTAACCTTGACAGCTGGCTGCAATAACTCTTAAATATATTTTCTACAGCGGATGAGTAGCACGGATGATTATTTGGATGGCAAGCAGACTCAGCAATCTGCAGATAAAACACACCAGCACGAAATCGTTAAGGGAGGTGTCTCTGCCTTTAGCACCCGCCTGGTGGGCATGGCATTCAGCTACGTTTTTACTTTTCTGATATCAAGGATGTATGGTGCCGCGGGCAATGGACTCTATAACCTGACGCAAAGCCTGATGACTTTCACTGCCAGCATTTCCAAACTCGGCAGTGATACACTCATGACGCGTTACGGAGCGCAGTATAATGCACAGAAAAAATTCGGATGGATTAAGGACCTATATAATAAGTCGCTGATGGTTTCCGTACCATTGGCCATCTTGTTTTCCTTAGCACTCTATTTCCTGGCACCTTTTATTGCGGTAAAAGTATTTCAGAAACAGGATGAGGACTTAATACGGGCATTCCGTATCGCCACCTTGGCCTTGCTGCCGGTTACCATCTTCAACATTTCCAATGGCGGCTTACGCGGGTTGAAGAAGATCCGAGTATATACGATGTTACAAAATGTGAGCAATTTTTTCTTCGGTTGCATTATTATCTCCGTCCTTTATTTTGTCACCGATGATAAAGTGGTACCTGTTATCACGTATGTTGCTTTCGTTACCATTGGTGGCATTTTGAGCGGCTATTTTTTTCTGAAGTACTCCAATTATTCATCCACGCCGGTAGAGCAGGGCCTGGAGTTCAACGAAAAGTTTCTTATCGGAATTTCCCTCTTTGTGGCATCACTGGCATCTCTCATACGCGGCTATGCAGACACGTTTATTCTCGGACGATATGCCAGCATCGAAGATGTGGGCATCTACCGTAATGCATTCAAAGTTGCTACCATCACCCGTATAGCGCTCACAGCTTTCCTGGTGCCCGCTGCGCCAAAATTTGCCGAACTGTTTTCACAAGGTAAGATGAAGGAACTGGGCGAATCAGCACAGTTTGCCACCAAGATTATTTTCTGGTGTTCAGCGCCCATTCTTGCCGGCGTAATATTACTGGCACCGTTTATCATGGGCATTTTTGGTAAAGAGTTTTTGGCCGGAACGGAAGCGCTGATCATTCTTTCCATAGGCCAGTTCATCAACGCTGCCACCGGACCGGTCAGCAATATCCTCATGATGACAGGCCGGCAAAAGCTTAACCGCAACCTGATGGTGGCTACCACAGTGCTGGCCATTGTGCTCGACCTGCTCATTATTCCCCGCTATGGTATCATAGGTGCAGCCTGCGTCAATACGCTCGGTATTATTATCATGAACCTCATTCCATTCTTCCTGATAAAATATTTTTATGGATTTTATACCCTCGATTTCACCGATTTATTCAAGGTGAACCCCAAAACATTTGTTAAACAAATCCGCCAGGCATTAAAGCCGGCGAAGAAAAAGAAAGGCGAGCAGGCTGAAAAGGAAGGCTCCATCGAAGATCAGATAGGTGGCATGGAATAAACAGTCTGCTTTTTTATTCGAAAAATACTTTGCCGACACTACTTTGGGTGGCTAATGATTGGCCCGCCACTTTTCTTATTGAAAATATTTTGCAGGCCCCTTTCAGTTCTTCGACGTGATCAAACCCGTTTCATGTGTGAAATGCAAAATGCGGGTTTGACCTTTCTCCACCAGGCAGTTTTTGTTACATTTGCGACTTTAGTCACAAAACCGGATTGTGCTGATGGCAGTACCCAATTTCCTGTGTGTGGGCGCGCAAAAGGCAGGAACAACTACGCTTTACGAAATTCTTAAACAACATCCTGATATTTTTCTTCCTCAAAAAGTGAAGGAGACTAAGTTTTTTGTCAATGCAGATAAATATGCCAAAGGACTGAAGCACTATGAAAGGGAATACTTTGGCGAATACAGCAACCAGACCGCGATTGGGGAAGTGGATCCTGCCATGATGTATGAAGAAAAGGCGGCGCAGCGCATATTTGAGTCATTGGGTGCCCATGTTAAGCTGATCTTTATCTTCAGAAACCCTGCCGCACGTGCTTATTCTCACTACCTCATGTCGCAGCGAAAGGGATTTGAAGACCTTTCTTTTGATGAAGCCATTGCCGCGGAAACCGATCGTCTGAAATCTAATCCCGCGCAAAAATTTAACTTCAGCTATATCAGCCGCGGGTATTATACAGAGCAGCTCAACCGGTTCAAAAAGTATTTTAAAGAGGAAAATATGCTCTGCCTGATTTTTGAAGACGATTTTATTAAAAACAGGAAGGAGACATTCAACCGTATCCAGGATTTCCTGGGTGTCGCCCGTTCGGAGTTAAACCTCCAGATAAAAAGCAATGAAGCGGCAGCGCCGCGTAATAAAACAGTGCATGAACTTACCAGGAAAAAAAATCCATTGCGTAAGGTCATGGGGAAGCTATTGCCTTCGGATACGAAAAAATGGTTGCAGCGATTTATTGCCAGCAAGAATGCTGCTGTGGCGGAGAATGCCCGTCTCGACAACAAGAAGGAAATGGATTTGATTGATAAATTTTTCATCAACGATATCCATCAATTGGAGAAACTGATACACAGAGACCTGAGTTCATGGTATGGAAGCAGGGTATCGTAAAAAGCAAAATGGAGAGTGCAGACTGCTCCATACGAACGACTCATTGAAGCATGACAGATAAAAACCGCTGGCCTAATTTATTAATGGTAGGTGCCGCCAAAGGGGGCACCACTACACTGCATTATGCGCTCGACCAGCATCCGCAGGTTTACATGAGCAGGAAAAAGGAGCCCGGCTATTTTGCCTGGCCGGAAGAGGATTTGTCTTTTATCAATAACGGAAAGCTGGTGACAAAACCGCGGTTCCTCGTCAATCATTTAGAGGAATATTTAAGCTTGTTTCAAGACGGCATGGATAAAAAAATCAGGGGCGAGTCTTCCACCACCTACCTGTATTTCTATGAAAAAACAATTGCTAATATTCAGCGCATTCATCCGGATCCGCAAAACATACATATTGTGATGGTACTCCGTAATCCGGTAGATCGTGCATTCTCCCAGTACATGCATAAACTCCGTGATGGCGCTGAGTCGCTTGACTTTGAGTCGGCATTAAAAATGGAAGCACAGCGCAAAGCGGAAAACTGGCATTTCGACTATCAATATACCAGCCGCGGTTTGTATTATGAACAGGTGAAAGCCTATCTTCAAAACTTCAGGAATGCGAAGGTTTACCTGAACGAAGAATTAAAGACTGATCCGCCCGGATTGATTCAATCACTGGAAGACTTCCTGCAAATTGACCGGTGCCCGCTCGATTTTGGCGATGAGCTGAATGCCAGCGGTGAACCTAAATCAGAAGCACTGAATAAATTTTTAAAGAAGCCCAACCCGGTCAAGAAATTTTTTGGGAACCTGTTGCCGAAGGATTTGCGGCGCAAAATGCGGTTGAAGGTTCAAAGCACCGTGTATAAATACAACCTCGAAAAGAAGGATCTGCAGCCAGAGACGCGGATGAGGTTACAGAAAATCTATCGGGAAGATGTGCTGAAGTTGCAGGAGCTCATCAGGCGGGATTTGAGCAGCTGGATCAACTGAAATCAATGGATCATGAATAGCTGAATGGCAGGATTGTTTGCTTGCTGTTTGTCGCAAAACCGACCGGATGTTTAATAGCCGGTAAAAACGAAATGAAAACCAATACGACACTGAATACAAAGCTCCCTAATTTCTTCGTGGTTGGCGCTGCCAAATCGGGTACCACTTCTTTGTATGAATACATGAAGATGCATCCGCAGATTTATATGGCACCGATAAAGGAAACGCATCATTTTTCTACTGATATCGACAACTCCAAGTTCCGGCCCAATTATGCCAGGTCGTTGAACAAAGACCTTTCGAAATTTTTGGAGTCAGATATGCGGGAAGGAATCTTTCATGCTTTTGTAAAGGAGTGGGATCAATATAAGCAGTTGTTCAAGCATGTGAAGGATGAGAAAGCGGTGGGAGAAATCACCAACTCTTACCTCTATTCAGCTGAAGCAGCTAAAAATATCTTTAAGCAGTTTCCGGATGCCAAAATCATCATGATGCTGCGCAATCCTGTTGATCGCGCCTTCAGCCATTACCTGATGGATCTCCGGATTGGTTATGAGACGGAAGACTTTATGACTGCCCTCAGGAAAGATATGGCCCGTAACCCTAAAGGATGGGGCATTTCGAATTTATATGTAGAGATAGGTATGTATGCAGAACAGGTGAAGCGTTTCATGGATGTTTTCCCTGAGCGGCAGTTGCGTATCTACATCTTTGATGATTTTAAGAAAGATCCGGGCGCGGTGGTGAAGGATATGTTCTCCTTCCTCGGTGTTGATCCGGATGTAGCTATCGATTACTCTCAGAAATTTAATCCATCATTCATTCCCAAAAATAAAATTATCGGCAAGCTCAATACACAGAAAAAGGTAAAGGACTGGCTGAAAAGTGTGCTTCCCAAATCCGTGAAGTCGAAGTTCAAGAAGACTTTCTATACCGATAAGGATTTGCCCAAAATCAGTGCTGAAGAGCGCCGTTTTCTTGCTGATATCTTTCACGAGGATGTACGGCAACTCGGCAGGTTGCTGAACCGTGACCTGAGCGGATGGGTGAAGTGAGCAAGGAGTAACCCGGCACAACAGTTCTGTACAAAAACAGTTTCAAAACCTTCATGACACAGCCTAAACTATATATCGTACTGGTTAACTTCAATGGTCATAACAATACAGTGGAAACACTGGAGAGTTTAGCCAAGCAATCATACAAAGAGTTTCAGATTGTGGTGGTGGATAATAATACTCCTTCCTCACTGCAGATTATTAAAGAGTGGGCCAATGGCACACGTACTATAGAATTCAATCCGCCGGCAGAGATACGCATGTATTCATCGCCGGACTGCAACAAACCCGCTCTCTGGAAGAGCTATGATGTGGCCGAAGCTGAAAAAGGCGGCAACATCTTAAGCGAGAAGGAGCTGGAATTGAAAATTGCAGGAAATAATGCAGCACCATTTAAGTATCCGCTCATTTTTGTGCAGGCAAAGAGCGACATTGGTTTTGCGGGCGGGAATAATGTAGGATCTCGATACGCTTTGCAAAAAGGCGATGCGGATTTCGTATGGCTCCTGAACAATGATACCACGCTGGAATATGATGCCTTACGGCACCTGGTAGCAAAAGCCGCTGCCTGCCAGGCTGCGGGAGAGAAAGTAGGGATGATTGGCTCCAAGTTGCGGTGGTACCGCTGGCCTGATAAGATAAATGCCATAGGAGGCATGTTTAATAAGTGGACGACCTGGTCCTATCATCTTGGTGTAAGGGAAGTGGATAACGGACAGTATGATCGGGATGATGTGAAGTTTGATTATGTCTATGGCGCCTCCATCTTTATCCGGAAGGAGTTTCTGCAGGATGTAGGGTTAATGAATGATGTTTATTATGCCTACTTTGAAGAAATGGATTGGGAGGTGAGGGCGCAGCGAAAAGGATGGAAGCATGGCTATTGTTACCAGAGTATCATCTATCATAAGCAAGGTGTAACCACCGGTAAGGAAATCAAGAGTAAGCAAAGGCCATTATTTTTTATGTGCTGCAAATACCGCGGCTGGATGTTATTCTACCAACTTTACTATCCGTATCTTATCTTCGCACCCGTCATACGCCTGGCAGGGAAAGCCTTAAAGAATCTGACAGAAGGAAATGCAAAGGAATCCCTGTTAATCCTTAAAATTCTACTTGGAAAAAGAACGTGCAGCAGGGATTAGAACTCACACCACCATTACATTTTGCTGATGCCATCCACAACACCTGGAGGCGGCGTATCAAGGTATTTTTGATTTACCTGCTGTTCGTCAATATATTTGGCACGCTGATCAAGAGTCCTGTTTCTCTTATCTATCTCGTATTTGGCGGTTATCCGATGCTTTTTGTCTATCTGACTTTTACTTTCATCTACCTGATCGATAAACTCATCATCAAAAAAGCCGGTTTCAATGTCTATGAGGTAATAATTCTGACGTTGCTGACGTATATCATGCTGCAGGCGGGCTTTGTCACCAATTTCTATTTTGGACAGCCGGTATTTCTGGGCATGTCGGCTGAAAAATCGTGGCTTGCCATATTATCAGGTATTTTCATGTTCTATCTGTTGAAATCAAAATCTATCGACCTGACCATTGTCCGCGATGCGCTGTTGTTTGGTGCCTGGTTTAACCTTCCTTTCTACCTTATCATGATTATCGGGCTTAACCCCAATCAGTTTGCAGGTACCTTGTTTGTATATTGTAATTCAATCAAAGGCGGTTGCCAGTTTGAGTTTGATATCTTCGGATTTGCATTTGCCACGATATATTACTTTATCAGGTATGTCAGAACCAGCCACATCAAATACGCCCTCTTCTTTATTGGTTTCTATGCATACATCTTTTTTATCAATCAGAAGAGAGGCACCTCTATTGCTTTGCTGGGAACGGTTGGATTGTATTTCGTGCTGTATAACAGCTGGGAAAAAATCGTCTACTATACGGCTTCGTTTATATTGTTTATTACTGCTGCATTAGGTGGCTTGTGGTTGCTGCGACCGGATATCCTTGACAGGGTTGTTTTGATGTACACCGACGTGATTCTTGCTCTTCAGGGACAGGAAACCGGAGAAGCATCAGCCGATGCGCGTATTCGTGAAACGGCAATCGCATTCAAATACTTTAATAAGCATTCTTTCAGCTGGTTCTTTGGAAACGGAAAAATCAATAACGACTGGCTGGGTGGCCCCACCGCTGAGTTGGGACACTTTTATGCATCAGACATCGGTGTACTCGGCGTAGTGTATCAGTTTGGCGTGCTGGGCTTGTTTATCGGTCTTTTACAATACTGGCTTGTTTACCGTACACATAGGAAGCTCAACCTGGAATTCAGGAAGGATTATTTCTACCAGGCGATTTTGTTTTTCATCATTTTCTTTTTCGTCCGTGGTATTCCCACCGGGGGCAGTTTTTTTGATCCCGGCATTGCCATCGCCGCTTCTTTCGTTGCCATTCATTATTTCTTCTACTACATACAGCGCCATCCGGAGAGGAATTACCGCTGGGCCAATAAGCAGGTCTTAAACTGATAGCCACTGATGACTGAATTGAGATTGCCCAACCTGATTATCGGAGGAGTTCATAAAGCCGGTACCACTTCGGTATTTACCTATCTCTCCCTGCATCCTGATGTTTGCGGTTCATCTGCTAAGGAAATCGGTTTTTTTATGCCACTCCGGTATGGCAGGGAAATTCCTTCCATGGAAAAATATGCCGGCTACTTTTCGCATTGCGATGCAGCAAAAAGGTATCGGCTGGAAGCAAGCCCGAGTTATCTTTATGGCAAGGAGGTAATTGCTTCGCGCATCTTGCAGGAGCTGGGCAATGATGTCAAAATGATATTCATTTTCCAATCCGCTCACCGGCTGTTTTCTGTTTTTTATGAAAGGGAGAAAGCGAATGCCTACTCCTGCTGCTGGACACCACTTTCACCGACTTTGTGCGAAAATCCATGGCTTTCGCAGACGCTGAACCAGTGAACAAAGGGGAAAATGAGCGCTTTTTATGCGAGGAATCAAAGAAGGATTTTATATCGACTACCTGCCGGCATGGTTTGATTTATTACGGCAACAATCTGAAAAATCCTCTGCTGAAGACTTAAAAGGATGCCGCTGGTTTCATGAAGCAATTGTGTGAATGGTTGCAGCTTGATTTCAGCAGTTATAAGCCGGAAGATTTCGTGATCGAAAACCAGACAATTGCTTACAGGAACCGCTGGATGCATAAGACTATGCTGGGCGTTAACAAAACATTTGAATCATTCTGGAGAAAAAATGTGGGATTGAAGCGAACTTTACGAGGCTTGTATAAAAAAGTGAATGCCGATGCAGGCGGCCGTGAAAAGATGAATGAAGAAGAGATGCTGTTGCTGGATGAAATTTATAAACCCTATAATAAACGGTTAGCTGAATTCCTGAGGGGGAAAGGGATTGTACAGTTGCCTGATTGGTTAAGCTGAATTATGACAAAGAAACTGCCCAACTTTTTTATTGTAGGCGCCCCCAAAGCAGGCACTACTTCCCTCTATTATTACCTGAAAAAACATCCGGAAGTTTACATGAGTCCGGTCAAGGAGCCCAATTACTTTTCTTATGACGAAACGGTGAAACAAAACCTGTATCATAAGGAAAAAGGCGTTGGCACCTTGCAGGAATATCTTCAGTTGTTTGAAGCCGCCAATGGCCGACATAAGGCAATTGGTGAGGCAAGCGTATCCTACCTTTTTTATCCGCCGGTACCTGCAAAGATCAAAGAACTTGTGCCGGATGCAAAGATCATCATGTCGCTTCGCAATCCGGTGGACCGTGCTTTCTCTCACTATTTCATGGAACATAAGCTGGGTTATGTGAATGAACCGCTGGAAGATATTGTCAGTAAAAAATCAAAACACAAATTCGCTCACCTGTGGTATCAGCAATATGTGGAGTTGGGCTTGTACTACGAACAGGTGAAGCGGTACCTCGATACTTTCGGAAAAGAAAATGTCAGGATTTTCATTTACGACGAGCTGTCAGAAAATATGGGAGCGATGATTGTTGACCTGTTGCACTATCTCGATATTGACCCATCGTATTTGCCTGACCTGGAAGGTAAATACAATACCTATTCAACACCTCGTAACCGCGTGATCCGCGCCATTTACTCGCAAAAGAATCTGCGGCTGCTGGCACGGAAAATTGTTCCGGATCACCTGGTAGAGTCCATAAAGAACCTGTTCCTTACCCGCAGCAAGAAACAGGATAAACACGATGTGACGGTGGACCGCATGCAGGCGATATTCAAACCTGATATCATGCAGCTTGAAAAATTACTCAATAAAGATCTAAGCCACTGGTATGAGTGATAATAGAAAGTTACGTGTTGCCATGGTGGAGCCTATTGGCGGGCACAGTGGCAACGACTTTTATGATTTCGGTTTGTGTAAGGCAGTGGCTGACGAAGGCACAGAGCTCAGCTTCTACACCTGCGACGAAACCGATCTCGACACGAAATTCAGCTTCCCTTTTAGAACGATGAAACCCTTTAAAAAAATTTATGGAAAGGAAAATAAACTGATCCGCGGATTCCGCTATGCCATCGGTGCCTGGAACGCGGCCCGTGATGCCGCAAAGTCAGGTGCTGAAGTGGTGCACTTTCATGTGTATCATTTTGCGGCAAGGGAGTATTTGAATTTTTTCCTGTTCCGCCGGAAAAAATTCAAGGTGGTGGCCACCATTCATGATATTGAAAGCTTCGATAAGTACGGGCAGGAAATCGATCAGGGCAAATACATCAAGTTTCGCCGCGCTATCGATCAGATCATCGTGCACTCTGACTACGCCAAAACATCATTGAAAAAATATTTTCCTGATTTTCCGGAACGTAACATTCATATCGTCCCGCACGGAGATTCCGATTTCCTGTACAACACACCCATCGCAAAGGAAGAAGCAAGAAAAAAACTCGGACTTCCCGCTGACCAGAAGCTGGTGCTTTTCTTCGGGCAGATAAAAAAAGTGAAAGGCCTCGACGTCCTGCTGCGGGCGCATGCCATCGTGCGGGATAAAATGCCCGGTGTAAAATTGCTGGTTGTGGGTAAGCCGTGGAAAGTAGAACAGGATGAATTTGATGCAATCGTGAAGGAGAAAAATCTTGAAAAGGACTGCATCCTGAATTATGCTTACGTACCGAATGAAATCATCCCTTACTATTTTGCAGCAGCCGATATCGTAACACTTCCCTACCGTGAAATTTATTCCAGCGGTGTCATGATCCGTTCACTGGATTACAGTGCGGCCATCATTTCATCCGACCTCGATACATTTAAAAAGATTATTGTAGAAGGTGAAAACGGCGTGATGTTCAGGAATGAAGATGAGAAGGACCTGGCGGAAAAAATCATGATGCTATTACAGGACGAGGAAAAAATGAAACGCCTGCGCCTTAACGCGAAGAAAACAGCGGATGAAAAATTCAGCTGGAAGATGATTGGCGGCAGGGTGAATGAGATTTACCGGTTGGCACTGGGCAACGGGCATGTTGAATGATGGATGGAAAGTTTTTTTGTCGCACATTTTGCAGATCCATGCGGTAACGATCTGAATTTTTCCAGTTATGCAATTATGTGGGGGTAGTCGTCATACATACAGATGTTTTTGCAAATATGCGGTAACCGGCAGTCTCTTACACTTATCAAGTAATCTTAACCAATCAACCACCACTAAGCATGTCAGCAACAGAGCACGTCATGATCACCGGTTCAGCAGGAATGGTAGGATCGCATCTGATCGATTATTACCGCAGCCGGTTGGCCAAGGAAAATATAATTGGCACCTATTACAAGCCAACTATCGATGTCAATGACATCCTGCCTGTCTGTAATGCCATCGAATGTGACGTTACCGATGCGGAGAAAGTTTTTTCCATCATCAATCAATTTCGTCCGGCGCGCATCTTTCACCTCGCAGCGCAGAGTTATCCTACCGTTTCGTGGGAGAAGCCTATTGAGACCATCAACACCAACATGAATGGTACCATCAATGTGTTTGAAGCGGTAAAAAAAATCAGGCTCACCGAGCCGGGTTATGATCCAATGGTTGTGGTGGCCTGTTCCAGCGCTGAATACGGATTATCGCTTACACCTGAAAATACACCGGTAAAGGAAAACACGACCTTGTTGCCCCTTCATCCTTATGGAGTGAGTAAGGTAGGACAGGATTTGCTTTCATTTCAGTATTTCCAAAACTTCGGCATACGGTGTATCCGTGTGCGTATTTTCAATACCACCGGAGCACGTAAAACCAATGATGTCACTTCCGACTTTGTGTTGCGCGCATTTAGGATTATGAAAGGTGCGGAGAACAGGTTTAAAGTAGGTACGCTCGAAACCAAACGCTCCATTACAGATGTGCGTGATCTGGTATCGGCATTGGTATTACTGTCAGAGAAGGGAAGAGCCGGTGAAGTGTATAATGTGAGTGGTGAAAAAGTTTACCAGGTGAAGGCACTGATTCCGCTGATTGAGAAGGCAACAGGTATCACATTGAATATTGAAACGGATCCGGCTTTGCTCCGGCCGACGGATGAACCCATCATCTTCGGCGACAGCTCGCGTCTAAAAAATGATACCGGATGGAAACAACAATTTTCGCTGGAAGAGACAATCGGCGACATGTTGCGGTATCTGAATGAAAAAAACTAATGCAGAAATTACCGGATAATCCATTCAATATGGGAAGATATCTGTCAGGATGTGTTTATTAATTCCGCATTTTGCAGTTCAAAGTCGAAGCGAAACGGGGTTTTGTAATAGAAGAATCCAGGTTAAGCAGGCTTCACTGCTTGTGACCGTAAACTCCATAATCTCGTATTTTTCTATTCCTCTGTTTTTGCCGTAATCATGTAGACCCTGCTTCCAAAATGAAATCAATACAGACCATCGGCTTGCTCGTACTGTCTAATATTTTTATGACCTTGGCCTGGTATGGCCATCTCAGATTCCGTGAGTTCAAATGGTTTGCAGCACTACCGCTGCTGGCAGTGATTCTTATCAGCTGGGGCATCGCATTGTTTGAGTATTGCTTCCAGGTTCCCGCTAACCGTATTGGTTTTAAAGAGAATGGCGGTCCGTTTTCGTTAGTACAGCTGAAGGTTATTCAGGAAGTTGTGACACTGGTGGTGTTTACCCTCTTCACCGTTCTTTTCTTTAAGAATGAAGCATTGCGGTGGAACCATTTTGTTGGTTTCGCATTGCTGGTTGTGGCTGTCTATTTTATTTTCAGAAAATAACCCTGATACTTCAACCCGGATTTTTCAGTGGAAAAATCCCGCTTCGCTGCGACTTTGCACTGCTAAGGATTTGCTCAATTTGTCAAGAAAAGAAAATGTTTCAGAAACCCTTAGCAGTTCTACGTCGGGGTTAAACCCGTTGACGCTTTGAACTGCAAAATGTGGGTTGAATAAAAAAATCAGGGTTTTATGATCTGTCAACTTAAAAATCCTGCATCCATGAAAAATAAAGATGTTGGAACCAGTATTCCCCCCAAAATAATTGCTACTGAATGATGAGCTTATGTTGCTGCAGGTATCCTCCCGCTTCAACATTCAGTAAATAAATCCCGCGTGGAAAGGTGCTGAGGTCAAGCTGTATTTTTTCCATGTTGCTCAAGGTCATATCAGCTTGCGACAGCAGCACTTTGCCGGCAATATCCAGCAATTGCATTTTTACCATTTCCTGCATTGTGCCGGTGGCCGTGATATGCACCATGCCTGCTGAAGGGTTGGGATAGATGTTGAACAGCGTATTTTCATTGATGGAAGAGACACCGGAGGCCACATCAACATAGACCGTAACCGGTACCCGATCACTGATACACAGTGTCGGAATTTTGTTCACTTCCCAGTCAAAGAAATAATAATACAGGTTGCTTCCGTTGGGTGAACCGGTTAAGGATACGAAATCCTGTATCAGATACGGATAGCTGACACCGGCATCACTTCGCTGCAGTCGCGGGCTGTCAAAACCCCAGAGTATATTATTTTGTGTTTTATTCGTGGTCAGTTCATAGTCTTCGCCTGGAACGAGGTTGAAATTCAAAGTGATTCGGCTCGAATCCATCGGTATATTTATCAGTGCGCTCTGGATAACACTTCCATTGTGATTTCTCCATTCAATCAACCTTTCACCCGGTGTATCGGTATACACCTTAACAGATTTCAATACGCACGGCTGGTAAACATTAAAAATTATACTGCTGTTGGTGCTGTTCGTGCCGCTGTACAAGCCGCCATGGTGATTTTTTTGACCGGTATAAAAAGTATCCGCGCCAAAAGCGGTTGTATTGTCGGCATAGTAAGTTGTGTTGTCAAATAACTCCGGCGTAATAAATTGATTACCGGTAAACAATGAAATCCCGCCAACAGGCTCGCTGTACCAGTTTACCTGGTCGCCGGTAGCAGTAAGTGTGGCTGTTCCGGGAACCGTAAGATATACATCAGAAGCAACCGGTACAGGAGAATTCAGCACATTTACCGATAGTGGTTCAGATGTGATAAACTGGCAGGTGCCCGGAATACTGACCGTATATTCACCGGACGAGGTGACGGTAATAGATTGCGTTGCAGCACCATTTGACCATGAGTAGGAAGCGGCAGCAGGGGCCGTCAACTCTACGCTTTCACCAGCACAAAATGTTAATTCGCCGGATACTGCAACTACCGGCACTTCCACCGGATTTTGCGTAATGCTAATGGTCCTTGAAGTGGTGAAACAATCGTTTGATGCAGCAGAGATTTTCACACTATAGTCACCCGTTTCGCCAACTTCAATAGATTGCGTAGTTGCTCCGTTAGACCATATGTATGAATAATCTGATGGTATTGAGGCAGCTGTCAGGGTAACGGTTTCTCCCGGGCAGATTACAGTGCCTCCGTTGTTGCTGATGGTTAAGTCAGGCGTCACGCATTCATTTTCTATCACATCCATAAATTGGTCAACAGATGGATTAAAGATGGATGTGACGGCACCGGAGGGCCAATTAATAATAATGGAATCAACTTCGGAAGAAGTACCGGTGCCAAAATGAAGGCTTCCGGTATTGCAGGTACCATAACTTTCTCCGGCTTTCACTTCACGTACTTGTTTTCCCCAGGCGCCATACAGGGTTGCCCGTGCGCCCAATGCGCCGGCATTGCTGGCAGTACCGGTGAGCGTGAGTGTGATGAAGTGATTTCCGTTGGACGAAGTATTGAGCCAGTAAATGTCATCCACTGATGTTGGCGTGGTATAAATGTTCGCATAACTGGCATACACATCAATCTTTCCGTCATGATTAAGATCACCGATGGCGAATGATTCCATGTTTTCGGTTCCAAAAATACCTGGCAGCTTGGTAAAGGTTTGGTCACCATCGTTATGAAAAAACTGGTAGTCACTTCCGGAAACGAGAATGTCAACAAAGCCATCATTGTCGAAATCTTCCATAACTGATTCGATAGGAATAACAGTCATGTTAAAACCTGATCCGGCAGAGATATTTGTCATATGCCCGGTGCCGTCATTTTCCAAAAGCTTGGCCGGCACATCATAGTCAGTCTGAATCACATCAAGGTCTCCGTCATTATCAATATCGCCGAAATTGGCCGTCCAGGTTTGCGCGCTGTCGGCAAGTCCGTAAGCGGCGGCATTTGAAGTATAATTGTTGCTTCCGTCATTCACAAAAAGCACATCAATCCTGCGGCCGTCGGTGGGGTCATTTACGGCTTGTCTGCATTTGGCGATGTAAAGATCTATGTCACCGTCACTATCAAAATCTGTCCACACACTTCCGTAGTTACCGGAGTCATCGGTATTGGTGACATCAAAATCAATGATTGATGACACTGTATAATTTCCACTGCCATTATTCAGCCAGATGTGACTTTCTGCATTGTCATCACATCCGAAAATATCTTCCCATCCATCGTTGTTGATGTCGGCAAAGTTCACATTTTGCAGGAAGAAGTTGGAAGAAGGAAGGCTGTACAAGGTGCCTCCCGTTCCGGTACTGTTGAGCTTAAAAATTTTCACCGATGGTCCATAACCGCCCGCTACGATGTCTTTGTAACCGTTGTGATCAACGTCAGCAACGCATAAGCCCCAGGCCCAGGACACTCCGCCGCCAAAGTCGCCGATATAAGTATGATTGAATTGCAATCCCGGGTATTGATAGTCAATATAAAGCAGATGCGCCTGGTCTAATCTCACAATGTCGTCCAGCCCGTCTCCATTGACATCTACAACGCCAACCGGGCAACCGCTGTGAATATTGGTGGCAGAAAGCTTGGCGTTGGCGTTCAGGAAACTAACTTGCGCAAAGGCAGTAGCAGAACAGCAGCATAAGGTTGTAAAAGCTATCTGCTTCAGTTTTGTAAAAAGTTGCATGTGTTATTTTTTGTGGCTGAAAACGAAAATTAAAAGTAAGCAATCCCTGCTGTTCCGTGCGGTGATATTTTTTTGCAACCGGGTTAAAGCCGGATCACTTTAAAGACAAACCGCCGGTTGCCGGCAATAACTTTCAGTAAGTAGATTCCATTGCCGCGTGGCAAAGTAACAAGCAGCATCTCAGCATCATCATGAACGGTAACCGAAGATCGAAGCATGCCGTCAGGCTGGTAGATTTTTATTGACTCAATCATCAGCCGTTGACCATTGATCAGCTGAACGGCACCGGTTTCGCTTTGCGTAGTAAGTAAACCAATAGTTGCTTGTCCGGTTATATCATGCTGCGACAGGATGTAGGGTGTCTGCAACTGTGAAGAAGCCAGCAAAACAGGCATGAGGTCAGCGGAAAGGTACATGCCTTTAAAAGTATCTATGGCGGCGCTGTTGTATCCAAACATATCTGTCACATAGCGGGGAGGAACAGTTTGAAAATAGATGCCTGCATAAACATTCAGTATGCCGTTTATGCCATTCACCGGAATATGAAAATGCACGAAGTCCATTCCGGTTCCTTCAGCGGGTCCTGATTTATTGAAATCCGGATCTTCTGCCGCATCACCGATAATTCGCACCGTATCGTAAACGGGATGAGAGGTAGTGAATCCTTCCGGTGGAATGCGATTGTCTTTCAGCATATGATCAGCCCTTTCCAGCACAGTGGTGAAATCGCTGTTGACATCACCCATTACCATTTCATAAAGCTGCACCTGCGTTGTACTATTGATGATATTGTAGTGTGGTTCATATCCTGCATTGATACCCTGTACTTCGTAATTGGAATCAAAGGTGCCGGATTGAAACATGGTATCCTGATCCTGATCCGTAACCACGAGCTGCAGCACTGCCCGCCGGCTTGGATATCCGGAAGGAAATTTATGACCTGCTTTGTTTGCCACCCGAACTTTAATGTACAGCGTGTCATTAGCAATACTGTCGAGCGTCAGGAGCAGTCCGACCGTTTTTTGTTGCAGTAACCGGTAGGTCGCTGCCAGTGTGGAATCGAAGTTCACATCCGGGGAGGTGATGTTGAGTGCTGTCTTATTTTGTTTAATCAGGTTGATCATAAATGCATTTCCACCTGCAAACTGATGTTGATTAAATGGTGAGCGTGGAGCAAGGGCGAGAATGTTATTGGCAATGATAATGGAATCTTTCAGCTGCGGCATATGGCACGACTGGCAGGTAATATTGTCGGACGAAAATGCCGAGTTCAGCCATTCATGATAGGTAGCTTGTTCCACAAAGGTATTGCCGGTGTAATTCCCTTCCAGGTCAGCCGTATGGGTGATGAGGGTATGACACGGTGAGCATAGCTGTGAGGTGCTGATGTGTGTACTGAATGTTGGTGTGAGGCCTTCATACAGCTGCATCGGCCCGGTGAGCGGATTTTGAAAAGGACCAAATTCCTTTTTGCTCGTGTCATACGGAATCGCTCCTGAAAAGGACGTTCCTAAATTTTGAATACCTATTTCATGACATCCACCACAGGATACTCCATCCAGCCCGAGCGTGTCATTCACGAGATCGTCAATGGTGTAAGATTCGGCACCATGAAACATCGCCGTAAAATGCCCGAGTGGCGCATGACAGGCGGTGCACTTGGTCTGTAGCTCTTCGGCATGACCCGGATTAACGAGGATCTCATGGCTGACTTTTGCACGCCAAAGCGGATCTTTTGCTGAATTAGCCATCATGGTTGTTTGCCAGTCATCATACAGGTTGATGTCAACACCGTTTGAATCAACATTAGCCAGTTGAAGCGTATCATATCCATGGCATCCTTTGCACCGGGCCGATACCAGAAAATACTGGCCTGAATCAATAGGAGAGCGTATTCCCTCATCCTCAAAAGCGGCCAGCTCCATCCTGCTATGAAATGGTTTGGCAGTGTTTTGAACTGCTGAAAAAATACTCAGCAGCGTCACAACGCCTGTAGCAATCAGTAAAAAAACACGACGGGATAAAAACATGATTCAGACATGAGTGGCCATGTGAAAGTAAAAATAAGCGCACCAATGCGCAATATAGCGCTGTCACTCTTGTAAAACGATCATCCGTCGCACACACAGCAGCCTGCCAGGCAATTTTCCTCTTGCATGATGCAGGAATTTTTCATAATTTCAAACCGAGACCTTTGCCCACTGTTAAAACCACTATCATGAAAGTAAATGACATACTTCGCCGCAAGAGCAACCAGATTTTTGCAGTCAGCCCGGATGGGTCTGTATATGATGCGCTGAGCCTGATGGCCGAAAGGAATCTTGGCGGGGTGCTCGTGATGAATGGTGATCAGCTGATAGGAATATTTACGGAACGTGACTATGCCCGCAAGGTTATTTTGCTGGGACGTGCCTCGAAGGACACTCCGATTACAGAAGTGATGACTTCACAGGTACGCACGGTCAGCAGGGAAACAGAGATTGATGAATGTATGAAGATGATGACGGAAAAAAATATCCGTCACCTGCCGGTAATGGAAAATGGGAAAGTAATTGGCCTTGTTTCCATCGGCGATGTGGTGAAGTTGCTGATCGAAGAACAGAAAGGTATTATTGAACACCTGCAGAGTTATATTGCCGGGCAATAGTGGCTGGCTGTTCGCCGCATTTTTTTTGTGTCTAAATTGTATGGCCGATGATTGTCTGCACTTGGTGAAAGACACAAGATATTCTAACATTATTACTATTATTAGCAGAGGTGTTGTACTTAATCTAAACGGATGTTTGTATAATGCTACTCTGGGATTCCGCACCAGAATATCCTGGTCCCTTGCAATCCTTCCTTTACTACCTTAGCGTAAAATTTCCAGTGTATTTATGCCATTTATTTTTGTAGTCGGCAACAGCCGGAGCGGCACCACCATGATGGGGCGGATACTCAACAACCATGGGCAGGTGCATACTTTTCCGGAGTTGCACTTCTTTGAGCAGATGTGGTCGGGTAAGGATAAGGACAAAATTCTGTCTGGCGCTGAGGCTGTAAAACTGGCTGCCCGCCTGCTGAATATTTCTGCCGCAGGCTATTTCGCGAAAATGGAGCCGGAGAAGTATCTTGAAGAGGCAGGAAGGATTATCCGTGAAATTCCGGAACAGGCCTGCACCTCGCTGCGAATCTTTGCAGCTGTTATTCAGCACGAAGCATTAAGGCATGGTAAGCAGTTTCCCTGCGATCAGACGCCGCAGAATGTATTTTACATTAGTGAAGTGCTCGAATCATTTCCGGATTCCTATTTCATCAACATGGTGCGCGACCCAAGGGATGTGCTGTTATCCCAGAAGAGAAAA
Source organism: Chitinophagales bacterium (assembly GCA_044227805.1). Classification (GTDB taxonomy): domain Bacteria; phylum Bacteroidota; class Bacteroidia; order Chitinophagales; family UBA10324; genus JACCZZ01. The sequence goes on along the minus strand of JBGAWA010000037.1, from coordinate 9,838 downwards.
TGGAAGCGGCGCTTCCTCGGCGGCTCACATGCGACCTGGTATGAGACCATCCGGGCCTGGACAAACTATCATCCGCTCACCATCAGCAAACTCTGGAACTCTGCCATGCGCGCTCGCGACAATGCGAAAGACAGGAGAGTGATGAGTGTTCAGTTTGAGTCATTGTTGAAAGATCCTGACAAAGTGATTGAAAGTATTTGTTTTTTTCTTCAGCTTCCTTTTTCGTCGCATCTAAAGGATGTTCCACAAGTGGGTTCATCAAGTGGAATGGATAAGAAGGATGTGAAGGGTATCAATGCAGATCGCTCGCAAAGCTGGAGCAAAGGCGGCCTGAGTGCTACAGAAATCTGGTTCTGTCAGCGCACCTGCGGGCATTATATGAGCGAGTCAGGATATGAACTGGCAAAAGTGGCAGCCAATCCGATAATCATTCTTTTTTACTACCTCATTTTTCCGGTTAAGCTTGGGTTTGCTTTTTTTCTGAACCTGCACAGGATGAAGAATATCGTGGAAACCGTAAAGAAACGGTTGAAGTGATTCTTAGGGAATTTATATTCCTTCCTTCTTAAAATGCGGTCCTACTACTTCAATCAGAAAAGTGATGATGAACAGCATTCCAACAAGGAATAACAATATTCCCATCACGATTTTATCCAGCTCAATACCGGAGAAATAAAAGGATCGTTTTCCCAGCGCTGTTCTGCCGGTAAATGTGAAAACACCGTAAATAAGTACCAGTAAACCGGCAGCCAGCAAGGTAATGTGGAATGGATTCATTTTTTGATAATGCGGCAGCAAACCTAAGCAGAAACATTTTCTTCCTTCCAACTAACCGGTATTTTCAATCAAAAAATTCCTGCAACCTAAGGTAATTCAATGCCCACAGGCATCCTGTACGGTTAGGGCAGCCCTGGAAGTTTTCCGCTATCTACCCCGGCAAAAGTGCCTGCCGCAATGAATGGCTGATAAGTGTATTTTTGCGTTTCAAATTTTCTGTTCATGAAAGTAGCTGTTGTGGGTGCGACAGGATTGGTAGGAAGCACCATGTTGCGCATCCTGGAAGAACGAAATTTCCCGGTTGATGAATTGCTGGTGGTAGCTTCTGATAAGTCAGCCGGCAAAGAGCTTTCCTTTCGTCATGCAAAGTATGCAGTCATGGGCCTGGAAGAGGCGGTGAGACTCGAACCGGTGATCGCCCTCTTTTCGGCAGGCGCCGCTGTCTCTCGCGAATGGGCGCCAAAGTTTGCTGCAGCAGGCACCACGGTGATAGACAATTCTTCCTGCTGGAGAATGGATCCCACGGTACCCTTGATAGTTCCAGAAATTAATGGCGATGTCCTGACTGCAAACGACAGGATTATTGCCAATCCCAATTGTTCCACCATTCAAATGGTGATGGTGCTGTATCCGCTACACCTGAAGTATCAGGTCAAACGGATTGTTGTTTCCACCTATCAATCAGTGAGCGGAACAGGCGTAAAAGCAGTAGACCAACTGATGCATGAACGTGTTGGCGAAAAAACTATTATGGCGTATCCGCATCCGATAGACCTGAATTGCCTTCCGCATATTGATGCCTTTTTGGACAACGGTTACACAAAGGAGGAGATGAAGATGGTGAACGAAACACGCAAGATCATGCGTTCACCCGGCATACAGGTTTCACCTACCACTGTTCGTGTTCCGGTAAAAGGCGGTCATTCTGAAAGTGTGAACATTCAGTTTGAACATGATTTTGAGCTGAAGGATATTTATGAATTACTGAATCATACGCCAGGGGTGGCCGTGCAGGATGATCCAGCGAAGAATATTTATCCCATGCCAATATTCGCTGAAGGAAAGGATGATGTGTTTGTCGGCCGTATCCGACGTGATCCTTCACAGCCGAAGACCTTAAACTGCTGGATCGTAGCTGATAATCTGCGAAAAGGAGCAGCCACCAATGCGGTGCAGATTGCGGAATACCTGCTGCAGCATCAGCTCGTTAATAAAGCCATACTCCAATAAACATTGCAGCCTGGCTGATCCGAGTCTGAAGATTATGTTACTCTTTAATCAGATCATTACTTTCATTGCTTCTCCCTGAATTCACCCTTTCGCAACTCGCGCTCCGCAACGGACAGGATAAGCCACAGATATGGGTGGCCTATAAAGGATTCATCTATGATCTGACGGATAGCCGACTCTGGCGAAATGGACATCACTACGAACACTGGGCCGGACAAGACCTGACGGAAGAACTGAAAGATGCTCCACATTCAGAGCAGGTGTTTGAAGGCTGGATAAGAGTGGGGAAACTGGTTTGAAATTTTTGCGGTAGCGAACGCTTCCACCCTGATTTTTCCATTAAAATAATAAGGGTACAAGAGGCAGGTGGCTTATTCCACCAATGATATGTCAAACTGCACCAGGTCAACAAAATCCTGCACCCGTTCTTCAATGTCATCTTCAGTGATACCGACCAGCCTTTCGGTGCCGAATTTCTCGACGCAGAAAGAAGCCATTGTAGAACCATAGATAATGGCGCGTTTCATATTTTCATAACTGATATCATTGGTCTGCGCAAGGTATCCGATAAATCCTCCGGCAAAAGCGTCACCGGCACCTGTTGGGTCAAACACCTCTTCCAGTGGCAAGGCCGGAGCGAAGAATACATTGTTTTCATGAAAGAGCAATGCGCCATGTTCCCCTTTCTTGATGATCAGGTACCTGGGGCCGCGTTCCAGAATTTTCTTCGCCGCTTTCACCAGTGAATACTCGCCGGATAGTTCACGGGCTTCCGCGTCGTTAATGGTCAATACATCAATCATGGTCAGCACTTCAGCCAGTTCCTTAGGCGTATGTTCAATCCAGAAATTCATGGTGTCGAGTACGATCAGTTTAGGACGTCGGCGCAGCCGGTTTATCACCGTGATCTGTATCGTGGGAGTAAGATTTCCAAGCATCAGGAACTCACAGTCCTGGTAGCTTTCCGGCACGATAGGATCAAAAGTGGCGAGCACGTTGAGGTCTGTCACCAGCGTATCCCTTGTATTCATATCGAGGTGGTATGATCCTTTCCAGAAAAAAGACTTTTCACCTTCTTTCACCTGCAACCCATCTGTTTTCACTCCGCGTGCATTCATCAGGAGCACCTGCTCTTTCGGGAAGTCGCCTCCCACTACAGAAATCAGGTTGATATTCTTTCCGAAATAGGAAGCTGCCAGCGAAATATAAGTGGCGGCGCCGCCGATAATACGTTCTGATTTTCCAAATGGTGTTTCAATGGAATCAAAAGCAACAGTTCCCACCACTACGAGCGAAGAAGTTTTGGGTACTTGCGGCTGAAAGGTTTTTTGGATGGAATCCAATATGGACATAAGATGATTTTTGATTATTGAAGCGGACAGATTCTTTCATCAGAACCGGTTTCTCGCGGCGAAGTTCACAAAAAAATCACACTCCGCTGATGATTATTTCCACCCTGTATTATCGTTCCCGCATTGACCACCACTACTTTTGTAATTTGCTCAATAATTGCGACGCATCATGATTCAGTTAATAGTGGATTCAGGTTCAACCAAGGCGGATTGGCGGACTGTTCAGCAGGATATGGTAACCTCCTTTTCGACGCAGGGATTAAATCCATATTTTTTAAAGGTTGATGAGTTGGAGTCAATCATCCGGTTGCAGGTGCTTCCGTATGTAGCCGGTCAAATGGTCGGAAGCATATATTTCTATGGTGCAGGGTGTGCACATGAAAACAGGAAGCAACAAATCAGTAGTGTACTCAGCCGTTTTTTCCCCGGTTCAACCATAAATGTAGCCACCGATTTGTTAGGTGCCGCCAGAGGCCTTCTAAAGCATGAAGCTGGGTTTGCCGTTATTGTAGGAACGGGAACCAACAGTGGCAGGTATGATGGCAGACAGATCGTACATAGTATTGACTCGCTGGGATACTTTTTGGGCGATGAAGGAAGTGGTGCTGCTATCGGCAGAAAACTACTGAGAGATTACTTGCGAGGTTATCTGCCGGAAGAATTGAACAGGGAATTCGCATTAATCTGTCCATATAACCGTGAACAGGTGCTCGATCATTTATATACAAAACCCTTCCCCAACCGTTTTCTTGCTTCCTTTACACCCTTTGCCGCCATTCATCTTTCATCTTCCTATATACAGGAATTGATCAAAGAATCCTTCCGGGATTTATTTACCCACCTTATCAGTCACTATGAGGATTTTCAACAAAGCAGATTATGCTGTACCGGTTCCGTCGCTTTTGTTTTTAAGGAGTATCTGTTGGAAGTTGCCGGCGAATTCAAGGCACGGATTGAAGCTGTCAGCCAGTCGCCCATAGAAGAATTGGTCGTATATCATCAGTCCATATGACGAAAGTATCGTAAGATCAGGGATGGCTGTCAAACATTGGTTGCTGCAGAAAAAAAAGGCAGCCAGAAATGACTGCCTTCTTGCTCCCCCTCCAGGACTTGAACCTGGGACCTACTGATTAACAGTCAGCCGCTCTAACCAACTGAGCTAAGGAGGAGTATTATTACCTTTTTATGCGTTTCCCAAAAATTCCATCACCTTACAACGGCATCAGATGAACAAGCGATCAAAGTGAAGGAATCATAAATGGGACGGCAAAAATAGAGTTTTCAGTCAAAAAAGAAAACTTTAGATCAGAAATGGTGATCGCTGGTATGCATGGGTATCTGAACCGGTAGCAGAATTGAGTGGCAGCGCTGAAAAATGATGCAATTGCAAAATCAGGTTGACAGAACAATAGTTTGCTCATCAATAATGATAAGAAATTCCGGAAACAGTGAACCGAAATGCAGCCAACTAATGATTGATTGAACTTTTTCCCTCAAGATTGTTTTACATTTATTCTTTAAACAAACGAATTCTTTTGAACCTTCGATTCACCAATTATATACAGCCTCAGGGTGGCGGTGATCCATTTCAACGGCTGCTCGATCTTTTTCTTCAGTTGATGCAATTCACAAAAGGCGACGTTTATGAAGCCCTTGAATGGATGAACCAGCTGGACAAAGAATATAAAATGACGGATAATGAATACGGGATGGGTGATTTTATTGAAGAGCTGAAAGACAAAGGATACATAGAGGAGAATCCGGCCAATGGCAACTTTTCCGTAACAGAAAAAACCGGACAAGTCATCCGCAAACGATCATTGGAGGAGATCTTCGGAAAACTAAAAAAATCACGGCCCGGGCATCATAAAACTACCTTCTCCGGAGTAGGGGAAGAGCTCACAACAGATAGCAGGCCATTCACTTTCGGTGATACCATCGATCATATCAATATGACATCCTCTATCCGGAATGCGCAGATCAACCATGGCACGGAGGATTTTCAGCTTACGGAAGATGACCTGGAGATACAGGAAAGAGAGTGGAAGACGCAGACATCCACTGCATTGATGATTGACATTTCCCACAGCATGATCCTGTACGGCGAAGACAGGATTACACCTGCCAAGAAAGTAGCGATGGCACTGGCTGAACTAATCACCACACGCTATCCAAAAGATACACTTGACATTATTGTCTTTGGCGATGATGCCTGGAAGGTGGAAATCAAAGATCTGCCCTTTCTGCAGGTGGGTCCATACCATACCAATACTTGTGCGGGACTTGATCTTGCCATGGAGTTGCTTCGCAGGAAAAAGGCGAATAATAAACAAATCTTCATGATCACCGATGGCAAACCTTCCTGCCTGAAAGAGCGTGGGAAGTACTATAAAAACAGCTTTGGCCTCGACCGGAAAATCGTCAATAAAACCCTGAATAAGGCCGCTCAATGCAAGCGTATGAATATTCCCATCACCACCTTTATGATTGCTGAAGATGGCTACCTGCAGCAATTCGTACGGGAATTTACGGCGATCAACGGCGGCAAGGCATTTTATGCATCGCCTGATAATGTGGGCACGTATCTTTTTGAAGATTTTGTCCGCAACAGGAGAAAGCACCTGCACTGATTTGCTTTTCAACCAACCTAATTATCTATTATCAAATTGAGCATGAACAGAGAGAAAATCACCACACTCGGCACATTAAAAGCAGCCGGCTACGAGCCGAAAACCATAAAAGAAGAGATGCGTGACAACCTGATATCCGCATTGAAAGAAAAAAGAAATGTATTTGAAGGGATACAGGGTTATGATGAATCGGTCATTCCACAATTGCAAACAGCGATACTGTCGCGTCATAATATCATTTTGCTTGGATTGCGTGGCCAGGCAAAATCGAGGTTGGCAAGGCTGATGGTGAATTTGCTGGATGAATATATTCCCGTAGTAAAGGGATCCGAAATGAATGATGACCCGCTAAACCCCATTTCACGCTATGCAAAGGACCAGTTGGCCGAATGGGGCGCGCAAACACCGGTTGAGTGGTTGCATCGTGACGGGCGATATGCCGAAAAACTCGCAACACCTGATGTGTCCGTAGCGGATCTGATTGGTGATGTGGATCCCATTAAAGCGGCTTCTTTAAAATTAAACTACGCCGATGAAAGAGTGATACACTATGGCATCATCCCACGTTCCAACCGCAGCATTTTCGTAATTAATGAGCTTCCTGACCTGCAGGCACGCATTCAGGTTTCGCTGTTTAATATTTTGCAGGAGGGTGATATCCAGATCCGTGGATTTAAAATGCGATGGCCGCTGGATATTCAGTTTGTTTTTACGGCTAATCCTGAGGACTATACCAATCGAGGTTCCATTGTGACGCCCTTAAAGGATCGTATCGACAGCCAGATCCTCACTCATTATCCAAAGAATATTGAAACGTCGCGTGCCATCACCGAGCAGGAATCGGCCATCACCGCCTCGCAGCGCGAAACCATCACGATTCCATCGCTGCTAAATGATTTAATTGAGCAGGTTGCTTTTGAAGCTCGCGAAAGCGATTTTGTAGATAAAAAAAGCGGTGTATCGGCGCGTCTTACCATTTCGGCTCTTGAGAACCTGTACAGTACCATTGAACGCAGAATGCTGATCAACAAGGAATCTAAAGGTTATGCCCGTATCGCTGATATTTATGGCATCCTTCCCTCCATTACCGGCAAAGTGGAATTGGTGTATGAAGGCGAAGTGGAAGGCATTTCCACCGTGGCCACCATGCTGATTGGTAAGGCGCTGCGAAAGCAGTTTGCCGGTATTTTCCCCAACCCTGAAAAAAATAAGAAGAGCAAGGTGAAGACCGTAAGCCCTTATGCTGAAGTGGTCAACTGGTTTAATGAAGGTAATAAGGTGGATATCCTGCAGCATGCACCGCATGCGGTGTATGAAAAATCATTGCTTTTCGTCAAGGGATTGAATGAACTTGTGAAAGTTTACTTTCCGCGTGCAGCCATGCAGGAACAACTATTTATGATGGAATTCGCGCTGCATGGCCTCGCGGAGTTTTCACAGCTCAGCAAGCACCGTCTGGAAGAAGGTATTCAGTTTAAGGATCTGTTAGGAAGCATGATGAATTTTGGAATAGGTGAAGAAGAAGAGGAAATGAATTAATTCAGACCTCGCCAGTTAAAATCCGGGTTATACCCTTCACCGTCTGATCTGCAACATAGGTGGTAAATTATCGAATCTCCCAGGGGACTTGAACCCTCGACTTTCCCGACGCGTCAGGATGCTCAACCAACTGGCCTGGGAAGAAAAAATGAACGAACACACACTGCATGGAATTTTTGTTTTTGAATGATTTGAGTTGAAGCTCAAAAGCAACCGCTTCTTTCTTTGTTTGAGGCTTTATTTTATGTGTTATGCTTAGTAAAACTTCTGCGCAGTAATTACTGAATTTAATCATCATCCTTCTCCCTTTTACCCTCGTTTTTTTTCTCTTTATCTTTTTCCCGTGACTTGATGTATTCCTTCACATTATTCAGCTCGTTCTGATTTATTTCTTGGTTAGCGTTTCCGTTCATTCTGATATCATGCTCATTGCCGCTTCTGTGACAAGATGAGCAATTGGTAATGTTGTAAATTCCTTCTTCGTTGTGTTCGCTTATTATTTTACTCTCTGAATGCTCATGACAACCGTAACATGTGAAAGCACTGAAATTATTATTGATATGGCAAGTGTTGCATTTTACGTTGTGGTCCCCGTCCAACTGAAAATATGTTGAATGGTCAAAGGTTGAAGGTTTCCATTGGTTTGTGCTATGGCATTTATCACATTGGTCTATTACCTGCTTATGTAATGAATCGCCAGGGTTAGTATGACACGCAGCACAATTGTTTTTGATGTCGCCTTGTATCATATTATGATTAAATGTTACAGAATTTTTCCAGCCTTTTGTAGTATGGCAATTGTTGCATGCCGTGGTTAATTGCTTATGAAGAATATCGGAAGGCTGACTGTGACAACTATAGCAATTGCTTATGATCGTTGCAGGCAGCATTTCATGATTAAAGCCGTGCAAGGTCATTTCAGGTTTTAATCCCTTATGGTCGGTGTGGCAAGAAGTGCATTTTTGATTAGATAGATGCTGATGGAACACAACTTTCCTGTTGGATATGCTGGTATCGTTTAACATTAGCGTGTCTTTACCGATATCGGATAGTTTGTGGCAGGAAATGCATTTGTCATTGGAGATTCCGAAAAATGGATTATGACACGCAAGACAATTATCAGTTAATTGCTGATGGCCTTCGACAATTTCGCCCGGATTGAGCATTGCATGAGGATACTGATAAATTAACACAATGCATACAGCCACTATCCCGATCACAATTAGCTTTTTCATTTACTGAACATTATGATTGTTATTATATGCATCAAAGACAGCAGACATAATATCAATGTAATTGGTAAATGAATCACTCGCCATTTCCTCATCAGATCAACGGTGATGGAATCAAAAAAAAGTTTCTTGTCTACATCTTCTTTGCTGACACCTGTATTAATTAATGACTGTCTTTTTTCTTTCAATGTTTCATTTGCTTTCTTCAAAAGGAATTTCCCAACCAATCCACTTGCAACCGCAATTAAAAGCATCAGGACAGCCAGCCATGGCAACACTGCATTAAAATGAATCCCGGCATGCACAAGAAGCATTATTGAACCAATCCATGCAAGATATTCATGGAGTGCTAAGAGTTGTTTTGGCGATCCGGATTCAATTATTTTCCTCTTGCGCAATGAATAAACAAATGATACGGCAATTACCAGTGTGCCGCTTAATCCAAGGTAACGCCCAGCGGAAACCAAATGAAAACGATGAAGCAAATAATCAATAGTAATGGCAAGAAAAATCATCAAAGCATACCACTGAAAAAAGGGAAGGACATATTTTACAAACAGTGAATGTTTCATTTTTCAAAAGTGGTAGGTAATCTTCAGAAGAAATATGATAAAAGTCAGCCTGTGCGACCTGGTCTGTCCATACAATTTTACGTAAAGCATATCGATAAGTTATCGAGCCTCCCAAGGGACTTGAACCCTCGACCTTCCCGACGCGTCGGGATGCTCAACCAACTGGCGTGGGAAGAAAAAAATGAACGAACACACGCTGTATGTAATTTTTGTTTTTGAATGATTTGAGTTGAAGCTCAAAAGCAACCGCTTCTTTCTTTGTTGGAAACTCACGGAGGAAAATCAATTTCCAGGGTCCGCGGTTTTTGGTGGATTGATTGGCATTGGCATTATGTTGCTGCAGTCGGTGGAAAGGATTTTCGGAAGAACCATAGTACCATCGTCCGGATAACTCGGACTGAATAATGTATGAATAAAACATATCGATAAATTATCGAGCCTCCCAATGGACTTGAACATTCGACCTTCCCGACGCGTCGGGATGCTCAACCAACTGGCGTGGGAAG
>JBGAWA010000164.1:0-5100 GCA_044227805.1 Chitinophagales bacterium | reverse complement strand
TAAAACTTTCGCTGCCATATGTGGTGCTTCCGCTAATCGCCTATACCTACAGTTCGCTCGCTTTTCTCAGCAGGCTGATGCGTGTATCAATGCTTGAAACAGTTCACCAGGACTATATACGAACGGCACGGGCAAAAGGACTTTCTGAATACCAGGTTATCTACAAACACGCCCTGCGTAATGCATTACTTCCCATTATCACTGTGTTTGCCAATGTTTTTCCGGCTGCAATCGGCGGCTCTGTCATTCTCGAAACCATCTTCACCATACCAGGAATGGGGCTGGAAACTTACCAAGCCATACAAACCCAAAATTATCCTGTTGTAATTGGTGTATTTACGCTTACCGGGCTGCTTACACTGATAGGATATCTCGTGGCTGATGTTTTGTACGCTTATATTGATCCACGTATTTCACTTGTAAAAAAATAAGGAATGAACAGCATGCTTACTCAGTCATTCCGGTTCAGCCCGCACTTCAGGAGGGAGTTTAGAAAAAACAAACCCGCAATGATTTCATTGTTTGTGCTGTTACTGCTGGTTCTGATTGCATTGCTGTCACCCATACTTTCAAATGAACGGCCCTGGTATATAAAATATCACGGCATGAATTTTTTCCCCGCCTTTTCACTAAAGAAAAGCTATCATATAAAAAATGATGACGGATCCACCCAAAAAATGCAACTGGATATCACCGATTGGAAAAAATTAAGGGCCGAAAAAATCATATGGGCACCCATCCCGTATTCGCCCGGCAAAAGTGACTATGCCAATGCCAACTACAGTTGCCCGGGTTGTGATCAGCGTTTTGTTACTCCGGACGGACAAATGGTTTCAATGCCCATCCGCTTCAGGCATTGGTTAGGCACCGGCAACAGGGGTGATGACCTGCTGGCCGGCCTGATTCACGGCACACGCGTGTCGCTTAGCATCGGCTTTCTTTCTATGGGAATAGCTACAATTATTGGAATTATGCTGGGTGCCTTTGCCGGATTTTTGGGTGATCATACACTTACTTCAAGCCGTGGAAAAATACTGTTCACCTGCATTGGCATTTTCTTCGGGTGGTTCTATGCCTTTCAGCTTCCTTCCATATTATTCCAGGAAGATCTTTTGCTCTGGCTGATATTCCGCTCATCCATTTTCCTGTCAATAGTCTTTGCCTTTTCACTGTTGGGAAAATTTGCCGGACGGCTTTCCTGGTTAAACAAGAAAGTAAACATCCCCGTGGATGGACTTATTTCACGGCTTATAGAAATTATGGTTTCCCTGCCCTTGTTCATGCTCCTGATTTCTATAGCCGCTATATCAAAACCTTCACTGTCAAATATGATGGTGATTATTGGTCTCACCAATTGGACCGGCATAGCAAGGTTGACCCGTGCAGAAATGTTGCGGATAAAGCAACTGGAATTTATCCAGTCAGCACAGGCACTGGGTTACAGTAAAACCAGGATCATGTTGTTCCACGCATTACCTAATGCCATTGCACCGGCACTTATTTCCATTTCATTCGGTATCGCCAATGCTATTATTCTTGAGTCTTCTTTATCCTTTCTTGGCCTGGGAGTACCACAAGAAGTGACTACATGGGGATCTTTATTGAGTGCAGGACACGGAAACTTCAGTGCCTGGTGGCTGGTGGTTTTTCCCGGTCTTTGCATCTTCATCACCGTCACGGCTTATAACCTGATTGGTGAAGGGTTGCGTGATGCCCTCGACCCCAAAATGAAATCATAGCGGAACGATAATCAACACGGTACTAAAGCGAATACAACAAAGATTTATCAATAGAATAATCCCGCTTCGTTACGATATGGAACAATAAGATATGGATGAAATGTTGTTGCCGCACCTGGTTTCGTTATCCCCATGGCAACTATCCGCCGGCCGGTATAACTTTCATACTCCTTCACTTGAAAATTTATTCACAAACCTGTAGGTTTGCTTTCGCAAAAATTGAGAAGCATGACGCCTGAAAAAATAATCAATGAGACAAAGAGCCACATGGAGAAAACCATCCAACATCTCGAAATTGAACTGACTAAAGTGCGCGCCGGAAAAATATCACCGGGCATGCTGGATGGCATCATGGTGGATTACTATGGCTCTCACATGCCCATCAATCAGGCCGCTAATGTTTCGGTGCTGGATGCACGTACACTCAGCATTCAGCCATGGGAACGCAAAATGCTGGAAGTGATTGAAAAGGCTATTTTGGCCGCTAACATTGGTATTACACCGCACAATGATGGTGTAGCAATTAAACTTTATCAGCCCCCACTCACGGAAGAACGCAGAAAGGAATATGTCAAAAAAGCAAATTCCATCGCTGAAACTGCAAGAGTGAGTATCCGCAACATACGAAGGGATGCCGTTGATCAGATAAAAAAATTAGGTAAGGAACATGTGTCTGAAGACCAGATAAAAGATGCTGAAGCCGAAATGCAGAACATCACCAATAAATATACGGCCCAGATTGATAAGCATGTGGAAGTGAAAGAAAAAGAAATCATGACCGTGTAAAGATCCGGCTATTCCGGGGCGGTGGTGATCTTATAAACAAAATACTTTGTGTTTCCCTGCCATGGCATATTCTTCAGTTTTTCTTTATAGAATACGGTAATCACTTTTCCTTCGTAATTACTCAGTTCATTTACCACTGCCTTTTCAGAAGACAATACGGAAAAGTCCCAAAGATAATTTGCCACTGAATTATTGTTTGCATTCATACCTCCCAGGTTCATTTCTCCTTCATACGTTTTAAAAATATATCCCGTCCTTGCAAACTTTATCAGGTATCCTGTACGGCTTCCTTCTCCATATGTATAATTGCAAACCAACAGATAACCGGCAATACCCGCTGCAACCACAAGCAAAAGCAGGAACAGAAATTTTTTCATGAGCTGGGAAATTTTATGCAAAAATAACGATTAACTGAAAAATCCGGCCTGGTGATTATTCAGGCCCAGATAGTTGTTCCTTCTGAACAATTGGTGCAGATATCAATTTCTTTCCTGGAACGCAAAAGGGCCCGCCTGAATCTTTGATAAGCATCGCTCTGCCAGATGGAAGCAAAAGTATTCACCTGTAAATCACCCATCCGGTGATGTGCATCCTTGTCAAAACAGCAGGGCACGACCTTTCCGTCCCAGGTGATTACACTGGAATGCCACAATTTCCAGCAATGATTCAATAATTTGTTCTTGATTGAAAAAGAACCATCCTGCAATTGCCGGTATCTTGAAAATCTTGCATTCGATGGCAGTAATGCATGGCCTTTCTGGAAATCATGAAGTTGTGCTGTCTTAATGCGCAATTCATCTACACCCGTTGCCTTTGCCAGTTCCTTCACCTGCTTCAGTTGATGCTCATTTCCGGCTATCACCAAAAATTGAAAAATCAGATGTGGTGTGGAAGAATGTAATTGCTTTTTCCACCAGACACTTTACATTCGGAATTCCAACACTTTCTCTATAATTTGCCTTGCAGGGTACAGTTCATAAACTCACTGCGTAGCTCCATCCAATCGAAATAATCAGTCGATTAATCCGGATTCTACTGTTTTACGGGCAATCTCATCATCGAAATGGGCGTTGGTGGAAGTAGCTGTATAAATATTTCTTTGAGAAGCATAACGAATCATGTCTAAAAAATCAGGGTGGAGATACGGTTCTCCCTGAAAATAAAACAACAGGTACCACAGATGATCGCTCAGTTCATCAATCGTTCTTTTGAAAAAATCAGGTTTCAGCATACCGGTCTCCCTTGAAAATGAACGCAGGCCACTCGGGCATTCAGGGCATCTCAGGTTGCATGACGTGGTTGGTTCAATCGATACGCTTACCGGCCAACCACATTGTAATGCATTACCTGTCCAACGGGAATAGTAATAAGACAGCAGCAACTTCCCTGCATTCCAAACCTTCGTGAAGGTAAGTTTTGAAAGTAAGTTGACCTTGTCAGAAATATTAAATACAGGCATACTTCAAAAATGTATAGTTTAACGCACTTAGTTTGTCATGTGACAAAAAACGCTGCAACATCGCTTACCCTGGTGAACGAGTAAACGTACTTGAATGTCGTTATCGCAGATGTGTAACAATCTATATTCATAAAACCCTGGCAAAATGGTATCACTTTTCCTCATTAACAAATGTTAATAGTAAAAAGAACTAAATGTGGATTACAAAAAAACAGTAAACAATGAAGCATGAAATAAGTTAATGAAGTGTTTGTAAGGTGTGTACAACCGGCCAACTTCTCAATTCAACTGTATAACTTCAAAATGATGTTGACAGTAATGAAGAATCCGGAGCTGTTATGAACGGATGGAAAAGTAGAGTCTTCACAACTTTCGGATAAATTTTACCCATTGGAGGTAATCAACAGGTTGTGGAGAACCAGCTAAACTGTTGACGTTCATTGGTGACCCATGTGGATTGATTAACTTTGCCGGTGGACAATATATGGATAAGCAGAATTGCTTTGAATTATTGAAAGAGTTATGAACTAATCCACACCCTTAATAACTTTTAATAGTAACTTTCAATTTCCTTTAAATTAAATTATATGAGTGCATTACTTGAGAAAGCAAACAAAAAATTAAATGAAAACGGATTTTTGGATATGGAAATTGATCCGTCGCTTGATTTGTTTGAGGAAATCAATAAACTTAAAAAGGAAAAAAATGCTGTTGTTATAGCACATTACTACCAGGAGGCCGATATTCAGGATGTGGCCGATTATATCGGCGACAGCCTTGGGTTATCACAGCAGGCAGCCGGAACCAATGCGGATATGATTGTATTCGCAGGTGTCCATTTTATGGCGGAAACTGCTAAAATCTTATCGCCTGAAAAAAAAGTGGTATTGCCGGATCTCAAAGCGGGTTGCTCGCTGGCAGACGCCTGTCCGGCAGAATTCTTTTCACGATTTAAAGCACGACATCCTGATCATGTCGTTATTTCCTACATCAATTGTTCGGCGGAGATCAAGGCGCTCAGTGATATTGTCTGTACTTCTTCCAATGCTCAAAAGGTTATAGAGTCTGTTCCACGGGATAAGAAAATAATTTTCGCGCCGGATAAGAACCTCGGCA
>JBGAWA010000036.1:0-36140 GCA_044227805.1 Chitinophagales bacterium | reverse complement strand
TGATAAACAGCAAATTGCCGCCCCGCCGCACATATTCACCTGCATATTCTCCATAGATGGATTCATAACAGATCATGGGCGCTACACGGGTTGAATCTTCAGCGTGAAACACATCACGATGCTCCTGCTTACCTAAACTGCCGCTGATGCCGCCCATCTGAATGGCAAGCGGCTCCAGGAATTTAAAGAGTTGAGGATACGGCATCTGTTCTACGCCGGGAACCAATTTCGATTTATGATAGAAGGGAATATTGCCAGATGAATCGAGTTGTATGGCCGTATTAAAGGCGTCGTACCAGAAATTGCCATTGGCAACATAGCGTGCCGTGGCCGTTTCATCGGTGTCATATTTCTTGTACGCATTAATTCCGGTGATGAGCTTCAACCGGGGAAAGGGCTGCAAAAACTGTTTTAGTGTTACGATGGTTTTATCCGCTGACAGGTCGTTGAGAAAAATTCCCTGTGGAATAGCGGTCTCCGGCCATACGAGGTAATCCGTTTGCGAATCAATATTTTCTTTGGAAAGCTGCATCAATGCATTCAACTGCCTGTCCAAGGTGCTGAAATCAAATTTCTCATTATACGGATCAATGTTCGGCTGAATCAGTACCACCTGCCTGGCGGCGCCCTTTTCCTGCCATAAAAAATATTGCAGCAGGGAAAGCACGACAGGTAGTATCAGCAACCCTGCAACCGGTAAGTAATTTTTCCAGGAAGCAGTTGCCGTCAGCGCAATTTTGCCATCAGGCCATCTCCGGCTTCTGAGCAGTTTATAGATCAGGATATTTACAACAAGTATCCACGCCGTTCCGCCAAAAACGCCGGTGTATTCATACCATTGCACCACTTGCGGGTACTGAGCGAAGCCATTACCCAGCGTGAGCCAGGGCCAGGTGAGATCCCACCGCAGGTGAATGTATTCGAAAGTGATCCAGTAAGCCACCAGGGAAACATATCCCCACGTTTCGCCCAATTGTTTCTTGGTACGGTGAAATCCAAGCAACGGAATGCACATAAGCAATGGATTGGCGGTATTGGCGAAAATGCCGGCAAAAGCGGTAGAGATATCCTTTGTTCCAAAATATGTTGCGCCCACCCACCATGTAGTACCGATATTCCAGACGAGCAGGGCAACATAACCGTATCCGAAAAATTTTCTTGCCGAGAGCTGAGAGGTGCTGCAAACATCTTCCAGCCAGAGAACAGGCACAAAGCCCACAAACAGCAAAGGAAAAAAAGGCAGCGGAGGCCAGGCAAGCCATAACAATAATCCGGCAACAAAGGAAAGCAGCAATTTTTGTGATGTATTCATCCTCTTCTTTTTCATGGCAGGTATTTCGTCAGGCAGCACCCTCAATCACTACCACCACCTCACCTTTAACCGGTTTATCTTTGAAGGATGCCTGCAATTCACCCACGCTGCCCCGCAGGTTCTCCTCAAACAATTTACTCAGCTCACGGGAAACGCTCACTCTTCTGCCTGCTCCAAAAAACTGCTTTACTTCTTCGAGCAGTTTAACGAGGCGGGCGGGTGACTCATACAGAATTATCGTTCGTGGCTCTCCGGCTAAAGCTTTCAGCCTTGTCTGCCTGCCTTTTTTCTGAGGCAGAAACCCTGCAAACAAAAATTCATTGGTTGGAAATCCGGATACGATCAATGCAGGAATCAATGCAGTAGCGCCAGGCAAACAGGTCACCGGAAGTTGTTCCTTAATACATTCACGGACTAACAGGTAACCTGCATCAGATATGCCGGGTGTTCCTGCATCGGATATCATGGCCATGAGTTCACCATTTTTCATACGCTGAACCAACTGCCCGGTAATTTCATGTTCATTGTGCTGGTGGTAGGAAATCATGCGGGTTTCTATTTCAAAGTGTTTCAGTAAAATACCCGACTTACGGGTGTCTTCCGCAAGAATGACATGCACTTCTTTTAATACCCTGATGGCACGAATCGTCATGTCGTCGAGGTTGCCGATGGGTGTAGGTACGATATAGAGCATTGGGCGAATTAATAATTACAAGATGCGCAAAGAGCCAGCGGTATTTGCTAAAAAGTATTTGTAAAATCTGTCAGCAGCTGAAACAAATTATCATAGCCAGTCAAAGGTAACGTCTCTGCCCGATCGTAAATATCATGGTAAGCGGCTATTCCACCCATTGTATAAATGAAAAAACAAGGGACTCCTTTTTCATAAAATGAATAATGATCGCTGTTGGCGGCCTTTCCCCGTGGAGAAACAACTTTCAGCAGTTGCTTATTGTCATTCAGTGTAACCAGTTGCTTAAATGGTAATGGAAATTCTGTTGCATTAACCACTTTTATTCCTTCATCGCCAGTGCCTACGATATCGAGGTTCACCAGGAATTTTATTTTTGATAACGGAAACAAGGGATGGTTTACATAGTACTGTGAACCCAGCAAGCCCAGTTCCTCACCGCTGAAAAACATGAATGCCACTGAATATTTCATGGGATGTGCCGCATAATATTTTGCAAGATTCATCACCAGCGAAGTGCCGCTGGCATTGTCATTCGCACCGGGAAAATAAGCGGCATCACCCATCTGCCCGAGGTGATCATAATGTGCCGTGAAGACCAAAAATGTATCAGGTACGGAGGTTCCTTTTACATATCCGATAACATTTTGCGTGCTGTAGTTTTTCTTCCACTCACTTTCAATATCAACGGTTATCTCCGTTTTTTTTGCCGCTGGCAGGCTGCCTTTTACTTGCAGCGCACACCATGAGAATTGCTCCTGCGATGCATGCCATGTTAGCTTATTGTCGGTATATTCCACCACTCCTGCTGCACCGAATGCTTTGGTTTGATACACGGACTTTTGCCACAAGGAGTATTGTGCAGCCGTGAAATTCTCTTTCTGGACAAGTAAAAAAAGATGCTTGTTATTTCGGCCTGAAAGATCCCTGCACAGATTATAGACTGAGGCCAGCGTAGTATCCGTTATTGATCTGTTAATTTTTCTGGTTGCAAATTTTCCGTTGCAGGAACCGGATGCAGCGTCAACCAAAAAATCCTTTCCCGCTGTCAAAACTGTTCCATCCACTTTCAACTCCATAGCGCCGGGAAAAGCATTTACGTTGAGTGGATATTGTTGAAAATAACTTTCGTAAAATGGCTGTAACCCTCCTGCTTCCATTGACTGCCTGATAAATACTGCGGCCTTCCAATCGGCAGAATCCACATAGCCTCTGCCATTCATCGTTGCAGAGGCAAGTGTATCAATCACCATGGTTGCATAAGACGATGCAGTGGGTTGAGCGGCAGCCTGCCGTATCGAAATGATACAAATGATCAATAACAGACCATAGCTCGGCCATGAACGACTTTTTTTACGCAAAGCGATAAGGGGAGCTTTGATGCTATACCTGTTATTCAGCAGGCAGTTATTCATGCACATCAAATTCAAAATATTCCATTACGGGATTCGCCAGCAACTTCTTGCAGGCGGTCTCGGTAAGTGCTTTGGCTTCTGTTGCATCGGTTGCTTCAATCTTCAGTTGAATGTGCTTACCGATGCGAACATCTCCAATGTCCTTCAAGCCGAGATTATTCAAACCATGAAGTACCGCTTTGCCTTGCGGATCAAGAAGTTCTTTAAGCGGCATTACTTTTATTTCTGCAGTGTATGTCATACTCAATACGTTTTCAGGATTCAGCTTTAATCAATGTGTTCCTTTCTTTTCGCGAAAAAAAACCGGACCAGGCAAATGGCGATATAAAGCAGGATGACCGCCGCAATGCCTGCATATTTGAAAGTAATAATTAACAAAAGACTTATTGCCAGAAAAACAAGCTGCACTTCATTTCCTTTCCATCCTGATTGTTTGGGTTTCAAGGCAAACATGGGAATTTCCGCAACCATCAGCCAGGAAAACAAGAGGATGACAGCATATAAAAACCATTGGTTCAGAATAAGCGGTGCCAGGTGAAAGGCATTGGTGAAAACCATGAGTGGCAGTGCCGCCGCAAACAATGCATTGGCGGGTGTTGCTAAGCCGATGAATCCAGCGTGCTGCCGTTCATCCACGTTAAACTTTGCCAGCCGGTACACAGCACAAAGTGCCACTAAAAATGAAGGCAACAGGTAAACCATGGGGATTTCCAATGCACCTGGTTCAAGGCGCCAGGCGCCACCGAGTAACTGGTAGTAAATACAGGCAGGCAACACGCCAAATGTAACAGCATCGGCCAGTGAATCGAGCTGTCCGCCAAGCGGTGAGTGTGCTTTCAGCAGCCGCGCCAATAATCCGTCAAAAAAGTCGAGGACAGCAGCCCCAAAAATCATAAAGGAGGCGAGATAAAGCCGGTTATTATATCCGAAAATTATTCCGAGATTATTGCCGGCAGGATCGAGCTCTTTCAATTCTATCGGAAAAATGTGATCATTAAATACAAAGAGGATACCCAGGCAGCCAAGAAACAGGTTGCCAAGAGTGAACATATTGGGGATATGACGGACAAAAACCGGCTGTGACATTTATAAATGGTGCGTGCGAAGATACTTGTGTATTCTCAGAATCTGAAATGATGGGAACGGCCTTCAGCCTGACTAACGAAGCAGCAAGTCGAGAATTTTAGTCTCATGCCCGTCTACGTTAGCGGAAGAACCGGTGGAATACAGGACTTTCCCGTTGGTGTCCAGTTTTTCCGCATAAATATAATAGGGTCCATCCTGCAGGGGAAATAGTGAATAATAACCTGAAGCGCCTGTCATGACTGACTTATCGTAGGCAGCAGGATGATCCTGGAATTGCACCACCGACTGATACAGATAAACCTTGACATCAGGAGCGGGTATTTCTAGTCGCGAACTATCATTGACATAGGTCACCTTACCTTGTATCACATTCCTGTTCGATTGACAGGCAGGTAAAAGCAGGATCACAGCAATCAAAAATGTTTTGGCTGGCATTGTCACCATAGGACGCTATGCTGAATGAATGTGCGTTTGCTGTGAAGTTACAGGAAGCATTAACACTATCCAAAACAATTCCGAATGACTGAGCCCGAGATCCCATCTTATTTTGAATGATTCAGTTACGGGTGGCAGCGATGTTGATGTAGCCGGAATCCTATATTTGAAAATACCGGTTCATTGCGTCTTTGCAGTGTTGAATGATTGACCCGGATTTTTCAGTGGAAAAATCCCGCTTCGCTGCGACGTAGAACTGCTAAGGGTTTGCTCAATTTGCCAAGAAAAGAAAATGTTTCACAAACCCTAAGCAGTTCTACGTCGGGGTTAAACCCGCTGACGTTTTGAACTGAAAAATGTGGGTTCAATTTTTGGTTTGCTCATTTAATTTCAATGATTATCTTTGCAGTCCAAAAAAATATTAACCAGCATGCTCATCATTGACACCCGGGACAGCGAATCGCTTGACAAGGCTTTAAAAAAATACAAAAAGAAGTTTGAAAAAGCCGGCATATTGAAGCAGCTGAAATCGCGCCAGGCATTTACAAAACCTTCTGTTAAGAGGCGCGGAGAAATCCTGAAAGCGGTATACCGTGATGAGGTTACCCGGCAGATGGAAGCGCAATAAATATTGTTTTTACCCCCAACTTATGCCTATATTTGTTTAGAAAGCATTTGTGTACGGGATGGATCTTAGCAGTTTTCTCCAATATCTTCAATACGAGAAGCGATATTCGAAGCTTACTATAGCAGCCTATGAGAACGACCTCTTGCAGTTCTCAGCCTTTTTAAAAAAGACATACGATCTTGAAAATTTACTGGAAGCCCGTCATGTATTTGTAAGATCGTGGATGGTTTCGTTGCTTGAGGCAGGAACCGGTCCTCGTTCCATTAACAGAAAATTATCAGCACTAAAGACATTTTTCAGGTTTAGTATGAAGATGGGTGCCATTCATCATAGCCCGATGGCAAAAGTGATTGCACCCAAAATACCCAAGCGACTCCCTGTTTTCATGAATGCCAGTCAGACAGATTTCTTATGGCGTCATTATGATTTCGGGGACGGATTTTCAGGTTCCCGGAACAGGTTGATCTTTGAACTTTTTTATGGAACCGGCATGCGTCGGGCTGAATTGCTGCAACTTACCGATCAGTCAGTTGATTTTAAGCGTCAAACAATCAGAGTGCTGGGAAAGGGCAACAAAGAGCGGATTATCCCATGTAATCCTCAATTGCAGGAATTGGTCAAGGCGTACATTGCAATGCGGAATACCACATTTAAAAAATCTGGGTTTCCTTGCCTTATCGTCTCTGACCAGGGAGAAATGATGAATCCGAGAAGGGTGTATGCCATTGTAAATAATGTTCTGCAGCAGGTAACGACCATTGAAAAGAAAAGCCCGCATGTGCTACGCCATTCATTTGCCACCCATCTGCTCAATAACGGAGCGGAGATTAATGCTATTAAGGAGCTGCTTGGACACGCCAGTCTGGCGGCAACACAGGTTTACACACATAATACCATCGATAAACTAAAAGATATTTACAGGAAGGCCCATCCAAAGGCCTGATTTTATTGCAGATTTTTCTTCAAATAAAAATCCATATCAACCATGAACGTGAAGATTCATTCAATCCATTTCGATACCGACGAGAAACTTGAAAGTTTCATTCAGAAAAAACTCCAAAAGGTGGATGCTATTGTTACGCATATCATAGATGCGCAGGTAACATTGAAACTGGATCACAACAAAGGAACCGTAAAGGATAAGATTGCTGAGATAAAAATTCAGATTCCGGGTAAAACCGTTTTTGCCGAAGAGCGCAGCAAGCTGTTTGAAGAATCCGTTGAATTGGCGGCCGATTCTATAATCCGGCAGGTGAAAAAGCACAAGGATAAAATCCGGAATTAATTTTCTGAAACACTTTCTGATTTCTTATTTATTCCCGTATATTTGCCCACCTTTTTTGGGGCATGGGTATCAATTATCCCTGATTTGGTTGTCCTGAGGCTTTTCCAGAAAAGATTTGAAAGAAAATGTGATACCGCAACTCAAGGGTTGAAAATGAGTTGTTGTTTTGATAGCGGATTGATTTTGAGAGATTGACACCGGTTTGGAAAAAAATTGACTTGTTTCCCGGGCTCAATTGATTAGATAAAGTTGGGTGTTCATTTCAAAGTGACGGAATTAAATGAATGCCGATGTAGCTCAGCTGGCCAGAGCTACTGATTTGTAATCAGTGGGTCGGGGGTTCGAATCCCTCCATCGGCTCTTAAAAAGAAAATGGTTGGTTAGATTACCAGAGTTAATGGGTGCTGACAACTAATACAAACAAAAGGGGAGATTCCAGAGCGGCCAAACGGGGCAGACTGTAAATCTGTTGTCTTATGACTTCGGAGGTTCGAATCCTCCTCTCCCCACTGATGGAAGGGGTTGTATTTTGGGATGGGAGGTGTTTACCTGTGTAATGTTCTTTTTTTACGGAGTGATTTTAAAAAATTTGAATGGGGCAATAGTAATATTGCAGCTGTTGATTTTTTAAAATTAATAAGCGGGAGTAGCTCAGTTGGTAGAGCATCAGCCTTCCAAGCTGAGGGTCGCGGGTTCGAGTCTCGTCTCCCGCTCTGCAAGGTTTTAGCAATTTCAGTAATGACCTGATGGCCGGTCGCTGAATAACAAAACTGGCAGGCATTCGCCGATGTAGCTCAGTTGGTAGAGCACATCCTTGGTAGGGATGAGGTCACCGGTTCGATTCTGGTCATCGGCTCTGAAGTTTTTAATGAAGAGTTTTTTGGAAGAACAATCTGAAGGGCACCTGGCAATTAAAAGGGGATGATTGCCAGGAAACAGGTTGCATAAATTTATCAAAATCGGCAGTTGAGTTTTCAGCTCCGCAAAATTAGTAAGGTTCCCGTTTAAACGGGATGTCATGTAGCTCAATGGAAGAGCGCCCCGTTCAACCGGGTAGGATATCCTGATCGAAACAGGATCATTGACGCAAAAGTGGATGTTGGTGATTCAACACATAGCATACATTTTTCATTAAAACATTGCTTTAAACATTTTTAAACCTTCATCAAACATTAAGTTATGGCTAAAGAAAAATTCGAACGTACCAAACCGCACGTAAATATTGGTACAATCGGTCACGTGGATCACGGAAAGACCACGCTCACCTCTGCGATTACCTACGTGCTTTCTAAACAGGGTTTGGCTGAAGTGAAGTCATACGACTCCATCGACAATGCTCCTGAAGAAAAAGAGCGCGGTATCACTATCAATACTGCACACGTGGAGTATCAAACAAAGAACCGTCACTATGCACACGTTGATTGTCCGGGTCACGCCGATTACATCAAAAACATGGTAACTGGTGCGGCGCAGATGGATGGAGCGATCCTGGTGGTTGCTGCTACAGACGGACCGATGCCGCAAACACGTGAGCACATCCTGCTGGCCCGCCAGGTGGGTGTTCCACAGGTGGTGGTATTCATGAATAAAGTTGATTTGGTGGATGATCCAGAGTTGCTTGAATTGGTGGAGATGGAAATCCGAGAATTGTTGACGTTCTATAAGTTTGATGGAGATAAAGCGGCAGTAATCCGTGGTTCTGCATTGGGTGCATTGAACAACGATCCCGCAGGCCTTAAATCTATTGAGGAACTGATGGAAGCTGTAGACAGGGAGATTCCGGTTCCCGTTCGCGCTAAGGATAAGGCTTTCCTGATGCCTGTAGAGGATGTATTTTCAATTACCGGTCGCGGTACGGTTGCCACTGGTCGTATTGAAAGAGGTACTATTCATACCGGTGATCCGGTTGAAATTATCGGCCTCCAGGATCAGTCATTGAAATCTACCGTTACCGGTGTGGAAATGTTCAGGAAGATTCTGGACGATGGCGAAGCCGGTGATAATGTAGGTCTCCTGCTGCGTGGTATCGAAAAGGATGATATCCGCAGGGGAATGGTAGTTTGCGCTCCGGGATCCATTACGCCTCACACACAGAATTCAAATGTGAAGTGTATGTGTTGTCGAAAGAAGAAGGTGGTCGTCATACTCCGTTCTTTAACAATTACCGCCCACAGTTTTACCTCCGTACCACAGATGTAACAGGTGAAGTGCAATTGCCAAGCGGGGTGGAAATGGTGATGCCGGGCGATAATATTTCGATTTCGGTGAAGCTTATTACTCCGGTGGCCATGGAAAAAGGGCTGCGGTTTGCTATTCGTGAAGGAGGGCGTACCGTAGGTGCAGGCCAGGTGACTGAAATTATTAAATAATAAAAATCTGCTGGCAGTTTGCAATTTGATGCATCATCAGGTTGCAAACTGCCAGTTTATTATTGGAATTTTCTGTTTTATCGTGATAGAAAGCAGGTAGAGCAGAAGGCTATAAATAATGGTTATCGGGAACCTGGATGGGCTGGTGCAGATAGCAGGTGTCCGGGGGAACCGGTTTTTTTCATTGGTGGAGTATTCGATATCAGCGTAAATAAACGGGTGTAGCTCAATTGGTAGAGTAGTGGTCTCCAAAACCATTGGCTGAGGGTTCGAGTCCTTCCACCCGTGCAAAAGAATTATTAACCTTCATTAAATCTTATGAATCAGATCTCACATTTTTTCTCTGAAACTTACAATGAACTCATGCACAAGGTGTCGTGGCCTACCTGGGAAGAATTGCAGGCCAGCACCATCGTAGTCACTGTGGCTGCAGTAATTGTCGCGTTTATTGTTTTTGTGATGGACAAGGCTGCTGATTTGGCCATGTCCACATTTTACCATTTGTTCTAATCAAAAATTTAGCAGCTATGTCTGAAGAGAAAAAATGGTATGTGATGCGGGTGATTAGCGGGAAGGAAAGAAAAATCAAGGAGTACATTGAAAATGAAGTAAGCCGCAGTGGCTGGAATGAAATCATCTCGCAGGTTCTTGTTCCGATGGAAAAGGTTTATAAGGTGAAGGACGGCAAGAAAGTCATTAAAGAACGAACCTTTTATCCCGGGTACGTATTGCTGGAAGCCAATGAGCTAAAGATGAATGGTGATATGTTTTCCGCCATTAAAAATGTTTCTGGAGTCATAAATTTTTTAGGCGGAGCCAAGCCACAACCACTCCGTAAGCCTGAAGTAAACAGGATCCTGGGCAAAGTGGATGAAATGGCAGAAGTTGGTGAAACCATCATCGAACCTTTTCTTGTTGGGGAAAATGTGAAGATCACCGATGGACCGTTCAATGATTTTATAGGGTTGATTGAAGAGGTGAATGAAGAAAAGAAAAAACTGAAGGTTACAGTAAAAATTTTCGGCAGAAAAACTCCGGTTGAACTGAACTATGCGCAGGTAGAAAAGCAATAGGTTCAACTTTTGGATGCTGAAGACAACATGAATTAAGGCAAGATTGTTAATCAAAGACAGCAGTTGATTCGTTATCCGGAGCCGCTTCACTCCGGTTACTTGGCAGCTTCAACCCTATCTTTGTTTCATAAATAAGTTAGTAAATTTTCAGAAACAGCGGTATTTCCACTTAACGGAAAACAGCATAAAAAAATAAGTTATGGCAAAAGAAATTGAAACATTCATAAAATTACAGGTAAAGGGTGGCGCGGCAAATCCTGCTCCACCAATCGGACCTGCACTGGGCGCCAAGGGTGTTAACATCATGGAGTTCTGTAAACGGTTTAATGCTCAGACACAGGATAAACCCGGCAAAACATTACCCGTCGTCATTACTGTTTTTAAGGATAAGTCCTTTGAATTCATTATTAAGCAGCCACCGGTTGCCATCTCCTTGCTTGAGGCATCAAAAAAGGATAAAGGAAGTGCTGTTCCCAACCGTAATAAAATCGGAAGCGTAAACTGGGAGCAGGTTCAGAAGATTGCAGAAGAAAAAATGAGTGATCTGAATTGCTTCACCCTTGATTCGGCCATGAAAATGGTAGCTGGTACGGCACGTTCAATGGGATTAACAGTGGAAGGCAAAGCGCCTTTCTGATTATCTTTCAGAAGAGAGGAAAATTATTTTCGGCGGATAAGCCGCTTCGTAAAACGGAGCGGCTTTTTTATGGTATTCAGATCTTTTCAAGAGATTAACCCGGATTTTTCAGTGGAAAAATCCCGCTTCGCTGCGACTTAGAGCTGCTAAGGGTTTGCTCAATTTGTCAAGAAAAGAAAATGTTTCACAAACCCTAAGCAGCTCTACGTCGGGGTTAAACCCGTTGCCGCTTTGAACTGCAAAATGTGGGATTAAGCTGTGCCAAGACCCCGAATTAACAATTTGCCGTATATGCCGGTCAGTCCTCTTTTGTCCCCCGGCCACTCTTAATAATCTTCCCATCATTTTTCAATTGTTTCATGATGGCATCCAGGATACCATTGATGAACTCGCCACTTT
This sequence comes from Chitinophagales bacterium, assembly GCA_044227805.1. Lineage (GTDB taxonomy): Bacteria > Bacteroidota > Bacteroidia > Chitinophagales > UBA10324 > JACCZZ01. The sequence continues at coordinate 24,810 of JBGAWA010000036.1, read as the reverse complement.
TAGGCGTGCTGTACAGCTTGGCCAGTTCGATGTATTCATTCATTGACACTTTCACAGGAATTTCCTCGCAATAGAGCATTTCACTTACGGCCATTTTCATGAGGATGAAGTCCAGCATGGCAAGTCTTTCTTTGTCCCAGTTTTCCAGAAATGGTGCAATCAATTCATCCAGGTCTGTCTCATGAAACAAGGTGTTGCGCAGTAATTCCAATGCAAACTTTTTTTCTTCTTTTGTTTCTTTTGAATGACTGATCACCGATGATTTCTGTGCGGGCGATAACGCTTCGATAGTATTCATCACCGAATGATAGATGGCATCCTTATCATCAAGCCAGCCGGGAAAAACATCTTCCACATGCTGCTGAAAGATTTCAGCGGGATACAGAACCTTTTTATACAAATAGGCAATGATATTCCTGTCATCGGGAAGTAACGGATTTGCCAGGTGAGAGTAGGTGTGATACTCAGGAGTCTTTTTCAATAAATGAAAAAATTGCCTGAAATAATCTTCCTCAACTCGTGTATCCAGCTTTTCACGCCGTATTTCCTTGTACAATTCCTCTGTTGTGACAAGATGCTGAATGATGAAGTTGTGAAACAGCTGAACAGAAAGAAACCGGTCTTCCGCAGAGGGAACATGCTTGCCTGCGCGGATTTCCACATCCTTAAGAACATATTCAGCAGTTTTGGAGAGCAGGTACAGGTTATAAAGAAAAGCGCGGTAAAAACTATTGATGTTTTCAAGCATCGTCTTTTCCAGGCGTTCAACGGTCTTCTCGCTGTCATGTGCATGCGCGTAGATAGTTTGCATCACTTTAATACGCACATTTCTTCTCGAAAGCATAATGAGATTTATAAAATTTTGAATAGTTACTTACTGAATGACGTTTCCGGATTAGTAAGCGGTAGGTGATCGGAAGTTACACTCTACAGGACTCCTTGCACCTGCACCAAAAAGTACGTGATCAATTAAGAAAACGCTTGTGACCCGCTGTTATCTTCTGGCATTCAAATGCGCTATGCTGTTGATACGCTCTTCAGCAATTTCATTGGCCGCTTTGTAGGTAGGAATTTTTTTGTTTTGTGCGTAGTTAAAAATATCAAGCGTGCGCTGATAGATTTTTTCTGTTTCCGTCTTCACCCGTTCGCGGTTATAGGTTTCCAGTTCCATTCCGACATTGATCAATCCGCCTGCATTAATTACAAAATCCGGTGCATATAATATTCCCCTGTCAATCAGTACCTGGCCATGTATCTCTTCTACAGCAAGCTGATTGTTCGCACCTCCCGCAATGATTGAACATTTCAGCTTATGGATGGTATCATCGTTCACGGTGGCACCAAGTGCACAAGGTGCATAAATGTCAACATCAAGTTCGTACACATCTTCCGGTTTCACCACTGTTACTTTATGTTTTTTGCTGATAGTGGCTAACCTGTCAGCATAAATATCAGTTACTGAAATCACGGCGCCTTCCTGTTCGAGGTGATTGACCAAGTGTTCGCCGACATGTCCGATTCCCTGCACTATCACTTTCTTTCCATGTAACAGATCGTTGCCATAAACTTTTTTAGCGGCAGCTTTCATTCCCATATAAACACCCAAGGCGGTGAAGGGTGACGGGTCGCCACTTCCCCCAAGGTATTCAGGCAAGCCGGTCACATATTTTGTTTCGCGTGCTATCCATTCCATATCCTCCTTGGAGGTACCTACATCTTCCGCGGTGATGTACTTTCCCCCCAATCCCTGAACAAATTTTCCGTAACGGCGAAAAAGCGCCTCAGACTTTTCTTTACGGGAGTCTCCGATTATCACCGCTTTGCCACCGCCAAGATGAAGGCCGGTAATAGCGGCTTTATAGGTCATTCCACGTGACAAACGCAGCGCATCAGTAATTGCATCAAGATCATTTGCATAGTTCCAGAAACGGGTGCCGCCCAATGCCGGACCTAAAACCGTATTGTGAACAGCGATAATTGACCTAAGCCCCGATGATTTATCATGGCAAAAGACAACCTGTTCATGATCCATTGAGGCCATCTTATCAAAAACAGAAAAAGGATTGGAAACTTCTATGGTGGTGTTGGTAGCGGCAGCCATCACGAATATTGTTTTGATTGAGTCAGGAAAAAGTTGATTAAAAATAGCGTTCCTTTTTTTGAATTCAATACCATTACATTTACGTTGGATTGAATTACGGCAGCAACAAACGCTTCAGAGGCCTCAAAGGTAATTTTATTTTTGGGAGGAGAAAATTCAGCCGGTGATGGGAAATTTGCCATGAATAACCTTACTGCACTTAACAAATACTTATATAAATACCGCACGAGACTGGTGATGGGAATTGTATTCATTGCCTGTTCCAATCTCTTTGGTGTTTATGCACCACAGGTTGTACGCCATGCTGTAGATATGATAAGCAGCCAAATCTCCTATTACCGGTTTTATTCCGGATCAGGTCTCGATCGTGAATTTATGAAGCTATTTGGTCTGTCAATCCTATTTTTTGGATTGTTAGTGGTGTCGCTTGCCATCTTGCGCGGCATATTCCTGTTTTTCATGCGGCAGACCATCATTGTAATGTCCAGGCTGATTGAGTATGATCAGAAGAATGAAATTTTTGACCACTACCAAAAACTCCACCTCGATTTCTACAAACGAAACAATACGGGTGACCTGATGTCGCGTATCACGGAGGATGTGTCAAGGGTGAGGATGTACACCGGCCCTGCAATTATGTACACCATCAATCTGCTCGTATTGTTTGTAATGGTCATCTATACCATGGTAAGAGTGAACCTTGAGCTTACCCTGTTTACGGTCGCACCATTGCCATTGCTGGGTTATTCCATATTCTATGTGAATGGAATGATTCAACGAAAGAGCGAAGCCATTCAACAGCAGCTTTCTTTCTTAACTACAGTCTCGCAAGAGTCGTTTTCTGGCATTCGGGTTATTAAATCTTACGTACAGGAACAGTTTATGAGTCGCTACTTCGATGTTGAATGCGAGCGATATAAGACTAACAACCTGGCACTTGCCCGCGTGGAAGCTATCTATTTTCCCATCATATTTCTGCTGGTGGGACTCAGTACGGTATTAACCATTTTCATTGGAGGAACACAAGTGATACAAGGCAAGATCACTTCCGGAAACATTGCCGAGTTCGTCATCTACATCAACATGTTAACCTGGCCCATCGCATCGGTTGGTTGGGTAATGGCACTTGTACAACGTGCAGCCGCTTCACAAAAACGGATAGATGAATTTCTGCGCATTGCTCCGGAAATCACATCACCCACGACTACAGAAACCACTATAGCAGGGCATGTTGAATTCAGGCAAGTGTCTTTCACCTATCCGGTTACCGGCATCAGGGCATTAAAGGAAGTCTCATTTTCCGTTCAGAAAGGTCAGCGGATTGCTATTATCGGACGAACCGGTTCAGGCAAATCAACACTGGGACAATTGCTGGTCAGATTGTATGATCCTGATTCCGGCTCTATTCTTTTGGACGGTCGGGAATTGAGATCCTTAAACCTGCATGCGCTTCGTCGCCAGATTGGTTATGTTTCACAGGATGTTTTCCTGTTTTCCGATTCCGTTATTAACAACATAGGATTTGGCCTGGAAACCGATGCAATCGATCGTGAAAAGGTCACCACTGCTGCGATCAATGCAGCGGTTCATGCTGATATACTTCAACTGCCTGAACAATATGAGACCGTGGTCGGTGAGCGTGGTGTCACACTTTCAGGTGGGCAGAAACAACGTATTTCAATTGCCAGGGCACTTGTTAAAGATCCCGGTATTGTGGTATTTGATGATTGCCTTTCTGCCGTTGATGCACAGACAGAAAGAAACATACTGGGATACCTGGACAAGTACCTCAATAACCGGACAACGATTATTATCACACACCGGATTTTCACGCTCTTCAATTTTGACAAGATAATCGTATTGGAAGATGGTGTGATTGCAGAAGAAGGTAATCACGCATCACTGATGAAACGAAAGGGGGCTTATTTTGAACTGTTTGAAAAACAGCAATTGGAAGAAAGCCAACAGGCAAACATGTCGACGGCATGAAGCGGCAACGGTTACTAATCTTCATGCGGAATAACCGTTAGATTGTCCGTGACAATGCCAGGCGTGATCCCCGCAATCGTTGATTTACAAAACCATTATCACGAGCTCCATAGTTGAAAAAATCCAGCTTCGTGCGACCTGGAATTACAAATGGTTTGTTTGTTTTTCCATGAAGCAGAAGGCATCGTGATTCTTTAGCAATACATCGCAGGAGATATACCTTTTTTGTTTTGCGCAACAAAATGCCGGTTAAAAGATTTTGAATTTAGAGTTGGAAAACAATATATTTGCGAAGATTAGAAACCAAACGTATATACTGTGGAGGAAAAAAAAGGGAATTTCAAATCTGATTCTGTTTACTCAAAAAAATTGAGAGCAGGAAAAAGAAGAACGTATTTCTTTGATGTGAAGTCAACGAAAGCGAATGATTATTTTCTGACCATTACAGAAAGTAAAAAGCGCCAGGATGATAGTTATGAGCGTTTTAAAATATTCCTCTACAAAGAAGATTTTAATAAGTTTCTTGAATCGCTTACGGAAACAATCGATCATGTGAAAACGGAATTGATGCCGCATTATGATTTTGATGAGTTTGCCAAGCGGCAGGCAGAATATGAAAAGAACCGCGATGCTAACCGGCTGGACCAGGAAGGAGAAAGCGAATACCGGGAACCTGTGACAGAAACTGCAGCAAAAAGCAGTGATGAGCCCGTTGCGGAAATACAACCTGAATCTCCGTCCATACCACCATCGCCTGCTGCGCCAACCGAGCATGCTGATGAAGATGATCTGAAGTGGTAGCGGCCATTTTCTCATGCTAAGTAAACTCCCATAACAGGGAGTTTTTTTTTGCTGATAAGTGCTTTTCTTACCATTGATCATTAAAGCGTCACACCCATTGCATCTCATGAAAGTTTCATGCATGCAGGTTGTATAAAGGCAGCAAGTTCAACTCCATTTTCTTAAATTAAGAATAAGCCAGGATTCTCATTTGAATAACAAAGCGTCAATTTAACCCGGATTTTTGAGTGGAAAAATCCCGCTTCGCTGTGACTAAGAACTGCTAAGGGTTTGCTCCATTTGTCAAGAAAAGAAAATGTTTCACAAACCCTAACCAGTTCTACGTCGGGGCCAAACCCGCTGACGTTTTGAACTGCAAGATGTGGCTTTAACTAAGTCACAGGCAGCTTGGTTCTTCTATTGGAAAATCCTGGCTAAATAACTCATAAAGACAAATGGTTTGATTGACAACGTTATATGCTATCCTGAATTGAAGGCAATTGCTTTAATTTGTGGCTTCAACGAATCACAAAAGGCACTTGCATGAAATTTATTACGCTACTATTTTCTTTGTTGATACTACTATGTTTTGAGAAAAAATCAAGTGCACAGTATCAATATGTCTCACCAGTTCCCGGCAGCACCTACCACCATCCGGAAACCAACATTATTTTAAAAAACGGCGGATTGATTGACAGGGGCTCATTGAGCCCTTCACTGCTTACCGTAACCGGATCTCTCAGCGGTGAGCATGCCTGCAGAATTGTATTATCTACAGAAGGAAAAACGATCGTGATTTATCCGTTAAATGAATTTACGGAGGGAGAAAAAGTGCAGGTGCATGTTGCGGACGGATTTCGTAAGCTGGATGGTGGAATCATCAGCGGAACAGACTTTCAGTTCGACATTCGTCCTGCGTATTCACACGGCGACAGGGAAAGTATCCGGCTGGCGTATGACTATGCCCGCAACATGGAGTGGCAGGATGCCGGTATTAAAGACGGCGAAAAGGACGGAACCGTAAGGGATTTGTGCTCCATGCCTGCCTACACCATTACCGCTACCGGCGGCGAGTTAGTGCAAGATGTTTTTTATTACAACTTTCGGGGCGGTGATGGTTGTTTTGGAAAATCCATCATTAGCAATGAAGGTGATTCGCTCTATGGCACCTTTGACAGCGAACGGGGAATCGGGTTTACCATTAATAAAAATGGTTATCTCACCTACTACAATTATGTTGACAGTTGCTTCGATATGATGGATTCATCTTACAATGTAGTGAAGCAATTCTTCATGGGAAACGGCTATCGTGCTGATGAACATGAGTTTCTTGTTTTTCCGGATGGGCAAAGTTTGATGATGTGTTATGACACGCACCCGAATCTTGATCTGTCATATCTGGGCGGGCTTGATACTGTGGATGTGATCGGCTGTGTTGTCCAAAAACTTGATGCTGATCAAAATGTAATTTTTGAATGGAGAACATGGGACCATATGGTGTATGCCGATGCTATCGCCTGGGCCTACGATGATATTGCGCAGGGCAATCCTGTTTTTGACTGGATTCATGCCAACTCGATGGAACTTGATGCAGATGGAAACCTGCTGTTATCTTCCCGTCATCTTTGTGAGATTACCAAAATTGATTTTTCAACCGGTGAAATGCTGTGGAGAATGGGCGGCGATAACAACCAATTTACTTTTGTTAATGATCCTGATCCCAGTCATTTCAGCGGCCAACATGATTTCAGGCGGCTACCCAATGGCAACTATACGATGTTTAATAATGGAAATAATGTAACACCCAATGTATCGAGCGCAAAAGAGTATCAACTCGACCAGGTAAATAAGGTGGCGACCATGATTTGGAAATATAAACATCCGATGGTTGGTACCGCTAATGTTTTCGGACCAGCGATGGGAAGCGTTCAGCGTTTATCGAATGGCAATACCTTTATAAATTGGGGATTGCTGTCATCGAATATTCCGCAGGTGCCGCGCTTTTCCGAAGTGGATTCCGCAGGAAACATTGTATGGGAATTTAATTTTGATGGCGAATATTATATCGTTTACCGTGCACATAAATTCGACTGGAACAGGTGCGCACCGGTTATGGATTCGATGTTCCAGCTGGTTTATATCAGCGCCGATTCAGCCGTGCTGTCATGGAATGCACCGAACTTCAATTCTTCCTATATCTTTCAATACAAGCTGGTCGCATCAACCGGATGGATATCCATTCCGGTAGCCAGTAACACTGTTTCACTCTCCAACCTGCAACCTGATTCAACATATGCCTGGAGGGTGCAATCCATCTGTTCATCCATACAAGACTCCTCGGCGTATTCCGGTATTGATACCTTTAACACGTTAAGCACACCTTCTGTATTTAGTTTTGGTGAGCCTGTAGCTGTTTCAATGTATCCTAATCCGGCAACCAATAATTTAATTATAGAATTTGGAATGATGCATGCAACTAACGCAACATTGTATTTAAGCGATGTGCTCGGCGGTCTGCGATTAACCAAGTCAGTTAGGGCGGCGCAAGGCCTTAATCAGGTTTTATTGAATGTGGAGCATTTGCCGGCGGGCATTTACTTGGCCACCATCAATTGTCAATACTTTTCCTATAGAAAGCAGTTGGAGATCAGGTAACCGGTTTTATTTTTATTGTTACGCTGTTGTTACTATTTGCCGGATGCTTCGAATGAAAAACTTATGTTTATTGCTTCAGTAATTTTGCCTGGTAGGTTTTATCAGGCATACTGATCTGCAGTGTGTAAATTCCATTGAACAAGTCTGAAAGATCAATCTTGATGGAATTGTAACCAGGTTGAAGGAAAGTTGTCTTCGTGGTAATAATTCTTCCAATACGGTCTGCAACAACAATACGCGCGGTGGTTACTCCTTCGGTAGTTATCTCAATATTAAAAATGTTTTGTGACGGGTTTGGATAGACCTTCAACAGGTCATCCTTTTTATCAGATGAAGAAATGCTGGCAGAATTTTCTGGCCGGAATGCCGTGCAGTGAAAGTGAAATGCATTACTGTCAATAAGCCTGGCGATCACGCCATCAATACCGCCGCTGTAGCTTCCGTACAGTCGATGGATGGCTGGCCCAAGCAACGGGGCAATATCAATACTTCTTGAATTGAATGCCACGTAGAGCTCACCAAACTTTGAAAGGGCGAATGATGGGTTGTAACTCAATTGATTTTCGCCATTTACTTCATTACCGGATCCGCCGATAAACGTGGAAAAAACTAATGACTGTCCGACCGCTTTATCCGTTAATTCCACTATAAAAGCATCTCCCACAGTACCCGGGCAATAACCCGTTGAGGGTTTACCATTTATGTATTTTAGCAATGGGTCTTTTAGCGGGAATACGGTAAAATTATCAGGGTTTGGAACCGGAAGGCAGGTTTCCTTCTGTGAGCTGTAGGTAATGCCTCCGATAATTACATGATCTTCTTTCGCACCTTTTCTCCAAGCCAAACCAACTGTTTCTTCATCGGCATAGCCGCCCAGATAAGTGCCCCAGACAGGATCACCACCTGCATTTGGCAACTTGATCACGAATCCATCGAATTGACCGTTGCGTATTGAGTCATAACCTTTTGCCCAAGAGATATTAGCGCTGTTGGTTTGGCCAACGAGCATAATATTTCCATTATTGTCAACATCCATATCACGGGCACGCTCAATGCCGCTGCCACCGATATAAGTGGCCCATGTCTTCGTGTATTTTCCATCACCGTCAATGTCCTGCCATTTACCGACAAATCCATCGAGGTCACCGCCCAATGTCATATCAAATCCATTACCTGCAGCTATGCCGTTTGCGCTTGGTGTAGTGCCATCCACAAAAATATCTGGTGATGTTATACCCGGAGGCTGGTAAATGGTAATGCCATGACAGCGATCTTTCCCGCTTCCACCGATGTAGGTGAAATATTCAAGTGAATGAAGATCGGCAGAGAAGACCGCTAGAAACCCATCACCGGCACCTTCAAAAGTGGTATCATCGCTGAAGATTGCAGCTTTATGCAAATCAGGGCTCTCAGTATATCCTGCCACAAAGACTTTATGATTGTTGACGGCGACTCCTAAAATCTGGTCCACTTTTTCACCAGCCGCATCACTGCCACCGAAATAAGTCCACCGCTGATATTCACCTTTCTGGTTGTACTTGGCAATAAATCCGTCCCACGTTCCTGCGGGTAGGGCAAGAAAGGGCGTACTACCACCATCACAAACAATCGCTTCAGGACTTGTCCCGCTCGTTTTCATTTCTCCGGCAACATAAATTGCCGTATTTCCATTTTCATCATAGTCAAGCGCCAAAGAATAGGCGTAATCCGTCTTCTTCTTATTTCCCAGGTAACGTGACCATAACAGCTCGCCACAGCGGTTATATTTCGCCAATACCACATCTCCTTTGCCATAGCTTAACAATTGTCCCTGACAAGGCGCCGCTGATCCTGAAGCAGATCTTGTTCTGCCAACCACATAAATATTTTCCGGATTGTTGTTGTCAACTTTAATATCATCGATCAGCTCATCATCTGAAAAGTTCCAGCCGGTAGCATCATCACTGAAATAGGCACCCCAATCCACTATATTGTACTGAGCACTGGTTGGTGCTGAAATACCAATCATCCATAATATCAGCAGGTTATATCTGTACCATTTATCTCTCAGCTCAGCAGAACTGATATATAGCAATTGACTCAATAGATGTTTCATATTTTCCGGTTAAGTGTTTATTACTAATAACCACATCTCCAGCCCGATACACAGGTTAACTAACGAAATTTTTCAACATAAGGACTTTGTACTGACTAAATTAGTCTAAGTTTTTAATGTTTGTTATGAGTAATTATTTTTCCTGCGGTATGAACCCCGGATTGGACTCCCAAAAAAATCAATTCTACAAGACAGTAAGCCTATAGGATTGCTGAATCTATTTCAAAAAGTTGTTTTAGTAACGCTGGGCAGGTCTATATTGCGTTAAACTCCTTAAGGTGTTGAAGGGTAAAATGCAGGATAAAGTCATTGAAAGCCATTATATAACAACAGGTCCTGTGTACTTTGTAACCTCCGGGAATCACTGAAGCTTAATACCTGTTTCTTTCTTTGGGTTTATGACCTGAAGGACCCTTTCTGTGTGGTTTTTTTTCGCGGCGTTCTTCGTTTTCATTTTGCACTTCCACTCGTATGCGCCTGCCCCGGTAAGAAGCTCCCTTAAAAGCATGTACTGCAGAATTAACATACTGATCGTCGAGATAGAAGAAAGAGTAAGCTCCCTTCAGCCGCAGGTTCATTATTTCTTTGCCTTTTAACTGGGTAGCCTGCCGGATAATCCCTAAAAGTTTTTCCTCTGTAAGCTCATCCATTTTGCCGAGATTGATGAACATACGCTGGCCACCTTGGGCAGGGCCGGAATGTTCGAAGTTGCGGTCACGGTAGGAGGAAGTGCGTTCCTGAATATTCAGATCTCTGGCACCACGGTAATAATCAAGAAAACGGTTGAATTCTATAGAGGCAAATCTTTTGATCACTTCCTCCTTACTCAGGTCTTTAAATTCTTCCATCACAGAAGGCATAAAGGGCGACATCTCTTTTTCATTTACGGTGACGCCGTGAACACGTTTGATCAGTGCCAGTAATTGCTGTTCGCAAACCTGGAGGCCGGTTGGGACTTGTTTGCGTTCGAATTTTGACTGGATTTTTTTCTCTATTTGCCTGATTTTGGAAATGTCGCGGTCATCGATCAGTACCATGGAGATACCGGTTTTGCCGGCGCGCGCAGTCCGGCCGCTTCGGTGCGTATAGGAATCCATATCATCCGGCAGATGCAGATTAATGATATGTGAAACATCATTCACATCAATGCCCCTCGCGGCAACGTCCGTAGCGACCAGTAATTGTAAAGTACGGGACTTGAAGGCACGCATTACTTTATCCCGCTGTGCCTGTTGAAGGTCTCCATGCAGTGAATCTGCATTGTAGCCGTCCTTAATAAGCGTTTCTGCTATCTGTTGCGTCTCTGCCTTGGTGCGGCAAAAAATGATACCATAGATATCCGGTGTAAAGTCAACGATACGTTTCAAGGCAGCATATTTTTCCCGGCTGTTTACCACATAGTACTGGTGCTCTATGTTTTCGTTCGCTGTATTTGCGCTGCCAATCTGCACTTCGAACGGATTGTTCATATACTTTTTTGAGATGCGGCGGATTTCGGGCGGCATGGTGGCGGAGAAGAGCCAGGTAATCTTCTCAGCGGGTGTTGATTTCAGAATTTCATCAAGGTCTTCCTGGAATCCCATATTCAGCATTTCATCTGCTTCATCAAGTATCACGAAGCTGATGGTCTTCAGGTTGACAGCATTTCGGCCAATCAGGTCGATGAGACGGCCCGGCGTAGCCACTACAATCTGCACTCCATTACGAATGGTGCGCATTTGATCAACGATTCCGGCGCCACCATAAACGGCTACTATTTTTATGGCGGGAATGCGCCGTGCATAACTCTTAAGGTCACTTGTGATTTGCATGCACAATTCACGTGTTGGAGCAAGAATCAATGCCTGCGTATGTGCCAGATCAGGATTGATTAACTGGATAAGCGGTAATCCGAAAGCAGCGGTTTTACCGGTACCCGTTTGGGCAAGGGCGATCATGTCGCGATTATTCGTCAGCAATCCGGGAATGACTTTTTCCTGGATGGGTGTAGGGGTAATGAAACCCATGGTCTCAATTGCCTCAAGAATTGGCTGACACAGCCCGAGGTCTGAAAATGATTGCATTAAAATGCGATTAAAGTATAAAGGTGAGAAATTATGTGTGCAAGGTACAGCGGATTGAGGAGATTAACCCGGATTTTTCAATTGAAAAATCAGGGTGTGATACCGATAGGATGGCGTTTGGGTAAGTCATATGATCGAACCGCTTTCTGGCTTACATAAAAATCCGCCGGATATGTTTCCGGCGGTTCTTACAAAGTAGTAGATAGGTACAGCAGTGTTTGATGAACCTACCGCATAAATAGTAATTCACGGTATTTGGGCAACGGCCACAATTTATCATCCACCACAAGTTCGAGCTTATCAGCACGGTACCGGATCTCATCAAAGAAAGGTTTCACCTGATCGCAATAAGCTATGGCGCGTTCACGGATATCATCGATTTGATTCGCATTCTTACGAGCTTCGGTCATATCATTTACCAGGCTGAGAATCGCATTAATGTGTTCGCTGATTTCCGTAACCAGTTCTTTCTGTGCGGCAGTATGTTTCGTGTCTAAGCCTATTTCCTTAAAGCCTTTGATATTGCTGATCAGCTCATTCTGGTATTGAATAGCCGCAGGGATTAACTGATTAACTGCCAATTCACCAATCATACGGCCATCAATCTGCACCATCTTTATGTATTTCTCGAGTTCGATTTCATGACGGGCATGAATCTCTTCTTTGGTGAATACCTTATTGCGTACGAAAAGATCAATGCTTTTCGGGGTAATCATGAAATCCAAGGCACGCGGCGTATTCTTCACATTGTTCAGACCACGGCGAGCAGCTTCCTCTTCCCATTCTTTGGAATAATTGTTTCCCTCAAAGCAGATCTTTTTACTTTCTGAAATGTACCGTTTCAATACTTCCATTAGCGCCACTTCGCGGTTTTTGCCTTTACCGATCAAAGCATCTACCTCTGATTTAAATTTAAGCAGCTGATCCGCAACGATGGTATTCAAAACAGTCATGGTGGAAGAGCAATTCTGAGAAGAGCCGACAGCCCGCACTTCGAATTTATTACCGGTGAATGCGAAAGGAGAAGTACGGTTACGATCTGTGTTATCCTGCATCAGGGATGGAATCATGCTATGAATCTCAAGGCGCAGTGTTTGTTCGCGTTCTTCCGTAAACTTTCCGCTTTCCACTTTGGATTCGATTTCCTCCAGGATATCTGTCATGTATGATCCAATGAAAACACTGATGATGGCGGGCGGCGCTTCGTTAGCTCCCAACCGGAAATCGTTGGCAGCAGATGCAATGGAAGCACGTAGCAGGTCGTCTCCCTCGCTAACCGCTTTTATCACATTAATAAAAAATGTAAGGAACTGCAGGTTCGTTTTTGGCGTGCGGCCCGGCGACAACAGGTTTTTACTGGTGTCAGTTGCCATGCTCCAATTATTGTGTTTACCACTTCCATTGATACCAGCGAAAGGTTTTTCATGCAAAATCACCCTGAGTTTATGACGACGCGCCACGCGTTGCATCACATCCATCAACAACTGATTGTGATCAACAGCCACATTTACTTCTTCAAAGATGGGGGCCACTTCAAATTGCGCGGGTGCAACTTCATTATGCCTGGTTTTTAAGGGGATACCCAGCTTAAAGGATTCTGATTCAAAGTCGAGCATGAAAGCGTACACTCTTTCCGGAATCGAACCGAAATAATGATCCTCCAGTTGCTGTCCCTTGGCCGGTGCATGACCGAATAAGGTACGGCCGCTGAAGACGAGATCGGGGCGTGCTTCATATAAAGCTTCATCAATCACAAAGTACTCCTGTTCCCAGCCGAGTGTTGGAACCACCTTGGTAACATTTTTATCAAAATAATGGCACACTTCCACAGCAGCATTTTCAAGTGCATTCAACGATTTGAGGAGTGGCGCTTTGTAGTCGAGCGCTTCACCGTTATAGGAAACAAAGATGGTTGGAATGCAAAGTGTCTTACCGCTTCCTATCTCCATAATAAAAGCCGGAGAAGAAGGATCCCAGGCAGAGTATCCACGGGCTTCAAAAGTATTTCGTAATCCACCGCTCGGAAAGCTGCTGGCATCCGGTTCTTGTTGTACGAGTGCATTACTGTCGAATATTTCAAGGCCTTTACCGGCACTGTTGATCTGGAAAAAAGCATCATGCTTTTCGGCGGTGGCACCGGTGAGCGGCTGAAACCAATGCGTGTAATGTGTGGCACCTTTCGAGATAGCCCATGATTTCATGGCAGAAGCAACCTGATCGGCTATTTTGCGATCAATTTTCTGCGCTGTTTTAGTGGCCGACATTACACTCAGGTAAGCATCTTCACTTAAGTAACTTTTCATTACAGATTCGGTGAAAACGTTTTCAGCAAAGTAGTCGGATATTTTTTTTCCATGATTTCGTATATCAGCATGTTTGTGTTCCGATACACGCTCAATGGATTTTAATCTTAAGTTGGTCATGGTGCTGGATTTGGCTCAAAGGTATACCGCTTTTTAATTTTTTAAGAAATATTTGCTGACTCGCATAAAAAGTGAAAAATATTGTGGAAAAAACTCAAAAAAATTGTGGATAACAATAAAATAATCAGAAAGGACTTGAATATTTTTAATAAAAAAAATAATGGAGGGAGATCATCTGTCAGGATTTCATCCAAAACAACCGGAGGTCGGTGCAATTCGCCTTTTATAGCTCCATCTACCTTATGTTCATTATTTTTTAACCCGGATTTTTCAGTGGAAAAATCCCGCTTCGCTGCGACTCAGAACTGCTAAGGGTTTGCTCAATTTGTCAAGAAAAGAAAATGTTTCACAAACCCTAAGCAGTTCTACGTCGGGGTTAAACCCGTTGCCGTTTTGAACAGCAAGATGTGGGTTTAAGGTATATTACTCCAAAATGCTGGGTTAAACCGGCCAAGATGGAAATCATCTGAGTTGTATGAAACAGGCAGGATGATTTGGCAGCTGAAGTTCAGGAGGAAGAATTGCCTATTTTAACAAGGCATCAGCTTGCTTACGGGCTTCTTCTACAAGGCGTTTTCCTTCATCATCAGCGGATTTGATGATTTTGGCTGATTGCGCATCTGCTTCTTTTTTAAGCTGATCGGCAGCCGCCTGTGCAACCGCTTTTGAGATAGGATCTTTCGCTTGTGTTACCAGTTTATCGGCTGCGGCATAGCCTTCTTTTTTGGCTTTATCGGCTGCGATTACCGCTGCCGCGTGCAGTTCTTTTGCTTTACTTTCCGCATCGTTGATCAGCTTATCAGCCTGTTCCTTTGCTGCCGCTTTGCCTTCATCTATTTTTTCCTCCACTACAGCATTCACTTCAGTTGCTATCGTTTCGGTGAGGTTAGAGGCTGCATCTTTCCATCCTGTTTTGATGACAGGATGCGTGACTGTGCCACCTAAATTTACTTTCACATGAATAGGGTCGGGCATTGAATAAGCGGTGCCGGCTGATTTATTGGCACCTGCCACCAGGTTATTCATTACACTGTTCGCCTGTGTTCCGAGTTGCGATTTTGGTATCGCAAGCTCTATGTTATAATCAATCGTCTGATCAAATCCATTAGACCCTTCAATAGTAGCCGTTGTACCTGCCAGTGTCGTTTCAAAAGGAGCAATATTCACACGGCCATCTTTAAATTTAAAAGATAGGTTGATATTACTAAGTGCCAGTTGTTTGTATTGAGGCATTTTAAGCGCATCAGCCATCTGGCTAAGCGGTTCAAAATTGGAAAGAATCACGTTACCGGTTTTTAGTGTGCCGCCACCAGATAGTGAATTCAACACGGGTTGCATGTGAGAATCCAGAGTGCCCAAAACGGCAAAAGTTGAAGAGACTTTGCCGGTGCATCTTTCTGCAATCGGGGCCATCTTTCTAAGAGTCGTAAACGCAGTGGTGGTTTTTGCAATATCAAAACCCGTAACAGCGAGGCTGAGATTGAAAGCCGGTTGTTTCACCTTAACCGTTGAATAAGTTCCACTCATATTGACCTGCCCATCCAGCGTGTTAAACGTGATGCCGCTCATTTCCAACACTGCATTTTTCATGGTAACATTTCCTTGCAGGTTTTGCATATCAAGATCCTGGTACCGCACATTGGCCGCGGTGGCGTGCAGGGTGAAATCTATGTTGGAAGGAATTTCAATAACCGACAGTGCTGCTGTGTCAGGCACCGTTCCTTCAGGCGCGGAGTGGGATGAGCTCATGAATTGATTCAGGTCAACTAGATTTGAATGGATGCTGAGTGATCCTTTCAACAATTCCTTTTTAAAATAGTAGGCAAGAATATTATCAAAACTGCCGGTGGCTTTCAGGTCGGTGTTCCCGATTTTTGCGTCGAAGCTATTCAGCGTCACATTCTTTGCATTAAAAGTGAGAAGAAAATTGTTGATGAGCAGGCCTGCCGGATAGGTTGCACTCTTATAATTTAAACCGGTTATGGAAAAAATGCCGTGACCGGCAAAATTTTCATACTGTTTATTTTCAATGGAAGACATTCTTCCTTTCGCCGCAACATCAGCCATCAGCATGCCCGACAAGGTCATTCCTTTTTCCAGCGGCACAATATTTTTGATATTGCCGAGGTTGATCCTTCCTTTAACTGTCGCATCAATATTAACATCTGAAACAGGTGTACTGATAAATATCCGGGCATCAAACGGATCACTACCCAATTCGAGATGCAGCTGTTTCAGATTGATCGTGGTGTGGTCTGTTATGCCATCAGGATTGTTCACCTTCAGGTCAATCGCCACATTTTTTACAGCGGTGGGCAGCGCAGGATATTGAAACATGCCTTGCACCACAGATAAGTGGATGTCAAATGCGGGAAAAGCATGGTCGTTGTAATTTCCTTTTACAAAGCCATCGAATGAAAGTGAGCCGGATGATTTCAGATTTTTATAGTCATTTTTATAGACGGCAGGAATAAGCGATACTAAAGTATTGAAGGATGACTTTTTCGACGCGAACTTGATATCTGTTTCTATATTGTCATCTGCAGGCATGGCAACATATCCACTAAACCCGACTGCCAGGTCGTTTAAGGTTAATTCGTTTTCCTTGAAAGTATACCTGCTGTTCTTGTTGTCTATTTCTAGATCCGCTTTCCAAGTAGCTTGTACGCCGCTGAGATATCGTATTCCCCCGTAGGTGGTATAAAGTTGTTCCACATTGGTTTGGGTAGAAAAAGTAAAAAGGTCCTGTGTGAAATCACCGTATCCTGCATGGTTTGCCTCTTTGAGCAAAACATTCATACCCATAGACTGATCATCATAGCGGATTTCAGCATGTGTGAATTTATAGGATTTCAGCTCAATCTTATAAGGGGAAGTAGTGCCTGCAACAGCACCTGGTGCAGGTTTCGAGATGTCCCAATTTGATTTACCGTCTTTAAGCACGATCAGGTTGAGGAGCATCCGATCGCCAGTGATGGATCGGATATTTATGGCAGCGCCATTGATAACGCTCATGAGATCAAGCGACACTTTCAGTTCTTTAATCGACGCAAGGGTATCACCCTCAAATTCATTGACACCGATCACAACCAGATCATTCAGGCAAAGGGAAAGGTTGGGAAAATCAGCAAAGACGGAAAGTCCGAATGTTCCGAAATCAACCTTTGCATTCAATTGTTCATTCGCAGCGCTCTTCAGCTTCGCTACAATACTGTCCTTATAGAAAACGGGAATAATGACAGCGGCAGCGATCAGAAGTGATACCACGACTAACAAAGTGATCACCACTTTTTTCATATATAATTGTGTTTGTTTTTTACGCTGGTGTTTCATACCGCTCCAGTAACCGGATACAGTTTGTCAAGAGCGGTATAGCTTTATTGCATATTACAGAACGCAGATATCCTATTTTATTTCACCACCACAAATGGTTTTACATACTGCCTGCTTGCACCGGATTCGGTTTTAATGACCAGGTAATAGTTTCCCGGCATCCAGGCACTCACATCCACATCCTGCTGTTGCTTTCCCGATGGCAGGGAACATATGGTTTGACCAAGCATATTTTTTATTTCAGCTACCGCCGGTGCATTGACAGCCGAATAGTCAATGTGAATAGTATGTTGAGCAGGGCTGGGAAAGATCTGCAAGCCTGTTGGCGATTCCAATTGTTGAATCAATGTGGCAATGTCATATTTAACCACCCATCCATCAGCATCACCCTGAAGCCCTGTCACATCACCATCATTGGAGTAGGCTCCTCCCACTACAAATCCGCCATCGATCATAGAGTAACAGTATTCAGGTTCACTGCCGCCGATGGCAACACTCCATAAAAATGCACCTTCTGTACTGATGCGCATCAGACAGAATTCTCTGGCCTTATTATCTTCATTCAGAATGTCGCCGTCTGTTGATAAAGTTGAGCCGCTCAGGAAGTAGCTGCCATCGTAAGATGATATGGCGCCGCGGTGAAGTTGCTCACGTTTTAATCCGCCATAGATACCTTGCCATTGAATGTTTCCATTCTCATCAAGTTTCATGGCCCAAAAATCATAATCGCCATGCCAGGAACCATTTTCCACTGTAACGGTCGGATCCTGTGTATCGCCGAATGTGATGAAGCCTCCATCAGCCGTTGGAAAAACATCCAGGATGTCTTCTTCATTCTGATGGCCATAAACTTTGCTGGAGATTACATTGCCCAAGGTATCGGTGACCAGCATCCAGCCGTCAATTCCCTGCGTATTAAGACCTGCCAGATCTCCGTCAGTTGAGTTGGTAAGTCCAAACATTGCCAGTGTGCCATCAGGGCGCAGAATGGCTTTGTATAAATCATCATCACCGGAACCACCGTAAATGTTGTTTCGTACGATATTGCCATCCTTATCCACTACAAATACCCAGGCATTAAAAAAGTCGGGATAACTATTGGCAGGCACATCACCATTGTGGGAAGTGGTGCGCGACATCAGCAGGTATTTATGCCCTGGCAATTCAAGCATAAAACGAGGCGTGTCGAAATCCGAGCCACCAAAGGACCGGGCCCACACCTTGTTGCCATCCTGATCCAGTTTTACAGTCCATGCATCGCTTTGACTATGATGCCCCTGAACATCAAAATCATCCGACCAGCTCTCTGTCTGAAAAAGAAAACCACCGTCACTCGTTTGAATAATTTTTGAATTGGGGTTTCCTTCTTCCAGAGTACCACCGAAACATTTCTGCCAAAGAATGGTGCTGTCAGGCGCCATCTTAATCACCCAGCTGTCGTGTTTGCCTTTAACGGCGCAAGTGACATCACCACCTGTTGAATCTGTTAACCCCAGCATGATAAAATTTCCATCGGAAGTGGGAAAGATATCCTGCATTACATCATTGCCAGGGCCACCGAAAGTTTTAGACCATGTTATATCTGGTGCCTGTGCAAGAGTGATTCCGGTAGCTGTAAGGGAAAAACAAGCGGCCAGTAAATAAGTAAGCGGCAAAGGAGCCGGGTAATTATTTTTTAAGTCAAATATTCTCACCTGCATGTAACGATGGATTTTTTTCAGAATTGACAATCCTGATTTTATTGCGGCGAAAATACGCTATGGATTTTATATGCATCAAAAAATAGCCCTGCAAAGCAGGCAATATTCAGGAAGATGATATCCCTGATACCTTGCTGCCGGAAGAAATGAAACGACCTGATGTTGGAGCAGAAGGATTTACGTTAACCGGCGAAGTTAATTTGACAAGAATTCGGCAATCAGCAAGTAGGATTTATTAATTCGCAGTGCAAATTGAATATGGATGTCTTGAACAAATGAAGTACTTTTGGCGCTCCAATTAACAGCTTGTTAAGGATTTTTAAATGGCTGTTTTAGCTGAATGCAATAACTTCGTGAACTTAAACCATACTTTCAAGCATGAAACTTTGTGTTACTCCCTTTCTTAAATTTTTCTTTTCTGTTTTCTTTCTTCTAGTTTCCATTCTTCGCATGCAAGCCCAGCAGGCTGAACGATTACCGTTGAAAGGCGCTATTGGTTTTATTGAAAACAAGGGACAATTCAGAAATCAACATGGCGAGGTCAGGAAGGACTTGCTGTATATGTATGTTAACAAGGGTATGAAGGTGCAGTTGCTGCCTGCTTCTATCAGTTTTGAAATGTATTCGATGGAAGAAGACCCTCAAAGTGTGAAGGAGTCTGATGCATATACAATAGATCATGCTCTTGATCCTGAAGACCGGCCAATACCTGATATTCGCTATAAGAGTAGTCGTATTGATGTAGAGTTTATGGGAGCCAATCCGCATCCGGAGGTGATTGCTGAGGAAATGAAGCCTGATTATCTCAACTATTATCTTGCCTTTACGCCGAAAGAAGGAATTAAAGATGTAAGGTTATACAATAAGGTTACTTATAAGAATTTGTATGACCATATTGATTTAGTGTTCATTGCCAGCCCCAGCCAATATCCTGATCAGGCATTAGCCTATGATTTTATAGTTCATCCAGGTGGTAATGTGAATGATATCCGCTACCGCTACCAGGGATCCAGCAACCGTGATTTTTTGGAGGATGGTACTATGGTTACTGCTAATGCAACTGGCCGCATGTTTGAGATGATTCCGGAATCATATTTACAGAACAAAAGTGGCAATAAGCTGATGCCAGTAACTGTATCATTTGCCAGGCATAAAGATTTTATCTCATTTGAAGTAGGTGCTTATGATAAAAAGCAATCCCTGGTGATTGATCCGGTTGTGATTTGGGGAACATACGCCGGCGGTTTATACAGCGAAGAGGGCCGTGGAGTATGTGTTGACAGTGATGATAACGTGATTCTGGTAGGTCGCACCTACAGTTCAAATGGCATTGCAACGGACGGAGCCTTTCAAACAGAGTTGCTGGGTGATGTCGACATGCAGATTGAGAAATACACCTCCAACTGCGTAAGACTTTGGGGAACTTATTGGGGTGGATCCAAGACCGACCACATTCGGGGTGTTATTACTGATAAGTATGATAACCTCTATTTCGGAAGTCATACAGACAGCCCGGATGGTATTGCTGCCGGAGATCCTGACAATGGAAATTATATTTTCAGGGAGCAGTTTGCAGGAGGGGATGGTGATGATGGTGTGTTAGGCTATTTTACCAAAGAAGGATACAGAAAGTGGGCAACCTATTTCGGGGGCCTTGGTACAGAAGTAGTACGACGCCTCAAATTTGATATTGACGGTAACATTATCCTTGTCGGGTATTCAGAAAGTGATAGCGGCATCACCACTCCTGGTACCTACCAACCGGATTGGCATGGCAACTCCGACTTGATGCTTATCAAATGGGATACAACAGGACACCGCATTTGGGGTACCTACCTTGGTGGTGAAAGTGAAGATCATGGCAGAAGCGTTGCGACTGATGATGCAGATAATATCTATGTTAACGGCAGTACCGGCAGCAAATACGGAATAAAGAAAAACGCTTTTAAAGATTCCAGTGCCGGAGGCCAGGACTATCTGCTCGCCAAATTTACCAAAGACGGCAACTGCAAATGGAGCACGTACTGGGGCGGAGAGGTGGAAGACAGGGGAAGAGGTGTATATGTAGATAAAGATGGTGAATTCGTTTATTTCACAGGTTACAGTGCCAGCGAGGATGGTGTGACATTGCCTGGAGCATTTCAACCAAACTGGAGTGAAGGATACGATGCTGCGGGTGAGCCTTTTCATGATGCCGTATTGATGAAATGGAGTACAAACGGATATCCGATCTGGTCAACATTTATTGGTGGTCCAAAGGATGATCGTGGACGAGCCATCACCATGATTGGCCATGAAGTATATATTGGTGGCACCACTTCCAATTCAACTGTAATGTCAACGCCTGATGGATTTCAACCGGTTTTCGGCGGTAATGATGATATGTTTATCGAGCACTTTGATGCAAATGGAAACAGAAAATGGGGATCCTATATCGGAGAAGAGGGTAGTGAGAGTACCCTTGCTTTAGCAGTAGACAAATCGCATACTCATATCTACCAGGTAGGAACAACAAGCAGTATTGATATTGCTACACCGGGCGCCGCGCAAGTGGTATATGGCGGGTATGAAGATGCTTACCTAGTTAAAATACAGGTTGATACTGTTACCGCTGTAAATTCCCCGGCAAAGCTATCCACCGTAACCATTTACCCGGATCCTAACCAAGGTGTCTTTTCGCTGAAATATCATCTGACTGAACCCGGAAACATGAGTATTTATAACATGAAAGGTGAGTTGATTCATGCACAGCCCTTGAATGTAACTGATCAGAAAATCACGGTAACAACACCGGACACATCGCCGGGAATTTACACCTGTAAGATTACGGCGAATGGCAAAGAATTGGTGAGCCGAAATTTTATCATCATCCGGTAGGCTGACTAAAATAGCCTTCAGCATATCATACGATTTTCTGGAAATCACTTTTAACCTTAAAAAAATACGCCCATAATGAATCAGAATTTTAAATTTTTATCGGTTGCCTGGAGTTGGTCAGTGCTGTTGATCCTGGCAACTTCGATCCCGCAGGCACAGGCGCAACAGAAATTTTTTCTGAACGGTCCGCTCGGGTTTATCGAAAACAAAGGCCAGTTTCTTGATCAGGATGGCGTTCCAAGAAAGGATCTTTTGTACCTATATATTCGCGACGGCATGAAGGTGCAACTAAAAACTAACGGCATCAGCTTCGATCTTTTCACGATGGAAGAAGATCCAAGCCGCATTTCCGAAGCCGATGGATATGCCGCAGCGCATCACCTTGATCCGGAAGATGCGCCTTTACCCAATGCGATCTACAAAAGCAACAGGATTGATCTTGAGTTTGTCGGAGCCAATTCAAATGTGCAGGTGGTAGCCGAAGAAGTACTCCCGGATTACCTGAATTATTATCTTTCGTACACACCACAGGAAGGAATCACCAGGGTTCCACAATTCAATAAGGTAACCTATAAGGGAATTTATCACAATATCGACCTGGTGATGATCGCTTCACCTGCGGGTTATCCCATGCGGTCGCTGGCTTATGATTTTGTGGTGCATCCGGGCGGTAATGTGAATGATATCAGGTACAGGTATCATGGCATCAACGGACAGGAAATTTATGACAACGGCACACTCGAAACCACAAACGGCATCGGTCGTATTTTTGAAATGATCCCCGAATCCTTCGTGCGCAACGCTGCAGGTGTTAAGTTGATGCCGGTAGAGGTTTCTTTTAAGAAGGAGCATGATTATATCACCTTTAATGTTCCGCATTATGATACTAAACAATCGCTGGTAATCGACCCTACGCTGGTTTGGGCTACCTACTGTGGTGGCTTATACAGTGATGAAGGACGGGGTCTTGCGGTTGACAGCGAAGACCATGTGATATTGACCGGCAGAACCTACAGCACAGAAAATATTGCATCGGATGGCGCCTTTCAGACCGAATTGATTGGTGAAATTGATATCATGCTTGAAAAATATTATGATAACGGTGCACGGATCTGGGGAACCTATTATGGAGGTTCGGGTTTAGACCGGGCACGTGCCTGCATTGTAAATGAAGATGAATTTATTTATCTCGGAGCGCATACTACGAGCGAAGCTGGCATCGTAACCATTGGAAATGGTATGCACCAGGAAGTATTTGCAGGCGTTGAGGATGGTATTCTTGCTTATTTCAGCCCGGCCGGTGAAAGAGTATGGGCGACTTATTATGGAGGTGAAGATGAGGATATCATCCGCAGATTGAAGAAGGATGATGCCGGAAATATAATAATGGTTGGCTATTCCAACAGCGATAGCGGTATTGCAACTCCTGATGCCTGGCAACCGGTTAATAATGGCAACTCTGATCTGTGCCTCAGCAAATGGACAGCCGGTGGTCAATTAATTTGGGCTACTTTTTTAGGCGGAGAGAGCGAAGATCATGGCAGGAGTGTGGATGCTGATAATGAAAATAACATCTACATCAATGGCAGTACAGGAAGCAAGTTTGGTATTAAGAAGAACGCGTTCAGGGATCACAATGGAGGAGGGCAGGATTACCTGTTGGCCAAGTACAATCCGAACGGCGGTTTGAAGTGGTGCACCTATTGGGGCGGCGCCGTGGAGGATCGCGGACGTGGTGTGAGAGTAGATGATAAAGGCAAGTATGTTTATTTTACCGGTTACAGCGCCAGTGATACAGGTGTTGCCACGCCGGGAGCATTCCAGGAAACTTGGACTGCCGGTTATGACAACCAGGGGCAACCTTATCATGATGCTGTACTGATGAAGTGGAGTACCGATGGGTATCCTATATGGTCCACTTACCTGGGAGATCCACCGGACGATCGTGGCCGTGCGATCACCATGATCAACAATGATGTGTATATGGGTGGAACGACATCTTCTCTTACAAGCATGGCGACAGCTGATGGATTTCAACCAGTCTTTGGCGGAAAAGAGGATATGTTTGTTGACAAATTTGATTCAGCCGGTAACAGGATCTGGGGAACCTACTGTGGAGGAGATGAAAATGAAAGCACGCTTGCACTGGCAGTGGATAATGAGAAGGTGCACCTTTTTATGGTAGGCACCGCAGAAAGTATAGGTATCAGCACACCCGGAGTAGGCCAGGAAGTATTTGGTGGTTTTGATGATGCTTTTTTATTGAAGATGAAAGTAGGGGTTGAAGTGGGCGTGGAGGAGACGGAAGCAGCGGCTAAAACTTCCATGAGCATTTATCCAAACCCCAGCCAGGGAAACTTTGTATTGAATTACCAGCTTCATGAAGATGCGGAATTAAAGGTTGCTGATATAAAAGGAGCCATTGTGTATGCGAAAATATTGAGTGCCAAAGATCATAAATTGAATGTGAAAGATCTTGGACTGGTGCCTGGCATGTATGAGGTTATGATTACAGAAAACAATAATCTGCTGGCGTCCGAAAAACTTATAATCATAAAATAGTTTAGTTTATTCATGACGATTAAAGCCGGATTTTTCAATGGAAAAATCCGACTTTACTATGACTTTACACTGGTAAGGGGTTACTGATCTTCACCTAAACCGCGCATTTTGTAGTTTGAAACCACTATTGTCCGACAAAAATAAAACTAAGGGGTGGCACATGGCCACCCCTTTTGATTAGCTTTCAGCATTAAGCACAACACTGGAAGCAATGAACCAAAGTAAGACTTTT